>NZ_LUUK01000029.1 GCF_001644025.1 Methylomonas koyamae
TACGCGGTGCGTACCCTACGGCCTTGACCGTTCGTCCTGAACCTGTCCAAACCCTAGATGAAGGCACGCCCTCCGATAAAACCGATGCCAACGGGTATTTAAATACCGGGTTAATAGCTGATCTCAGCAGCGGTTTTTACGCGCCGAACGACCTACAAAGCCCATCAACGCGCTACCGAACAGCCAAACCGCTCCGGGCACAGGCACGGCCGAGAATTGCTGAGCCTGATAGTTGAGCGCGGAATCGGCGAACGCAAACACATAAAACTGGTTAGTGCCGGCAACGTTAGGCAAAAAGTCGTTGTCGTTGGCGACGAACAAGGTGTGATACAGCACGCCGCCATCGGTAATGTCCCGACCGAAGGACACGCCTTCGAGTTTGGCCGGAATCTTGTCGCTGCTGATACCGTTGGCATTCAGGGATTTCACGACATCCAAGAACAGCGTATTCGGCACCGCAGTGGCTTGTAAAGCGGCGGTACTACCTGAAAATGCGGAAATGTCGGTAACCCCGCTAAGGTCGATTTTAAACAATTGCTTGACCGCCGCGCTGTCGCCATTGCCCAGGCCGCTACCGTCGCGCTCGTCCACCAAAAACTCGTGATCGTTGATCGCAACGATTTCGCTAACGCCGGAACCCGTGGTCAATTGATAAGCATATTCATGGGTTGCGCCGGTGGCGATGTCGATGGTCACGATGCGGTCGATGCCGGACTTTTTGCCGTCCTGCAACAAAGGAGCCTGCATGATGCCGACCAAGGTTTTGCCGTCGGGCGTCAATGCCAGACCTTCCATGCCTTTGTTATCGACGCGGCCGCTGGTGTTGCTTTCTTCGGTTTTGCCGACCGGACTCAATTTCGCCACATCCAAATTGGCCGGCAGGTTGAAGACGCGAATGCGTTGGCCGGTCGCGCGGTCGAATTGATAAACATAAGGACCGTATTCGTCGGAAATAAACACGCTTTTGCCGTCGTTGGAAACGCGAACGCCTTCCGGATCGAAGCGGGCGTTACTGGCGTTGGCGGACGAAGCGTCGGGAATGCCGGTCAATGGATTGGCGGAACCGAAGTTATCCGATCTGCCGGTGAAATAGTAGGTGTTATTCGCCGCATTCAGAGCCGGCGCGCCATTGCCGACCGGCGTGACACCGCCGACTTGCTTGCCGACGCCTGCGCCATAATTCAAAGCTGTGGCATTGGACAGCAATGTGGTCGATACCAATTTAGGTGCCAAATTGTATGCCAAGCCAGTGCCTGAATGGTTGGCGCTCAAGTCCAAACTCACGGTTTGAAATCTGGAAATGTACGAAACGGTATCGTTCAAACCGCTGTTGTACGCGACGGCATTCGGGCCGCGATCCGGCGTGGCGATGAAAATATTGCCGCCGGCATAAGCCAATCCGGAGCCTATGCCTCCCAAATAATTCGCGGCAACCCCGTTTTCCAGGGTGCCGGTCAAGCCCGATAAATCGGCGTTCAGGCCCGCACCGCTGCCGGACAAACTGCCGATGGCGATCAGGTCGCCGGAAGCGATCGACGCATGGGCGGCGTTGGAAAAAGCGGCGGCCGCGATGGCGGCGGCTAATAATGACTTCGTTTACATCGGGGTCTCCGTTAGTGTCTTAGTGAGAGTTGCTCGGCATGGCAACTCGGCTATCGCGACAAAACGGACCCGTAGTTTTCCGTCCCCGCCTTGCGATGGGTTTGGCTTTAACATCGGGCTATTTTGATAATTACATATTGCAAAGCGATGACAACAAGCCAACATCCGCCTCTACCTTTGATTCGTCGCTGATCGGTTCTGGCGGCCTCGCTGAAATCGAGGCGTATTCGATTGACGGAAGATTGGTTTGATCCTAAAAAGGGCAGTTGGTGTGTATTGCGGGCCGTTCGTGCTGAGCAACGTCGAAGCATGGACGGCTCGCAACACACTTGCCAAACGGGTGAATGAAAAACCCCGCGCGCCCTTCGACAAACTCAGGACGAACGGAATTTTTCATCGCCAAACTGCTCTTTTTAGGTTGATAGCCTCATTGGAATCGAGGTTTCGGCGTTCAGCCATCGGTTGCGGAGGGTTTCCGGCGACGTGAAAGTCATTTTGCCGACCGCCAAGCGGGGTTTGATGATCGGATGACCACCCCGTCGATTTGCCGAAGGTTGGTTTGGTAGGCCTACAAGCTCGATTGCATCGAGACCGCATTCGATTTGCACAGGTTGATTTTTGGCGGCGGGGCGCTTACGTCACAGCTCAATCCGTGAACCAGCGAAAATATGCCGCACACAAAAAAGCCGGCATAATGCCGGCTTTTAGAGAGGAACAACGTGTAAGCCTAGGCTTTCAATAAACGGCGGCGTTGTACACCCAATACGCCCAACAAACCGGTCAGGAACGCCCACGCGGCGCCCGGCAACGGTACAGCGGCGGGCACGATGGGCGATACGCTCAAGCTACCGGTATACGTACCGCTATTAAATGCCAACCCTTGCACTTTCAAGAAGTAATTGCCCGCACCGATTACCGGGACGTTGTTCAACGTAATGGTATTGAACGTCGTCAACAATGCTTGATAAAACGACGGGAAACCGGGGATCGGCAAAGAAACCAAAGTCGGCGCGGACGGGCTCGAGAAAGAACTCAACGAACCGGTCGCAACGAGAGCAGCGGACGAATCCAGCAGCTCGACACTAGCGCTGGCGACGCCAGTGGTACTGGTCACCAACGGTGAAGCAAAATCGCTAGTCAAGCTGACCACGGTTTGTATGGATTGAAAGCTCAAAGCGCCGGACAAGTTGTAGGCGCTATACGCGTTGTCGATCGCAAAGCTGTAAACGTCCTGAAACGAACCGTCCGCAACTGAATGGTTGATCACGGTTGCCGAAGCCGGCGCTAAAACGGTACTCGCTTGGACCGCCGATACGCTGGCTGCGGACAACACAACAACGCCGGCCAGCAGAAGTGATTTTACGACTTGCATGAATTTAACTCCTGAATGATTAAACTTGCGTCACAGTTTACGGAGTCGGTAAAGCAAGCAACATTAGACCAAAGTACATTTAGGTAAGCCTTGTCTTACAGGCCGACCCCACCTACCTGTGATCCGCGCAACCCAATCGCGGCCGGTCAACCCAGACCCTGTCGAATTGCTTTTCGCGTTTTCCACGACATTGGCACTTCCTCCGCTATACTCCGTGTCGAGTCCACGGAATTCGTCATTTTTGAACAATGCCCAGCATTGCTTCGCAGCGTTTTTTATCCAGAATATCTAACGCCTATTATTTCCTCGGACTCATTTCAAAACGGCAAACGCCAAATTCTTTCTAAATTCGGAGGTTATGATGTCCAGCGAATTGATTAAAGGAGAATTACTCCCAAACCAACAAGAAACCGTATTAAAACTGATAGGCGACATACAGGCTCAGCTACCGTTTTTAATCGACTTATCGATAGACCCCAAAAGGTCGAATCATAAGACCCAATGCTTTAGCGGCAACAATCAACGACGCCATTCGAACACATCAGAGATCGTCCACTATCAGGAAGAAATGTTAGAGTGTTGAGTACCGACGCTTGAGCGTTGAAGTCAACCTCTTGCCTGTCCAAACAGGTATCATGCCAAACTGATAAGCGTACAAGCCTTCCATGGCACAACAGGAATCGCCTATTGATACGGCCTTTCGGTAAGCGATCCATAAACCCCATCTACCCCGCTCACTTCAATCCGTTAATATAGGCCGGATCGACAGCCCAAGGCAGCAGTTTCTCGATGTCTGCAAGCGTCTGAGCTTTGGGCGGTTCCGTAAAAATAGGCTGCAGATAGCGATAAGGCTCCAATCCGTTGAGTTTGGCGGTTTCGATCAGGCTGTAGAGGTTGGCGCTGGCTTTGGCGCCGCCCACGGTATCGGAAAAAACCCAGTTGTTGCGACCAATCACGAAAGGACGAATGGCGCGTTCCACGGCGTTGTTGTCGATGTCCAGCCGGCCGTCTTCACAGTAGACGGTGAGCGAGGCCCATTGCTTGCCCAAATAAGCCAAGGCTTTGGATCAGGCTGGTCGGGGCGACTTGAGTTAAGGATACATCGGCCCAGACCTTGATCTCGTTTAATAACGGCACAGCCTGTTCCTGGCGGATGCGGTATTTATCCGCCGCTGGCAGATGCTTGATCTGTGTCTCGATACGATAAAGCTTTTGGATGAAGCCTAAGGCTTTACTGGCCTTGCCGGCTTTGGGTTGACCTTTGCCGGTGGCTTTCAGCGCTTCATCGACGTAGCGCCGGGCATGCGCCCAGCAGCCGGCGTGGCGCAAACCATTTTTGGCTCACACGGCCGCATAGGCGGTGTAACCGTCGGTTTGAACGGTGCCGGAAAAGCCTTGCAGCAGTTGGTCGGCAACGGCTTGGCTGCGACTGGGCGCGTAGTTGAACAGTACCACCGGCTGGCCGGGCGGGCCACCGCGCCTGACCCAGAGGTACGACTGACTTTCGGCCGCGCGGTCGGGCTCTTTGAGGACCTGCAGGGTCGGGGCAGAAAAATGCTCCTGCATTTTCTGCACTTCCCACATCCCTGTGGGTCGTCGTCCATCTGCAGCGCCGGATAATTCAGCAGATGTTCTTCGAACAAATTGATCAAGGGCTGAATCAACCCGCCGCTGCGGATCATCCAGGTCGCCAAGGTGGCGCGGTTCAATTCGACGCCGATCCGGGCAAACTGCTTGCTCTGCCGATTGAGCGGCAAGGCGTCGACGAATTTGCTGGCGGCGACATAGGCCAGAAGGCCGGACGAGGCGTTGCTCTTGGGAACCGGCTGAAGCGGCAAGGGTGCGGTTTTGACGTATGCCTGACAACAAGGGCAAGCGTACTTCTTGCAAATATGGCGCAACACTTGCACCTTGGCCGGGATGATGTCCAGTCGTTCGGAAACCTCTTCGCCAATGACTTTTAAGGCATGGCCTTCGGCGCAGTAGCGTTGCTCTTCGAGCAAGTCGTGGACGATGTCGACGCGGGGCCGTTCGGCAGGTAAGGGTTTGCGGGGTCCCGTGGGCTCGGTCGCGGTCGTTGTTTCGGCGAGTTCTTCTACGGTCGCGGAATCGACGTCCTCGTTTTCGGCTTCGCCGCCTTCCTCGGCATAGGCTTCCGCTTCGTTGAACAGATCGGCTTGCTCGGCGCGGTATTTTTCGCTGTTGGCACCCAATCGCTTGTGCAGCAGCAGATTGATCTGCTCTTGCAAAACGGCGTTCTCGCCCAACACCGTGCTGTAATCCGATTTCAACTGCGCAAGTTCCGTGGCAAGATCGACGGCTAAACGGCGTAGCGCATCCATCTCGTCGGGCAGTTTCAGATCGGTTTCCATGGGGGCCTATTATACCGCATGGAAAACCCATAAGCCATTGAAACGCAATGGCAAAATATCAAATCACCGACTTGAAATCCAGCGTCTTACGCAGCATCATCCGGTTGATGTCATAGCCCTCCAATAGCCAATTCAACTGCTGCGGCGTCAACGCCAGCGTACCGGAAGCATTCCCCTTGGGCCAACAAAATCGTTCCTGCTCCAAGCGTTTCTGCCACAAGCAAAAGCCGTTGCGCTCCCAATACAACAGTTTCACCGCCGTCGCCGAGCGGTTGCGGAACACATACAAGCTCTTCGTAAACGGATTCAAGCCCAACTGCGCCCCCACCAGCACCGCCAGACTGGCCATACCCTTGCGGAAATCCATCGCCTGAGTACAGACATAGACCGACAGGCGCTCATCCCGAGGCCGCATCATGAGGCTTGCCGAGCCAGTGCCTGTAACAGCGCCGCGCCCGTCGCTACATCTGCACTAACCTGGCAACGCAAATCGCCCGGCAAATCGAACGTTAACGTCAGCAGGCCAGACGCAAGCGGTTTTGCTTCAACCAATGCGACTGCTTGAAACAATGGTCGCTGTGGCCAAGCACCTGATGCCGCCCAAGCCGACAAACGCTGACTCATCGCGTAGAACGTGCTAATCGCCAAACCCTGTTGACGCGCGTAAGCCGCCATGCTCAAGCCTGAGTGCTGCTGCTGTTTGAAATGTTCAAGCCATCGCCGCTGCGCGATGGTCAGCGTGGCTTCGGATAAGGGTGACTCTGTCATCGGCAATCTCCTTGTTTGATTGCCTAATCGTATAGTCGTCTAGAGAATCCGTAACTCCGGGGCATAAAAAAAACCTAACGAATAAGTTTAGATGGTGCGAGCGCAACGCGCGAAGCCACCATCTGAACCGATGGTTGGACAAGCCCGGTATTCGGTGGGTCTCTTTAATATAAGAAAATAGCTTTTCGGTGTTTTGGGCGGCTGAGGTCTATTTATGACGTTGCTTTCAAAAAACAGACCGCAGTGATCGTGATGGCGGTTATCCTGCTTGGAATTTAGCCATTTTAACGGCATTTTGCTCAGGATTGAGGCCGAACAAAGGCCTCGGCGCGAAATGCCCGATATCCGGTTTGGGTCAGTTGGAAATTTCGCTTACATAACCGGTTTCTCCATGTTGCACTCGGGGCTCGGCCCTCGTGTGCTAACGGCGCATGGCAGTCTTACGCTACTTGGCGCAAGGTGACTTGCACGCCGCCGCGATCCAGTGGCGTGGTCGCCTGGCCGGCGCCTTTCAAGCCGCCGTGGCGATTGGGAAACAGCAGGACTGGGTTGCGGTGGATCTGCCAGAATCGGCGCAGCAAATCCAATGTTGCCGCCGGTAAAGGCACCAGCCTGTCCTTATTGCACTTGGCGTCGCGGATATGCACGCGTCGGCGTTCGGCGCCGATATCGCCCACTTGCAGCCGCAAGCCTTCGCCGAGACGCAGACCCAGACTGTAAAGCGTGAAAAAGAACACGCGATAACTCAGCGTACGGGTAGCCGAACAGAGCTGCTGCGCTTCTGCCACGGTCACGATGTCCGGCAAACGCTGGACCCTGGGCGGCTTGATCAGATTAGGCGCCACCCAAGGCTTGCGCAACACATGGGCGTAGTAAAATTTGAGGCCGTACGGATCGAGCTTAACCGAGCTCCA
This sequence comes from Methylomonas koyamae, assembly GCF_001644025.1. Lineage (GTDB taxonomy): Bacteria > Pseudomonadota > Gammaproteobacteria > Methylococcales > Methylomonadaceae > Methylomonas > Methylomonas koyamae_A. Next base: position 7,029 of record NZ_LUUK01000029.1, read on the forward strand.
GGAGTGCGACGCCAGCAAATCGGTGAAATAATCGGTCAACTGCTGTTCGGTCAGATCATTGATTTGTTCATCGAAATACTCGCCAACGCGGCGAATCGCACGGGCATAGGCCTATATCGTCTTGGGCTGTAACCCTTTAAGCTTGAGGTGTTTAAGATGGCTTTGATAGTTTTGCTTGAAAGGGGATTCGGATGATGGTGTCATTGACGCGTAACCTCATGATTCGTCGTGGAATGTCCCCTCTTAAAGAGGGCGTGAGGTTACATTTTATGAACTACCTGCCAATCGGGATGTTCTCCGAGTTAGCGGCTTCGTCCAACAGGCTGTTGAAATTTAAAAATCTGCTCCACTTTTACCCCAAAAACGCATTTCCCGCAAAACAAAACCCTGTAAGCCATTGATTGTTCGTTGCAGTCAAGTGGCTTTTAACGACAAACTAGTGGGTTTTTGAGAATTTTTTTCACCAAGTGTCTTTTTTAACAACCTGCTAATGCTGAAATAATTTGATAGTATCTTGGCTTCAAGAACAGTAACTGGATACATCACTTATCTACTGACCTAACTACAAAATACTCTAACACACGCACTGTTGCTATCGCCTAGACTTCCCAGGCCTCCTGTGCCAGAATTCACAGATATTTTTGAAGCCAAAAATATAGATACCTAAAAATCTGGCTGCCTCTTAGCCAGCTCGAATAGTTTTGAAAGAATACTCAACAAATAAATCAAAATGAATATCACTAAATACAGAGGCGACATAGATGGCCTTAGAGCAATTGCGGTAGTATCCGTTATATTATTTCATTACAATTTCGGAAAGTACTTCTCAGGCGGATACGTTGGCGTCGATATATTCTTTGTAATATCCGGATATTTAATTACATCAATAATTTACAACGACATCCTGCAAAACAACTATTCAATATTAGATTTTTATCATAGGCGTATCCGAAGGATATTCCCCGCTCTTTTCTTCGTATTTTTTTGCTGCATCCTAGCCTCCTTCTTTCTTCAATTTCCATCCGAATCAGAGTACACCGGAAAAAGTATTGTATCGTCAATTTTCTTTGTTTCAAATATATTCTTCTCCGATCTAAATGGATACTTCGACCATAAAATGGAATCAAACCCGGTTCTGCACACATGGTCACTTTCAGTGGAAGAGCAATATTACGTATTTTTCCCACCACTAATATATCTAATACGAAACCTTAGCCTTTCAATTCAAAAAAATATTATACTCATCACACTAATTTCGAGCCTTGTATATTCCGAGCACGCGATAAAAATCAATTCAGTTAACGCATTCTATTTAGTTCAGTCCCGTGCATGGGAGTTATTGATTGGCGCATCTCTTGGAATAGGAGCTTGGCCACGAATTCAGAACAAATGGCAAATTGAAGGATTATCATTACTAGGACTTACCGCATTAGTATTCAGCATATCCACATACTCGAAAGAAACGGCATTCCCTGGAATATCCGCATTACCACCATGCCTGGGCACAGCACTGATCATTTATACTGGCAGCCTAAGAGAAACGGTGGTGCGAAAAACTCTTTCTTTCAAAATCTTTCGTCTAATAGGAATAATCTCATATTCTCTTTATTTATGGCACTGGCCTGTTCTAGTATTTGTCAAACAAATCCACGAGCCACAGAGTTACTTGCAAAACCTACTACTTATCATCGTTTGCTTGGCACTGTCAGCCATCTCCTGGAAATACGTAGAACAACCATTCCGAAAGAGTCCCTACAAGTTAAAAGCAAACCCCACACTTGCTCTAGCACTAGTTACAATGCTAATATTTTCAACAGCTTCTCTTTTTCTAAGTTCTGTTAGTGAAAAATATTACAACTACCCGCAAAGGGTATTTGATGTTCTTACCGTTTTGGATTACGACGCTGACACCGATACGCGCGCAGGTAAATGCTTCCTCACATCAAACTACAATTCATTCGATAAATACAACATTGACGAATGCTTAGCAGTTTCCTCGAACAAGAAAAACGTTCTTCTAATTGGCGACAGCCACGCAGCACACCTATGGCCAGGCCTAAACTCAACATTTCCAGAAGTAAACTTTCTTCAGGCGTCCGCGTCAGGCTGCAAACCCGTACTAAATAGTACTGGAGAAAAACGCTGCACTGATTTAATTACCTTTATATTTACTGAATACCTATCAAAACAACATTTTTTTGATACCATTATCATATCCGGAAGATGGCAAAAACAAGATATTTCAGCAGCAATTACCACCGCTGACTGGCTAACGAAATTTGCGAACCAAGTGATTATTTCTGGACCAATCAACGAATATTATCAACCACTACCAAGAATATTAGCCAAAGCCCTAGCTAACAATGAAAATGAGTCAGAATACTTAAATAAATATCGCAATACAAGCCCAAGAGAAGTTGACAACGAGTTTTTGAGAGCCCTTTTACCAAGAGGCGTGAGCTACTTGTCGGTATATAAAATCATGAGCGAGCCAACTTGGAAAGTTTGGGCATCCGACCAAATGCCCATGCAATTTGATTATGGACATTTAACCAAATTGGGATCTGAGCTTTTGATAAAATCATCCAAGCTGGATGAGTTATTTTGACGGAAACAAATAAACTTCTAAAAAATAGAATTGTCTGATTCAATAAATAAATTTTGTCAACCCGCTCATAACTCCGAGGAGAGTCACTCTTTATCGAAAGCTTCTTCAGGGCATCGTTACCCGTTTCAAGGCTTTCCAACGCAATGATTAGGATTGTCTAAATCAGCAATTACTATACTACTCACAAATTTGAACGGCTAGACAACTCAAATCCTAACCATCCCATGCACATAAAAAGTCTTGCCAGAAGCCTACTGGAAAGTCAATTTTATTTTGTAAAAACACAGTAAGCGATCTATAGACAGCATCTATGTCAGTTCCTCGAAAGGAGTGAAGATAGTGTCCACTTATAATGAGGTGTAATGAGGTGGACACCTATGAAGGAGCACAGTCACAGTACTCGATTATCGCGGCCATTAATCGTCGGGCACGGGCGAAACGGCCGATGTCTTTATGATCCGGAAGCGAAACGGGAGTTGGTGGAAGTTTGCTTGCAACCGGGCATATCGGTTGCCAAGGTTGCGCTGGAACACGGTATCAATGCCAATCTGCT
>NZ_LUUK01000030.1 GCF_001644025.1 Methylomonas koyamae
GTTGGGGGCTGTGAAAAATGTCACGGTGTCCTTTAACCTGGGCAAATGGTTCGCCTCGATCCAGACCGAGCGTGAAGTCGAAACGCCGGTGCATCCATCGACCGGCATCGTCGGTATCGACATGGGCATTGCCCGGTTTGCCACCCTGAGCGACGGCAGCCATTTCGCCCCGCTCAATAGCTTCAAACGCCAAGAGAAAGCCTTGGTGAAAGCGCAGCGAGCCATGAGCCGCAAACAGAAGTTCAGCAACAACTGGAAAAAGGCGAAAGCCAATGTCCAGAAAATCCATGCCCGTATCGGCAATGCCCGACGCGACTACCTGCACAAAGCCACGACCACGATCAGCAAAAACCACGCGATGGTGTGTATCGAGGATTTGCAGGTGCGGAACATGTCCAAGTCTGCATCAGGCACAACCGAAACACCGGGCAAAAACGTCAAGGCCAAATCCGGCCTGAATAAAGCCATCCTCGACCAAGGTTGGTATGAGTTCCGCCGCCAGTTGGACTACAAACTGGCTTGGAATGGCGGGCAACTCATTGCCGTACCACCCCGGAACACCAGCCGGACTTGCCCGTGCTGCGGCCATATCGCCAAAGAGAATCGGCTGAGCCAAGCGCGGTTCGAGTGCGTGGAATGCGGTTTCGAGGAAAACGCCGATCTTGTCGGCGCGATCAATGTTTTAAGGGCGGGACACGCCCGGTTAGCTTGTGCAGAGACTTCGCCTGCGGGTTGGGGCGTCGGGCCAAGAACCCACCGAAGCGACTCATGCGATTACCGCCTGAGCGCCGTAGGAATCCTCGTTCTTTAGGGCGAGGAGGATGTCAATAAAGTGTTTTGTAAGGCGCAGCAAATTATCCTTTGCGCTAAGGACAAGGCAAAATATTACCTGATTACCCATAAGCCTCTGCTAATTAATGTGCTGATGTTACGAGCTTCGGCGGTGAAAAATTTCAAAGTGCTCAATATGGCCGCCGTCCTTATTGGTGAAGTGGAAGCTATTATCGATGAACGCCGCCTGCAAGTCGTCGTCCGGGTAGACGACTTGGTCGTCCATAGTGCGGTCGCCGATTTCCAGATACAGTGCGTCGTCCGCCGATTCGTCGACCATATGATGGGCGTCGCCGCTGCCGACTTTGAATCCGGTGCATAGCCGGGTGACAACAGAGTGAGGCCTTCGCACTGCGGTTCAGTAAGGCTACCTTCTTGCAGGCTCAAGGCCACACTGTTAAAACGTTTGACTACAATGGGCTCGCCTAATACCATCCACCTACCAAAATCAGCTCTGGTAACAGCTTCAAAGCACCAAACCCACGGCTTGTAATCTTGCTGGCCAATCAATTGACGATCACCTCTTCAAGGATCAGATGAAAACCTATTTGACTTGTTTAAGCGCGATTTTGCTTTTACTCAACGGCTGTGCCGTTTCTCCTCCGTTAAAGCCAGATGCCGTAGCACACGGCGATTACGGTTACCTCAAGACTCATCTGACTTGGCTGATCGAGCAGGAAATGTCCGAACAGGACGTGGAAGGTTTGAGTATCGCCGTGGTGGACGATCAGCAGGTCGTCTGGTCCCAAGGTTTCGGTTATGCCGATCAAGCCAAGCAGATAGCCGCGACACCGGAAACGGTTTATCGAACCGGCTCCATCTCTAAGCTCTTCACCGATACGCTGGTGATGCAACTGGCGGAGCAGGGCAAACTGGATATTGATCGACCTCTACAAACCTATCTGCCGAATTTCGCCATCAAAAGCCGCTTCCCGGATGCCGGGCCGATAACACCGCGCAATATCATGAGCCATCACTCCGGTTTACCGGGCGATAGGGGGAATGGCATGTGGACTAAGCATCCAGTAGCGTTCAATCAACTGGTCGACCCGCTGAAAGACGAATACGCCGCCTATCCGCCCAATCGTATCTGGGCCTATTCGAATCTGGGCATCACCTTGTTAGGGACGATGTTGGAACAGCTTACCGGCCAGGATTTCAGCAGTTATGCCGACCAGCAGCTGTTAAAACCGCTCGGTATGACGAATGCGGCATTTTCGCTCGGCATCGAGGGAAAACTGGCCTCGAAAGCCTATAAGAATGATCAGGAAAAGACGGAAGTAGCACTGCGCGATATGCCGGCCGGCGGCTTGAACGCGAATGTCTTGGACTTGAGCCGTTTTATCGCCATGGTCTTGGCGGACGGCAAAACCAATGGCCGGCCCATATTGAAGCCGGAAACCCTGCATGAAATGCTACGCCAGCAAAACCAGGACGTGGCGCTGGATGTCGGTACCAAAACCGGTTTGGGTTGGTTCTTGACCAACAAGCCCGGTATCGGCGATGTGGCCGCACACGGCGGAGCAACACTTTTTCACCGTAGCCTGCTGACGGTGGTGCCGGAACACAAGCTCGGTGTGGTCGTGCTGGCGAATTCTCCGCCCACCGGCGACTTGATCGACAAAGTTACCGATAAGGCGCTAAAACTCGCGGTTGCGATAAAAGCCGGCCAGCCTTTGCCGGATGACGCCGAAACGCCTGAAATCGAAACCCGCGGCTTAAGCCCGCAAGAGCAACAATCGGCAGCCGGGCAATATGCAACGGCGCTCGGCTATATCCAATTAACTGCGGATGGCGATACCCTGGCCACCGAACTGAACGGTAAAAGCCTGGATTTGGTCGGCAGAGACGACGGCAAATTCGGCATTCGCTACAAACTGCTGGGTTTGCTACCGATACAACCCAAGCAGCTGGCGGAAGTTGGCGTGTCGGTGCGTCATGTCGACGGACATGATCTGGCGCTGGCCCATTGGCAAGGCGAAACCTTTGTGCTGGGCGAAAAAATCCAACCCGTACCGATTCCGGAATCCATGCGCAGCCGCTTGGGCGAGTACGAGATCGTGAATCTCGCCGAAGGCGAGGCGATGGTTCCGGAAAAATGCGCGCTACGCGAACGGGACGGTTTTTTGATGTTGGAGTATTCCATCCCCGCTTTCGACATGAATAACTTGACTTTTCCAATTGCACCGGTATCGGAAAATGCAGCCGTCATTCTGGGATTGGGACGAGGCATGCAGGAAACCGTTCGGCTGGAGACCATCAATGGACAAGAGTTTGTGGCCTATTCTGGATATTTATTGCGGAAGAAATGAGTAAAACTTTTTGGATTAGCGGTCCACCGTCAAAACGGGTTTTATGAGTGTTCCCAATTTTGCCATCATCCAGCAATAAGGTATTTCGATGAGCGAATTTATCGCCTATTTGCCCGAAGTGTTCGAACTGTTCGGCGGCATTCAGATCCGCAAGATGTTCGGGGGTTATGGCGTCTACCACGATAGCTTGATGTTTGCCTTGGTGGCCAACGACACGTTGTATCTCAAGGCGGATGCTGAAAATGCCAAGTTTTTCGAGGAACAGGGGCTTGCGCCATTCGAATATCAGCGGGAAGGCAAAATGGCGAAAATGTCCTATTACCAAGCGCCGGCCGAGTTTATGGAAGACCGCGATCAAGCCGCTATCTGGGCACGGCGCTCTTACGATGCCGCGCGGCGGGCTCAACGTAACCAGCGTAAAGTCAAGTCACCGACGGCCAAAAAGATCAATTGAAGAAAGCTAAATGCTGATTCCAACAGGCAGCGGAACTCGGTAATAGCATGAAAACTTATATCGCATTGTTCGGAGGCATCAACGTCGGCGGGAAACACATCCTGCCGATGCCGACATTGGTTGCCATTTTCGAAAGCCTAGGCCTCGGCGACGTCAAAACCTATATCCAAAGCGGCAATGCGGTATTTCGCAGCCACGAGGAGAACGTCGGATTCCTTTCGTCGCGAATCGTGGCGGAAATAAACAAACGCCACGGTTTCGAGCCACTATTGCGGGTGCTGGAATTGGCGGAACTGGAACAGGCCGTGCGTGCCAATCCCTTTCCCGACGCGGAGACCCTGCCCAATAACTTACACCTGAATTTTTTGCTGTCCGCGCCGGCCAACCCCGACCTGGCGGCGCTGGCCGCAATCCAGAAAGACAACGAACGGTTTAGCCTGATCGATCAGGTGCTCTACCTGCATGCGCCGGAAGGTATCGGCCGCTCGAAACTGGCGGCCCAGGCCGAAAAGCGTCTTGGTGTGGCGATGACCGGCCGCAATTGGCGAACGGTTTGCAAGCTCATCGAACTGGCGAAAGCGTGACACTCCCAGATACCACGGATCGATAAGCCAAGTGCGAGACGGCAATTTGGTTTACCCGCGCATTAGTCATGTGCTTACCCACTGGATGCGGCCGCTCGGGCTCGTTCCCATTTCTTAACCCTGGCCCTTTCGGTGCGGAATGTCCTAAATTGCGGTTTTTATGTCATTTAGACATTGAGGTGGATTTGTCATCATGCGCATGGGCGACATCGCCCCGCAATCCCTAAACTTTTTGGAGTACAGATGATGCAAAACAGCCATTCTCAGCCGCTTCCTTCCTATCAACGCTTCGCGCAAGCCGTGTCTCCTCCGGGTACCCGGCCGTTTCGGGTTGGTATCGTGATTGGGCCGGGGTTCCTGCCGATGGATATGGTCGGGGTTCAGGCTGTTTTCGGTTTCTGTCCTGGCGCCGAAATCCATTTGCTGTGGAAAACGCTCGATTTGGTGGAAGGCTTCCCGGCTTGGTGGACCCAGCCGACCACCACGTTTTCAGACTGTCCGGAAACGCTGGACGTGCTTGCCGTGCCGATGTTGGCACCGGAAACCAGCAACGATCCCGAGGTCATCGCCTTCGTGGTCAAGCAAGGCCGCCAAGCTAAATACCTGATCGGCGTTTGCAATGGCGTGGTTTTGTTGGGGGCTGCCGGTCTTTTGCAAGGCAAGCGGGTGACGACCAGTCTTAATTCGCTACCGTTGCTGGAAAAGCTGGGTGCGTCGGAAGTGGTGACCAGCGGTAGTGGCGTTGTGGTCGATGGCAATCTTTATACCGCAAGACCCGGCATCGGCAGCTTCGAAGCCGCGCTGATGGTGGCGGATGTGGCTTTGGGATGCGAATTCGCTCAATTGGCCAACCTGGTCGTCGAATACGATCCGCATCCGCCGCTTGGACCAGGCACGATTGAAAATGCCGGCCAGGCGATCGCCGAAAAATATTCGAGTTTGATCGCCGATATGATCCAGGAATATAGCCGAGGCGCAATCGCAGCTTATACCAAACAGGTTCAAGTCAACCATTAACCCAAATGGACAGTGCCGTTTCCGTGATTATCCAGGCGGCACGGTTCACTGCATACCGGCGTGAGCCTTATTATGGAAGCAGGTAAGTTCGTAGCGGCTTAACATCAATGAAGCGAAAAATTATTTTCTTCGTCTATCCGGAATTCGAATTACTCGATTTAAGTGGCCCGTGCTCGGCATTTAACCTGGTCAACGAACTTTACGGCGGCCATTACGAATTCAGCGTGGTATCGGCGAAGGGCGGCGCAATCCTAGACCGAGCCGGTTTGAGTATAGCGACCGAAAAATTCGCCGAAGTGGGCGACCATGACACTGTCGTGGCGGTTGGTGGCCCGACGGCCCATGTCTACGGTTTGAATGCCTTAACTAAGGCGTTTTTTGCGGAGAACGCCGGCCGGGGCAACCGCGTCGTTAGCGTTTGCACCGGCGCCTTTCTGCTCGCCGCCGCCGGCTTGTTGGATGGCTGTAGAGCGACCACCCACTGGCGTTATGCGGGATTATTGCAATCGCACTATCCGAAAGTGTTGGTCGATATAGACCGGATTTTCATAAAACAGGGCAATATTTGGACGGCGGCCGGATTGACCGCCGGCATAGATTTGGCGTTGATGCTGATCGAAGACGATTTCGGTTCCTCGGTTGCAAAAAGCGTTGCCAAGGACATGGTGGTTTACCATCGCCGCTTGGGCGGCCAATCGCAATTTTCGGCCGTCCTGGACATCACGCCAACCTCCGGTCGGGTAAGAGACGTACTTTGTTATGCCCGCGACCATCTCCGCGAATCGTTATCCGTCGAGCGCCTGGCCGAAGTGGCTTGCATCAGTCCGCGCCAATTCAGCCGGACTTTTTTTAACGCCACCGGCATGACGCCGGCCAAAGCCATCGAGCGGCTTAGGCTGGACGTCGCGCGGCCCAGAATCGAAGAAACCCTGGAGCCGCTCGAACAAATTGCCAGGGATGTGGGGTTTGGTTCCGCGGAAAAAATGTGCCGCAGTTCCCTGAATGTGTTCGGACGCACCTCGCAAGAATTACGGCGCACGGCCCGTAAATCGCACGACGGCTAGTCGCCTGGCTTCGGTTATGGATAACAGCATTCAGTTCTTCGACAAATGAGCCATCCACGCCGCCCGGGCGATCAGCACGATAGCGCCGAGAAAACCGATCGTGGTCAACGAAAAGCTCAGCATCGCCTGTAGCGGAAAATGCGGTTCGACCGGAACCATTTCGACGGCCTTGGGCGTCAGGCCTCTGATCAAGAAGGCCAGCGGATTAAAAAATGCACCGAAGCAACAGGCCGCTACCAGCCACAGTGGCGGGTTGATGGCATATTGGCTGAATCCCAGGAAAAAGATCAACAGAAACTGCGCCATCATCAGGTAATCGACGTGGGCGCGGATGACGTCGTCGCGTTCCGCCAATTGGCCGGCGAACGCGCCGTCCGGAAAAAACAGCGTAACGCCTAGCACCCAGGCGATGGCCAATGCGATGAGCAGACATAGTCCGCCAAAGCTCAGCAAAATCAGATTGGCGGTGGATTTGGGGTTTTGCGTAATCATGGTTTTCCTCGTCGGGTTGTTTATAGATAAAGGCTGGCGTAGCCAAGATTGTCCACGCTGTCCGCTTTGGGCTAGACTGCGCGGCTAACGGCGAAGAGGAGTTTAAACAATGACGCAAACACCGCGCTTGTACGAACGTGCTGCGCTCGGCGACAGCCGGTTCGACGCGCTCTGGGATATCCGCGACGGCCGTACCTATTTCACCGGCCCGCTGTACTACAACGCCAGCCACCAGCACGGCGCGCCGGTCTTTCTGGCCGGCCTTTACGGCAAATTCCGCCTGCGTCTGCACGGCGGCGATTGGCTATGGTGCCGCACCGCCGTCATCCCGGCCGGGGTGTTGCATGAACTGGATGTCGGCGGCGAGCCGATTACCGTGCTGTATATTGAACCGACCATTGCCGGCGCCGATGCCTTCAAGCCGCTAATCAACAACAGCCGGGCGCTGGACGGCGCCTTGGTCGGCAACGGCGGCGAACTTCGTTTCATGCGCGACTTGTACGAAGACCGCTACCAGCCGGACTGGACCACGGAACCGCTGCTGGATTTATTGGGTTACGTCAAGCGCCGCGCCCAGTCTGCTGTCATCGATCCGCGCCTGACCCACATCGTCGATCATCTGTCCGCACACGGCGACGACCTAACGCCGGTCGCGACCTGGGCCAGGCAAGCCGGTTTGTCGCCGTCACGTTTTCAGCATCTGTTTACCGAACAAATCGGCGTACCATTTCGGCGTTACCGCAGCTGGAGCCGGATGCGCCAAGCTATCCGCGAGATCATCCGCGGCCACAACTTCACCACTGCCGCGCACGCCACCGGCTTCACCGATTCAGCCCATTTCAGCCACGAATTCCGCAAAACCTTCGGCGCCCCGGCTTCGATAGGCCTACAGCGATTGGCAAGGTTGCAGTTATAACTTCTAATATAACCACGAGAGGAAAGGAGCTGTGGCCCGTAAACATCGGCGTGCAATGCGTACAGGGATGGAGGAACGTTCGAAATGCGTGGTGGATTAAGTCTTCGCTCCGATCGGCAACTCAATCCGTCAAGGGCTGTTTAACTTGACGCCCTGGCCTGTTTTTCATTAAATGGCCGGGCTTGTACTCAGGGCGGGGCGGAATTCCCCACCGGCGGTATCTCGGGTTTCTCCCGGGGAGCCCGCGAGCGCCGCAATCTCTGTTGTTGAGAATGTGGGTCAGCAGATCTGGTGAGACGCCAGAGCCGACGGTTATAGTCCGGATGAAAGAGAACGGCGCCAAGTATTCCACACGCTTTTTCGTGTCCGGAAGGCTTGCTTTTGCTCGTAAAAATTATCTTTCAGCCCTGATTCTGGTGCTTCCATAACTTATTAGGAGTTTTACCATGAATCAGACTTTATTGACCCCGTTCGGCGATGCGAACGAACGCGTGGAATGCGCGTTAGCCGCTTTGCGTCGAGGGCAGGGGGTGTTGGTCACCGATGACGAGGCGCGCGAAAACGAGGGTGACCTCATCTTTGCCGCCGAAACCCTTAGTGTGCCACAAATGGCTATGCTGATCCGGCATTGTAGCGGCATCGTTTGTCTCTGTTTGCCCGAAGAAAAAACCCATTCTTTAGGGCTGCCGATGATGGCGGAGCACAATTCCAGTCGCTTCAGTACGGCTTTTACCGTCTCAATCGAAGCGGCTCACGGTGTCACTACCGGCGTCTCGGCGGCCGACCGGGTACGGACTGTGCAAGCGGCAATTGCGGACGATGCCAAAGCGGACGATTTACGCCGACCCGGCCATGTATTTCCGTTAAAGGCTCGTCCAGGCGGGGTGTTGGAGCGCGCTGGTCACACCGAAGTGACGGTGGATCTAATGCGGTTGGCGGGGCTTAAGCCTTACGGCGTGTTGTGCGAACTGACCAATCCCGACGGCTCGATGGCGCGCTTGCCGGAGATCGTCGACTTTGGCCGTTGCCATCAGATGCCGGTATTGACCGTCGCTGATGTGATTGCCTACCGTTTGGCACGCGAATCGCCGGCGTTATCTTTGATATCGGAACGTTTGACCGCTATCGCTTGATACTAATTGGCAACCCCAGCGGTCGCGCCGGGGTTGCTGTTTTCAATTTGATAGCTGATTAACTCCACACAACAGCGCTCCGATTTATGCTTGTTGGCTGTTGTCAGCTAAACCCATTTCGTATGGGGAGAGTTGATCGTTCGACGAAGTGATTTCAACAAATTCACAAGCCGACTATGGTTCAGGACATCGCGCACGACCCAATTATCATTCTTGGTGCCGTTGTGATATCGGTTTAGCGCGTCATGAAGTAAAAACTATCTTGCAGGCCTTTCTCCTGCCAGTTGCAAAAACATCGGTTTAAGCTTAAGGACCACGGGTCGCTGATAGCCCAAATGGGAGGGATTATCAGTTCATTTGACATGGATATTGACTATACCGTCCAGACGGTACAGTATATTGCCGCATGAAACGAACCCAAAAAACCAATACCCGCGAAGGCCTGCTCGATGCGGCCGAAGCCGTTGTGATAGAGCAAGGCGTCGGTGCGATGACCTTAGAGGCAGTTGCTGCGAGAGCGGGCATCAGCAAAGGTGGGCTCCTGTATCACTTCCCCTCCAAAGACGCCGTCGTGCGGGGCATGGTTAGCCGCATCGCATCCATCGTAAGGGAAAGGTTTGCGGCGGATTTGGCCAACGAGCCACCGGGACAAGGGCGACACGCCAGGGCGTTGTTGCATATGCTGTTGGATACCGAGGGTTCCCTGGCTCCCCGGCTGCAACGTGTGGCCGGCCCATTACTTGGAGCGGCATCCAACAATCCGAAAATGTTGGAGCCGATACAGAATTTTTTTCAGGGTGTGCATCAAGGCATGCTTAACGACGGCTTTCCAGCTGATAGAAGTTGGCTGGTGCTTGCCGCCCTGGACGGACTCAAATATTGGAAAATTTTCGGCATCCTGCATCCCTCGGAACAGGACTTGGCGGGGCTTCGACTGTTGCTAACACGGATCATTGATGAGGCATCATTGTGAAAAAGATCATCCCTTTTGTGATCGTTTTGCTAATTATTGCGGGAATTTCTAGCTGGGTTTATCACGCGTATCGCGGCGAAAACAAGACCATGCCGACACTATACGGCAACGTGGACATACGCGAAGTCACCCTCGGCTTTCGCGTTCCCGGCAAGCTGAGTAAACTGCTTTATGACGAAGGCGACAAGGTCAGAGCTGGCGAAGTAATGGCCAGACTGGACGACGAGCCTTATCGTAACCAGCTCGCCAGTGCCCAAGCCCAGGTTGACTCGTTGCGGGCGCGTCTGAAGTTGCGGGAAACCGGTAATCGTCCGCAAGAGATAGCACAAGCCCGGTCGCTGGTCCGCGAGCGCGAAGCCGCTGCCGTCAATGCCGAACGCTTATTCAAGCGGGCCGAAGAATTGTTGGCCGACAAAGGTGTCTCGACCCAAGAACGCGACACCGCCGAGGCGAATCACCAAGAGGCCCAGGCAAGACTCAAATCTGCGCGCGATAATCTGGCGCTCCTCGAAGCCGGGTTTCGAAGCGAAGATATTAGCCAAGCCAAGGCCGATCTTGCACAAACCGAAGCGGCACTGGCTACCGCCAGTTTGCAATTGAATGATACGGTGTTAACCGCACCGGCCGATGGCATCATTCTCACCAGGGCACAAGAGGCCGGCGCCATTTTGCAAGCAGGCACACCGGTGTTCACGCTTTCCCTGGTGAATCCGGTTTGGATACGCGCCTATGTCCATGAACCCGACCTGGGCCGCATCCATCCGGGCATGAAGGTCAAAATTCGTACCGATTCCGTTGGCGGCAAACCCTACAAGGGGCAGATAGGCTACATTTCCCCGCGTGCCGAATTTACCCCAAAAACCGTGGAGACCACAGAACTACGCACTTCGCTCGTCTACCGCTTAAGGATTGTCATCGAAAATCCCGATGACGGGCTGCGCCAGGGCATGCCGGTCACCGTCAACTTAGACGAAAGCACGTTGAGCACATCCGCCCCGTCATGAGCGACGGCCTGGTCATACTCGACTCAGTACGGAAAACATTTCCGCACTCGGCCAAGCCTGCATTAGCAGGTGTCTCGGCTGTGTTAAAGCCGGGGCAGATTACCGGTTTGGTAGGACCTGACGGGGCCGGCAAGACGACGCTTATTCGGCTGATGGCAGGATTACTGGCGCCAACTTCCGGCAGCATTTCCGTAGACCGTTGCGACCCGATTCGCGATGCGGACAAACTACGTACCTTCATCGGCTACATGCCGCAAAAATTCGGCCTCTACGAAGATTTGTCGGTGATCGAAAATCTCGAACTCCACGCCGATCTGCGGGACCTGATGGCTGAAGAGCGCGTCGCCACATTCAAACGCCTGCTGGACTTTACCGACCTTGTCCGATTCACCAGCCGATTGGCCGGCAAGCTGTCCGGCGGCATGAAACAGAAACTCGGCCTTGCCTGTGCGTTGTTGGGCCGCCCCAAGTTACTGTTGCTGGATGAACCTAGCGTGGGCGTCGATCCTATTTCGCGCCGCGAATTGTGGAAGATGGTCCATGAACTGATTGCTCAGGGCATGACGGTTGTGTGGAGCACGGCATATCTGGACGAAGCCGAATTATGCGCGGAAGTGCTATTGATGAACGACGGACAATTGATTTTCTCCGGCAAGCCTGCGGATCTCACTCAGCGTATTCATGAGCGCAGCCTGCAAATCAGGCAGATAACCGGTAACCGTCGGCAATTGCTCGCTAGAGCTTTGCGCCGGCCTGAAGTCTCGGACGGGGTCATTCAAGGTCACGCCGTTCGTCTAGTGCTCCGCGAAGGTGCAGCCCGTCCCAACCTCAAGGAATTGGATGCCGGCGATGAGGCGGAACTCGTGCCCGTCCCACCGCGTTTCGAGGATGCGTTTATCGAAGCCTTAGGCGGCGGTCCAGGCGGCGATTCGGTTCTGGCGCAAAGCCTGCAGCCGGTGCCAGGAGATGACGAAACCGTGGTCGAAGCGGTGGCGTTAACCAAACGCTTCGGCGACTTCACGGCGACCGACCAAGTAAATTTCGAGGTCAAACGCGGTGAAATCTTCGGTCTGCTCGGACCTAACGGTGCCGGAAAATCGACGACCTTTCGCATGATGTGCGGACTGCTGACACCTAGCTCGGGTACGGCTCGCGTCATGGGCATAGATCTGAAAACCAGCGGCAACGAGGCACGTCAATGCCTGGGTTATATGGCGCAGAAGTTTTCGCTATACAGCAATCTGACGATCGAACAGAACCTGAAGTTCTTCTCCGGCGCTTACGGTTTACGCGGCGCGAGGCAGAAAACCGCCATGGCGGACATGGTCGAGGTCTTCAGACTACAGCCATACCTTGGCACCACGCCCGATACCCTGCCACTGGGCTTCAAGCAGCGCTTAGCGTTGGCCTGTGCGGTCATGCACCAGCCGGCGATTTTGTTTCTGGACGAACCCACCTCCGGCGTTGACCCGGTGACGCGCCGTGAGTTTTGGACCCATATCAACGGCATCGTCGAAAAGGGTGTCACCGTCATGGTCACGACCCATTTCATGGACGAAGCAGAATATTGCGACCGCATTGCGTTGGTGTTTCGCGGCAAAATCATCGCCGCCGGCTCTCCCGACCAGCTCAAGCAACAAACCGTGTCCTCGCTGAATCCCGATCCATCGATGGAAGACGCGTTCATTTCCTTGGTTCAACAGCATGCTGCGGAGGTCTCGACATGAAATCGCCCGTTTCTTTCCGTCGTCTGTCCGCGCTATGCCGAAAGGAAACCTGGCAAATCTTGCGCGATCCCAGCAGTAATCTGATCGCCTTCGTTTTGCCGGTGGTGATGCTGCTCATCTTCGGGTATGGCATCAACCTCGACTCGACCGCCGTGAATATCGGTCTGGTGCTTGAAGATACCAGCCCTGAGGCCAGACATTTTGCGGACAATCTTTACGGTTCACCCTACTTTGTCGTTCATAGCGCCGAGACGCAGGCCGAGGTCGGGCGGGCGCTGACCGAAGGCCGGGTTCGTGGTTTTGTTGTGGTGCCGTTGGATTTTGCCGAAAAACTTAAACAACCGGCCGGCACCGCGCCGCTGTTGGTGGTGACGGACGGCTCGGAACCCAACACCGCCAACTTCGTGCAAAATTATGTGACCGCTGCCTGGATTGGCTGGATGCAGCAACGTGCCGGCGAACGAGGCGAACTGCCACCACCCGGCATCAGCATCGAACCGCGCTTTTGGTTTAACCCTGCCGCTGAAAGCCGCAACTTCCTGATTCCGGGGTCGATTACCATCATCATGACGGTGATCGGCGCGCTGCTGACCTCGCTTGTGGTGGCACGCGAATGGGAACGGGGCACGATGGAAGCGCTGCTGGCCTCGCCGGTGACTCGAATCGAACTGCTGTTAAGCAAGCTGTTGCCTTATTACCTGCTCGGGATTGTTTCGCTGTTCCTGTGCGTCGGGGTAGCGGCCTTGATGATGCACGTGCCGTTTCTCGGTTCGCTGCTGATTTTGTGGATGATCGGTTCGCTGTTTCTGGCGAGCAGTCTTGGCTTGGGCTTGCTGCTTTCCACCGTGCTGCGCAACCAGTTCGTCGCCGCCCAAGCGGCCCTCAATGCCGCCTTCCTGCCCGCTATGATGCTCTCGGGTTTTCTGTTTGAAATCCGCAGCATGCCCGCCATCATTCAATACGCCACCTATTTGATACCGGCCCGCTATTTTGTAACCGCCCTCCAGACACTGTTTCAAGCCGGCAATGTTGCACCGGTTTTATTGCACAGCGGTATGTTTCTGGTGTTTGCCGGCAGCTTCTTCATCGGCCTGACCGCGCTGAAAACCCGCCGCCGTTTGGAATAATCATGTTTTCACGTATCCTGACGCTCATCATCAAGGAACTCGAGATGCTGCTGCAAGACCGGCAAAGCCGCATGGTTTTGATCATGCCGGTCATCCTGCAACTGGCTTTGTTTCCCTTTGCTGCGACGCTGGAAGTCAAGAACAACACGCTGGCAATTTACAACGAAGATTCCGGTCGCGAGTCCGTGGAATTGATGCAGCGTTTCTCACAGGCACAAGCTTTCAGCCAACTGCTCGCGCTGTACAGCGAAACCGAGCTGCGCCACGCCATCGACAACCAGGAGGCGCTGATCGCGATCCGTTTTCCGGCGGATTTTTCGCGCGATATTGCGGCGGGCCGGTCGCCGAAGATGCAAGCCATTCTCGACGGTCGCCGCTCCAACAGCGGTCAAATCGCCCTCGGCTATGTGCAACAAATCGTCAACGACTATAGCAACGAGCGTTTTATATTGCTGCAAAAGAAAGCACCATCGTCCTTGGTTGTCCGTCACTGGTTCAATCCCAATCTGAACTATGTCTGGCATATACTGCCCAGCCTGATCGCCATTATCACGTCGATCAACGCGCTGATCGTCACGGCACTCTCGGTTGCCCGCGAACGCGAACAAGGCACGCTCGATCAACTACTCATCTCGCCGCTGACGCCCGGCATGATCATGATCGGCAAAATTATTCCGGCCATTCTGGTGGCCGTGGTGCAAGGGACGATTATTTTGCTGGGCGCCATTTTCATTTATCGCGTGCCGTTTGCGGGATCGCTGTTGCTCCTGTACGGCAGCATGATTTTTTACTGTCTGGCGTTGGCTGGATTCGGGTTATTGATTTCATCCGTTTGCGCCACGCAGCAACAAGCATTTCTCGGGGTTTTCAGCTTCGTGATGCCGGCCATCCTGCTGTCCGGTTATGCCTCGCCGGTCGATAACATGCCTGTTTGGCTGCAATATCTGGACTGGATCAATCCGATACGCCATTTCATCGTTATCGTGAAGGGTCTTTTTCTCAAGGACATCGGCTTTGTCACGCTGTTGCATAGCTTATATCCACTGTTGATCATCGCTGTCGTGACATTGAGCGCGGCAAATTACTTATTCCGCAAACGCTTAGCATAACTGTTGGCAGCCAAGCCCATGCCCAATTACCACCGTCGACGGATAGTCATATGAAAACAAAAGCCGTGATCTCCGTATTGTTTGTGCTCCTGGCAGCCGGATGTACCGTTGGCCCGGACTATCAGCCCCCCATTTCCAACGCGCCTACACACTGGAGCGGCAACCTTTCCGACAGCATTGCCGGCCAAAATGACCAGGTCGGCGAATGGTGGAAGCTGTTTCACGATGCCGAATTAGACTCCCTGATCAAGCGAGCGGTCATGGCCAATTTTGACCTACGCATCGCCGAGTCTCGCGTGCGTCAAGCCCGAGCCAAACAGGGCTTTGCCGAAGCGGATTTGTGGCCGACGTTGAATGCCTCCGGTTCCTATGCCCGGCAAAAACAAAGTGAAAATCAGCCTATCCTGGGATCATTGCCAAAATCATCCAACATCCCGTTTGAAAACGATGTGTACAAGGCAGGCTTCGATGCTACGTGGGAAATCGATATCTTTGGCGGCAAACGCCGGGCAGTCGAAGCGGCTACTGCCGAGTTGGCCGCGATGGAATACGGCCGACGCGACGTGCTGGTAAGCTTGCTATCCGAGGTGGCACGATATTACGCATTAACCCGAGGCGCCCAGCGGCAACTGGCCATTCTCCAAAACCAAATTAAGGCCCAGGAAGAAACGGTCAAAGTCACCCGGAGCCGCGTCGATCATGGCGCCGCGGCGGAGTTGGAAATGCAGCGCGCACTTGCGCTACTTGCGAGCATACAATCGCATGCGCCGGCAATCGAGACCTCGATTCAATCGTCGATTCACCGTCTGGGGGTGCTGCTTGCGCAAAGTCCCGATGCCTTGAATGCGGAACTGTCCGCAACGGCACCTATTCCGGCACCGCCACCGCAAGTCCCGGTCGGATTGCCGTCGGACCTGCTGCTTCGCCGACCCGACGTGTTGCGGGCCGAACGCTTACTAGCCGCCGAAACGGCCCGTATCGGTCAGGTGAAAGCCGAGCTGTTTCCCAAGTTTTCACTCACCGGATCGGTAGGCGCCATTAGCATCAGCGCCAGTGATTTTTTTCTTCCCGCTAGCCGCACATGGTCTATCGGTCCAACCTTGCAATGGCGAATTTTTGATGCCGGCCGAGTGCTTGCCAATATCAGCGCCCAGACAGAGGCTCAAAACCAAGCTTTGCTGAATTATCAAAAGATCGTTCTCACTTCATTTGAAGAGGTTGAAAACGCGTTGGTGGCGTATGCAAAAGAGCAGGAGCACTATCGGCTGTTGGAGCAAGAAGTCAGCTCAAACCAAAGAGCTGCCGAGGTCGCCAGTCAACGCTACACCAAGGGCTGGGCTAGTTATCTTGATCTGCTCGACTCGCAACGCACTTTATTTGTATCCCAAGATGAATGGATACGCAGCGAACGCGCCGGCACCTTAAATCTGATTTCTTTGTACAAAGCACTTGGGGGCGGCTGGGAAATGGAGAAGCCTTGAAACTTATGAGTAAAGCGCATTGGATTGATGGTTTGCGTTACCATCGGACAACGGGAACTTGTTTACCTGTTATGCCATTTTCTTTGGATTGGTGTGGATAAAAATTGCACGTCAGCTAAAGCAATTATCGAAGACATAGACATCTGACATAGCCGAAAGGCTGCTTTGGGTCCATATCATCAGCCTCGGTCGAAATTCCACATTCGCAATATCCCCGTAAGATATTTCTAACCAATCTATCATATTAAAGTACTGCCGTCTTCTGACATCAACACGACCGGTTTCGGATAGGGCTTAAAAAAATATGTAGTAAAGTAATAAAAACGGCTTTCGTACATCCGTTTTGGACGAAATTAGAGCACGTCACGCATCTTTGCTTACTATCGAGTGTCGGCCGACCGGACTACCCAAAATCAAAGCTTGGAAATTCAATCTGCCGGCTTTGCCAGTTAACGGTTAAATTCTCTTGAAGGATGGAGGCGTTGAGTGGCTCGAAGTCTTCTTGAAACTGCGCTATGATTTGGCCATTTACTCACCGTCGAGCATTCGATATTTCAGATGACAAAATCGGAACTGGTGGGTGTGCTGGCCGCCAAGCAAGCGCACCTGCTGCAAAAAGACGTAGAACTCGCTGTCAACACTATCATTGATGTTTTGAGTACCGCTGTCGCCACTGGCGAACGAATTGAAATTCGCGGATTTGGTGGCTTTTCAACGATTCGCCGAAAAGCCCGTATTGCTAGGAATCCAAAGACCGGGGAGTCTGTCAGTCTACAGAGTCGGCACACCATCCGCTTTAAACCGGGACTGGATTTGCGCAACCGGGTCAATGCTTAGAATTCAGCGCTCCCTACCATCAAAGCCCTCAAACCTTGTCCTGGGTACCAGATTACGGTTCTGTCGCAAATTTACACCAAACCGAAAACGGGTTAGTCTCTGGGTAAAGTTATCCCGCCAATGCGATGAACTGGCGGTAAGCTGGAACACTAGTTTGCGACAACAGGCTTAGCGTTACTGATGGGTGTCGGTTAGCAATGAGGCCACGGTTTTAGAAACATTGACGGCCCCAAGGTAAATTTCGTCCATGACCCTGGAAACCTGCGAAATTTGATCGTTGCTGGATTGACCGCTGCTTCTGACGATGTCCATCCGTTCGGTCACGGTCGCGGTCAAATTGCGGTTGGCGTAAACCACCTGGTCGATTTCGGCGGTGGATTTGCTGGTACGGGCCGCCAATTGCCGCACCTCGTCGGCGACCACCGCGAAGCCCCGTCCCTGATCGCCGGCCCTCGCCGCTTCGATCGCCGCATTCAGCGCCAGCAAATTGGTTTGATCGGCGATCTCGCGTATCGTTGACACGATGGCCGCGATATTGCGGGATTGTTCGTTCAACTGGTTGATCACCTCGCCGGTCTGATTGATCTGCTCGGTAATTTCGTTGGACATCGTCACCGATGTCGCCAGCAATTCGGCGCCCTTCTGCGCAATCTGGCTGGTTTCCTCCGCCGTGGAAAACGACATCTCGGCGGCTTGGATCACTGTGGTATTGCGCTTTACGCTCTCGGTGATGTCAGAGGCAAACTTAATCACCTTGACCACGCGACTATTGGCGTCGAATATCGGATTGTACGACGCCTCCAGCCATATGCTGTCGCCGCGGGCGTGCCGGCGCTGAAACTGCCCGGATTGAAATTGGCCACGCTGGATTTTTTCCCAAAAGTTCGGCTGATCTCGATAAAACTGCTCAAAACACAACATCCGATGATGCTTGCCGACCAAATCGCCGAGCTGATAGCCCATCGCGCTCAGAAAATTGGCATTCGCAGTGACGATTTGTCCATCGGGGGTAAATTCGATGACCGCCATCGACCGGTCGATGGCTTTTTGTATCGCCAATTGGTCGCGCAAGCGATCCTGCATCTCGGTGACGTCGGCGGCGATCTTAAACACGCGCGTGACATTGCCCTGACGATTAACGACCGGAAAATACGTGGCTTCCAGCCAAAGCGTCGCCCCGTTTTTATGACGGCGTTGAAAGGTACCGTGTTGCTTACGCCCGGCTTTCAATGCGTTCCAAAACGCGCCGTACTCTGGGCTATTGACATGCCCCGGATCGCATAGAACTCGGTGATGCTGGCCCTGCAATTCGGCGACCGAATAGCCTACGACATCCAGGAACAACTGGTTGGCGCCAATGATCGTGCCGTCCACTTGAAACTGAATTGTGGCGATATTCGCATCGATCGCATTGGCGAAATCGGTCGCACCGGCCAAGCGGTTCTGAGCGTCCATCAGATCGGCCTTTAAGCGTCCATTAAAGAATTCGAGCATATCTATTTCCCCAAAAACCCCTGATATACCGGCGTTTGTGAAACATTGGTTCCAAAAGTGTGCCGGAATTTAATATCGTCCAATTTTTCGTCAGAACAGCTGGTGGTTCTCGAAAATAAGTCCTTTCGTGAGTCTATCTCAAATTTCAGGTGCTTGCTCTCATACGCATTCCCGAGGCGCACGCTGGTCATTGCGGTGAAAAAGGTGGATCGGACGGCGTTTTAGCAATGACTCTCTGTAGAGGCCATCGGCGTAAGTATAAAGTAAACTTTGGTTTTGTCGGGCATCCGGATAAAAAATTGCCAAAAATTGCGCGACCGCTTATGCCTTCGGCGGCCCCGATTCGGCCGCTTCGCCCGGTTTCGACTCAACAGGTGATCGAAACTGGTCCGTTGCAAAGCGTGAGTCGAATATCTTTACTGACCGCAGGCAGGGGAATAGCCGCTCATACAGTCATGGCAGTACGATTAGGATTGCTTTAGTTCCTCTATTTTGTCGGATTCTTTTACAGCCTTGCGGAAGCCCTTGATTGCTTCGCCCAAATCGACGCCGACGCCTTGCAATCGTTTAGTGTCAAACACCAGCACAACAATTGCCAGTATCATCAACAAATGCGGTACGCTTAAGCCCATACCGATACTGCCTCCAAAAAATGTGTGATCATTATCGCGAACGCGTCTTTGC
>NZ_LUUK01000031.1 GCF_001644025.1 Methylomonas koyamae
CCATCCGACCGTTGGCGACAACCGTCGAAAATCACAAGCGATGGACCAAAAAGTTGGCGTCGGCGGGCCGATTTTCGGCACCCATCAAACGAGACATTTTTTCAATTGATGGGGGACGAAGAAATCCGTGTGGGCACAAAAACCGTGCCCACCCTACAGGGCTGGGATTCGCGATCCCGTTTCTGTGCGGCTTTGGCAAAATGCAGGCGTTGCAGCAGGCGCTCGGCTTGTTGCCGCTGGAGGTGGCCGCTGATCCGGCGAGCTGTTTAGGCATTTGCGCCGGCAACGCATTGGTCGAGTTCCGAGGCCCGGACGAGAAGTTCGCCGATCGGCTTAGCGTAACCTCATCCACCAAACCTCGGCCTGTATCGGCGTCGGCTGGCCGTCCGTCACTCGCGCACCCGAAAAACCAAGCGCGCAAACCTGCCCGATCGCGCGGCTAAACCACGTCCTCCGGCAAAAACCCGCCGGCTTGCATCGTCCACAAGCGGTGGTAAAAGCCTTGCCGGTCCAGCAATTCCTGATGGCTGCCGTCTTCGACGATGCGGCCTTGGTCGAATACCAGAATGCGGTCCAGATGGGCAATCGTGGAAAGGCGGTGGGCGATCGCGATGACGGTCTTTTGGCCCATCACCCGTTCCAGGTTTTCCTGGATGGTTTTTTCGGTGACCGAGTCCAGGCTGGAGGTGGCTTCGTCCAGGATCAGAATCGGCGCGTCCTTGAGCATGACGCGGGCGATGGCGATGCGTTGACGCTGGCCGCCGGAGAGTTTGACGCCGCGCTCGCCGACCAGCGACTCGTAGCCTTCCGGCATCGCGTCGATGAAGCCATCGGCGTGGGCCAGGCGGGCGGCGGCGGCGATGGCTGCGCTGTCGGCGTCCGGCTGGCCGTAGCCGATATTCTCGCGCAGGCTGCGGTGGAACAGGCTGGGGTCTTGCGGGATCAGACTGACCTGGCTGTGCAAGGATGCCTGGGTCACCGCGCCTATGTCCTGGCCGTCGATCAGGATTTGCCCGGATTGCGGCTCGAAGTTGCGCAGGATCAGGTTGACGAACGTCGATTTACCGGAGCCGGAGAAGCCCACCAGCCCGACCCGCTGGCCCGGTTCTATCGTGACGTTAAGCCGGTCGAACACACGGCGCTCGGGCTCGTATCCGAAACAGACCTGGCGAAACTCGATCCGTCCCTGGCTGACTTGCAAGGCTTGCGCGTCCGGCGCATCGACGATTTCGTGGCTTTGCACGATGGTTTCGACGCCGTTGGCGACGTTGCCGACGTATTCGAAGAACTCCAGAAAGCGCCGGCTCAGGTTGCGGGCGTCGTTGATGATCAGCAAGGCCAAACCGGTCGCCATCGCGAAGTCGCCGACGCCGATCGCGCCGTCGCGCCACAATTGCAAGGCATAGGCGATCGTGCCGATCTTCAGGATCGCGGCGGCGGTGAATTGAAACCAGCGCACCCGCTCCATGTACCAGAAGGTGCGGCGGGCGGTTTTCAATTCGGTGTCCAAATAGCCGTCCAGGTATTCGCGCTCGGCGCCGAGGCGGGCGAACAACTTGGCGTTGAGGATATTGGTGACCGCATCGACGATCTTGCCGTTGACCAGGCTGCGGGTCGCCGCGTAGTTTTGGGCGTAAGGCTGGCAACGGGTCGCCAGCCAATAGGAAATCAGCACGTACACGCCGACCCAGCCGGCGACATAGCCGCCCAAGCCTTGATGGGCGTTGAGCAACAGGCCGATCGATACCGCGAAGGTCACGCCGATCGGCCAGAAATCGCAGATGACGGACCATGTGGTGTGATTGACGCTGATCGCGGTTTCGCTGATCCGGTGCGCCAGGCCGCCGGCGAAGTGGTTGGCGAAGTAGCGCGGCGCGTGGCATTGCAGATAGGCGAACAACATCCGGGTGGTGTTCTGGCGCAAGCGTGGGCCGATCAGAATCAGCACCGCGCCGCTGGCCCGGCTGGAGACGATTTCGCCGAGATTCAGCGCGGCCAATAAAATCAAGGGTTCGCGGAATACCGCCCACCAATCGCCGCCCGGCGGCGCGGCGGCCACCGCATCCATCAAGGCCTTCACCGCGTAAGGCACCAGGATGCCGCCGGCGGCTTGGCCGGTTTCCAGGATCAACATCAGCAGCAGTAACCAACGATACGGCCGCAGACAAAACAATACGAAACGAAACAAGCCGGTGGGCAGCGCGGGCGCGTCGGCGGAACGGCGCAAGTCCGACGGAGACTGGGATTTGAGCATGACGGAAACGGGGAACGAAGCAAGGGCCATTATAACGAATCGGCCGACCCGCGCCCGGTTGGCGGGATTCGAATCAGTACCGTAAACGGTACCAGAACATGCCGACCGCTTCGTGGGCCAGCAAGAACACGTTCGGCCAGGCCGACAACGACGGCAGCCAATCTGCCCAGGTCAACGGACCTTGGTGACCGATGAAGGCGGTCGGCGCCGGCACTACTCGAAAGCCGGCCTTGCGAAACTCCAGCTCTGCGCGCGGCATGTGGTAGGCCTGAGTCACCAGCACGATGCGGTCGATGCCGAGTTCGTGCAAAAGCGCGTAACTGAAACGGGCATTTTCGGTGGTATTGCGGCTGGCGGTTTCCCGCCAGGGTTGCGGCACGCCGAATTCGTTTTCCAGCAGTTCGGCCATCAGGCTGGCTTCGGTAATTTCCGGCAGTTCCGGACTACCGCCGCCGGAAGCCAATACCGGCAAATTCAACGCCAATGCCAACTTGGCGGCATAACGCGCTCGAATCAGACTGCGGGGGTGCAGAGTCACCCCGCCGGGATATTCGGTTTCGCCGTACAGCAGGCCGCCGCCGATGACCACCAGGGCTTGCGGTTGAATTGGCGCGTAAGCATCCTCCGCCAACGGCGGAAAGCGTTCCCAAGCCAGCGCCAGCCGGTTGACGACCGCCGGCAAGCTCAACAGCAATAGCAACATCAGACAAATCAGCGCCACGCGTCCTCCGGATTTGCGTTTGCCGGCCAGCGCCAGGATCGCCGCCAACAGCAAGCCCATAGGCGGCAACAACAACGCTTTGGCGATATAGAGCGCGATGAACGACATCGGCGCCGGTGTCCGTTAACCCGCCACCGCCGAAGGCGCGCTTAGCCGTGCAGCCGGGAAATCCCCACCGCTTCGCGCAAGGTTTCGATAAACGGCCGGCTGATGGCGCGGGCTTTTTCGGCGCCGTCGCGCAATTCCTGTTCGATGTGCTCTGGCGCTTGCAGCAAGGCTTCGTAGCGTTCGCGGGCCGGGGCGATTTCGTCGTTAATTTTTTCGAACAGCACTTGCTTCATTTCGCCCCAGCCTATGCCTTCGGCGTAGCGCTGGCGTATCGCCTCGACTTCGTGCGGGTTGGCGAAGGCCTGGTAGATACCGAACAGCGTGCAGCCTTCGGTGTCCTTGGGTTCGCCGGGCTCCAGCGAATTGGTCTTGATCTTGTTGATCAGCTTGCGCAGTTTCTTTTCCGGCTCGAACAGCGGTATCGTGTTGTTGTAGCTCTTGCTCATCTTGCGGCCGTCCAGGCCCAGCAAGGTCGCGGCGTTGTCGTCCAATACCGCTTCCGGCAACGCGAAGTGCTCGCCGTAGATATGATTAAAGCGGCTGGCGATGTCGCGGGCCATTTCGATGTGCTGGATTTGATCCTTGCCGACCGGCACCTTGTTGGCGTTGAACATCAAGATGTCGGCCGCCATCAGGATCGGGTAGCTGAACAAGCCCATCGTAATACCCTTGTCCGGATCGTTGCCCTCGGTTTCCTCGTTTTCGGCGACGGCGGCCTTATACGCATGCGCGCGGTTCATCAAGCCCTTGGCGGTCACGCAAGTCAGCATCCAGGTCAGCTCCAGAATTTCCGGCACGTCCGATTGGCGATAGAACACCGCGTTGGCGGTATCCAAGCCCAGCGCCAGCCAGGTGGCGGCGATTTCCAGGCTGGATTGCTTGACCCTGGCCGGCTCGCTGCATTTGATCAGCGCGTGATAGTCGGCCAAAAAATAAAACGGCCGGACCTGCTCGTCCTTGCTGGCCTGGATGGCCGGCCGAATCGCCCCGGCGTAATTGCCCAGATGCGGCGTGCCGGTGGTGGTGATGCCGGTCAGAACGATGGATTTGCTCATGCGTATGCCTAAAGACTGTCGAGAAAAGTGGCGGGATTTTACACAAATCGCCCCGTCGCGTCAGGCGCAAAACGCGGGCTAAGCCGTTACGCGTCGGCTTGTCGGAGCCGTCACAAGCCGGACAAAAAGGCCGGGCGCGGGCGCGAACTCAGGGCTATTTGCCAAGCAGAATCGCCCGTTTTTATGTACACTCAATCCGGTTTATTTACTATCACTGCTGGAACCACGCGGAGGGCCCATGCTGACTCATGACGAAAAACGCGATTACATCCGGATGGATGTGGACTGTGACATCACTTACCGGGCGGCGGATTCCGACGAAATCAAGGTGGGCCGTTGCTTGACCTTGAGCGGAGCCGGCGTGTCCTTTATCGCGGAACGGTCCTTCGACATCGGCGCGGCGATGGAAGTCAGCATTATCCCGAAAACCTCGATCACTCCGCCGATGACGGCCTTCATCGAAGTGGTGCGCAGCGTCCGGCAAGCCGATGCCAGCTATGAAATCGCCGCCTCGATCAAAAGCATCAAGGGCAACTGACACCCTCTCCCCGACAGGGATGTAAACTCAAATCTATGTTCGTCATCACCAAAGAAGTTTATTTTTGCTACGGTCACCGGCTGATGAACCATCCGGGCAAGTGCCGCAACCTGCACGGCCACAGCGTCAAGGCCAGCATCTCGATCCGCGCCGCCCAGTTGAACGAACAAGCCATGGTCTGCGACTTTTCCGACGTCAAGGCCTGCGTGGAAACCTTTATCGACGACGTGCTGGACCACAATTTTCTGTTACACAAGGACGATCCGCTGATTCCGGCCCTGACCGCCCACAACGAGCAATTTCTGGCGCTGGACGAGCATCCGACCGCCGAAGTGCTGAGTAAAATGATTTACCAATACGTCAAGCAACGCGGCTTCGACGTCGATCAGGTGGTACTGTGGGAAACATCCAGCGCCTGCGCCTGCTACCGGGAAGACTGACATGAGCTTGGTGCATCCGGTCAATACCTCGTTGTGCCTGGAAAAGCTGTGCGAATCCAACTACCAGAAATTGTTCCGGCTGATTCCCAACTTAAGCGCCTTCGATAAGACCGCGGTCGGCATCACCGGCAACAAGCCGGCCCTGCATCTGGAAGTGCTGGAGCGCAATCCTTATACCTTGACGATAGAACTCAGCCACTGCTTCGGCGCCCATTTGAGCGAGCTGATGGTACCTGCGGTCAAGATCCGCATTTACCTGGACGCCAAACTGGCCGAAGCAATCCGCGATCACGAACGGCCGGCCGTCGATCAGGTATTCCCCAATCCGGGCCGTTTACTGGAAATCCAGAATTACAAATGGCGCTTGAATTACTTCCTGGAAAAGTGGCTGGACCACTGCCTGAAAACCGAATACCGCTTCGATTCCAGGCCTCACGCCGTCTGACGCTGCAAGGCGGCCCGCACGCAGCGCAGCACGCCGTAACCGTAAGCCCCGCCCAATTGTTCGTAAACCGGTTTTAGCGCATTGCGTTGCGCCTCCGGCAGAGCCAATATCACTTGCTCGATTTCGGCGATTTCGTTCGAGCCTAAACTCAATACTTCATTCAGCTCGACGAGCCCCGCTTCCAGCGCCTTGGCCATGTGGCTGTACACGGTTTCCGCCGTCAGACCGCGCTGGCCGGCTACCTGCTCGACGCTGTAGCCCAAGCGGAACAAGGCCAAACTTTCGCCAACGGTGTCGCCTGACGGACGGTCGTCGAACTCGGCCAACACGGCCAGAAAATCGTCGCCGTACAATGCCAATTTGCGCTGGCCGACGCCGGAGATGCGCGCGAATTGCTGGTGATCGCGCGGCCGGTTTTCGACCATCGCCATCAAGCTCGCGTCGTTGAAGATGAAATAGGGCGGCACGTCCTGGGCGTCGGCCAGTTCTCGGCGCTTGGCGCGCAAGGCTTCCCACAGCGCGCTGTCGGCCGCGCCGCCGGGCTGGCGTTTTTCGACCCGGTCGCGGCCAACCTTCGCGGTTTGTACATCCTTGCGCAGCATCAAGGTTTGTTCGCCGCGCAATACCGGCCGGCACGCTTCGGTCAGTTTCAGGCTGCCGTGGCCCTCGAAGTCGATTTCGACCAGCGACTTGGCGACCAACTGGCGAAACACCGAGCGCCAGGTTTTTTCGTCCAGCGCCTTGCCGATGCCGAAGGTCGATTGCCGGTCGTGGCCGTTGTTGCGAATTCGCTCGTCGCTCTTACCCAACAATACGTCGATCAAATATGTCGCGCCGAAGCGTTGGCCGGTGCGGTAAATGCAGGACAAAGCCTGCTGGGCGGCCACGCTGCCATCCCAGGTCGCCACCGGCTCCAGGCAAGTATCACAGTTTCCGCAACCCTGCTCCAGTTCGTCGCCAAAATAGCCAAGCAGCGCCTGGCGCCGGCAACTGACCATTTCGCACAATGCCAGCATCGCATCCAGTTTGTGGTACTCGACCCGCTTATGCGCCTCGTCGGCATTCGACGACGCCAGCATTTGCCGTAACGTCAACACGTCTTGCAAGCCGTAAGCCATCCAGGCGTTGGCCGGTAAGCCGTCGCGGCCGGCCCGACCGGTTTCCTGATAGTAGGCTTCGACGCTTTTAGGCAAGTCCAGATGAGCGACAAAGCGCACGTTGGGTTTGTCTATGCCCATGCCGAAAGCGATGGTCGCGACGATAATCAGGCCATCCTCCATCAAAAACTGATGCTGGTTTTTCTGGCGCTGAGCATGATCCATGCCGGCGTGGTAAGGCAAGGCCCGCAAACCTTTTTGATTCAGCCAATCGGCGGTTTCCTCGACTTTTTTGCGCGACAAACAATAAACGATGCCGGTATCGCCGGGATGCTCGGTGCGGATGAAATTCAGCAGTTGCTGGCGGGCATTGTCTTTTTGAACGATGCGGTAGCGAATATTGGGCCGGTCGAAGCCGCTGACGAAGACTCGCGCCTGCTCCAAGCCCAAGCGGACGATGATTTCCTGGCGGGTGCGCTCGTCGGCGGTGGCGGTCAGCGCGATGCGCGGTACTTGCGGAAATTGTTGGTGCAACACCGACAGCAGCAGATAATCGGCGCGAAAATCGTGGCCCCATTGCGAGACGCAATGCGCTTCGTCGATCGCGAACAACGCAATCCGGCAACGGCCGAACAAGGCCTGGGTTCGGGCATTCGCCAGCCGCTCCGGCGCGATGTACAGCAAATCCAGTTCGCCGTTCAGCAAAGCCTGCTCGGTGGCGCGAACCTGTTCCAAATCCAGCGTCGAATTCAAATACGCCGCGCGCACGCCGAGCTGGTGCAAGGCGCTGACTTGATCCTGCATCAACGCGATCAGCGGCGAAATGACGATGCCGACGCCGTCCCTGACCAAGGCCGGCACCTGGTAACACAGCGACTTGCCGCCGCCGGTCGGCATCAGCACCAACGCATCTTGCCCGGCGACGACGCTATCGATGATGGCCTGCTGCGGGCCGCGAAAACTGGCATAGCCGAACACGTTGCGCAGGACGTCCAGGGCGGGATTGGCGGTCATGAATCGATATTAGAAATGGATAGATCGGAACGAAAGCATCGCATATTAAAACATAGTTGGCGCCGGCGGCCGCCCGGCACGCGCCTCCGATCCCAAACAGCAATTCGCGCCGAACGGTCGACCGATTTCAACAAA
This sequence comes from Methylomonas koyamae, assembly GCF_001644025.1. GTDB lineage: Bacteria > Pseudomonadota > Gammaproteobacteria > Methylococcales > Methylomonadaceae > Methylomonas > Methylomonas koyamae_A. The sequence continues at coordinate 7,808 of NZ_LUUK01000031.1, forward strand.
TCCCCCTCCCCCTATATAATGCCGGGCTTCTTGGAGACGCCTCGGCGCTTAATCACTGATTCGATGAACATCACCTATTGCGAGTTACCCGACCGCCTGAAGTACCTGATCGACAACGATCAACAATATCTACTAAAACAGGGGCTGAAAGGCATAGAGAAGGAAAGCCTGCGCATTACCGAGCACGGTGTGATTGCCCAAACCCCGCATCCGCAGGCCTTGGGTTCGGCGCTGACCCATCCTTACCTCACCACCGATTATTCGGAAGCGCTGCTGGAATTCATCACGCCGCCGTTCTCCGACATCAAGCAAACCTTGCATTACATGCACCAGTTGCACCAGTTCGTCTACCCGCATCTGGGCGACGAGATGTTGCTGGCCACCAGCATGCCCTGCGGTATCGACGGCGACTTGAGTATCCCGATCGCCGAATACGGCCGCTCCAACATCGGCAAGATGAAGCACGTATACCGCAAGGGTTTATGGCACCGTTACGGCCGGACGATGCAAGCCATCGCCGGCATTCATTTCAATTATTCGGTTCCGGAAGCCCTGTGGCCGGCCTTATATAGCTACGCCGGCAACGGCGCCACGTTGGAAGAGTTTATTTCCAAGGCCTATTTCGGGCTGATCCGCAATTTCCACCGCCAGGGCTGGCTGATTTTATACTTGTTCGGCGCATCGCCGGCCATCTGCAAAAGCTTCTTTAAAAGCCGCCCACAGTTGATGGAGCAATTCAAGGAATTCGACGAACACACGCTATTTCATCCCTACGCCACCTCGCTGCGGATGAGCGACATCGGCTACAAGAGCAAAAACCAGGCGGGCTTGAAAATCGACTACAACTCGCTGGACGGTTACGTCGACAGTTTGACGGCCGCGATCAGCACCCCTTACCCGGATTACGAAAAAATCGGCGTCAAGGTCGACGGCGAATATCAACAACTGAACGCCAACATTCTGCAAATCGAGAACGAGTTTTACAGCACGATGCGGCCCAAGCAAATCGCCCAATCCGGCGAAAAACCGACGCTAGCGCTGAAGCGACGCGGGGTGCTTTACGTGGAAATGCGCTCGCTGGATTTGAATCTGCTGAATCCGATCGGCATCGACGAAAGCACCGCCCGCTTCGTGGAAGCGTTTTTGCTGTACTGTCTGCTCCAAGACAGCCCGCCGCAATGCCCGGACGAGTTTCAGGTCAACAATAGCAACCAGTTGTTGGTAGCCAATCAAGGCCGCCGCCCCGGACTGGAGCTGAGCCGCAACGGCCAAACCCTGACCTTACAACAATGGGCCCACGATATTCTCTACGCGATGCAAGCAATCTGCGCGGTGCTGGACCGAGGCAGCCTGGATAGACCCTATCAATTGGCCTTGCAACAGCAACTGGCGGTGGTGGACAATCCGGCCTTGACGCCGTCGGCGCGCATCCTGGCCTGCATGCGCGAGAACGGCCAGGAATTCGGTTGTTTCGCCAGCAATACATCGGCGCTGCACAAGCATTATTTCAATGCCGAACCGCTGGACGATGCGACCCAGCAACAATTCGAGGCGATGGCCGCCGCTTCGCTACAAAAACAACGCGACATCGAAGCCTCGGACACGTTGGACTTCGACGAATATTTATCCCGTTATTTCGCCCAGAGCTGAACCGATGACCGCATTCGACCTTACTACCGCTGAATCCGAACTACAAGGCAAGAATCCCCGCACCATCCTGAAAACCGCGCTGGCCCATTTCGACAATATCGCCATTTCATTCAGCGGTGCCGAGGATGTGGTATTGATCGATCTGGCCCTGCAAATCAGAAAAGACATACAGGTGTTTTCGCTGGATACCGGCCGGCTGCATCCCGAGACTTACCGCTTTATCGACCGGGTACGCAAACATTACGGCATCGCGATCGAGATTCTCAGCCCCGATTACGTCAGTCTGGAAGCCTTCGTCAAGGAAAAAGGCTTGTTCAGTTTTTACGATGAGGGCCACCAGCAATGCTGCGGCATCCGCAAGGTCGAACCGTTGAAACGCAAGTTGGCTAGCTTGGATGCCTGGATCACCGGCCAACGCAAGGATCAAAGCGTGGACACGCGCGGCGATATTCCGGAAGTGCAACTGGACGCCGGCTTTTCCGGACCGGGCAAGCAGCTAATCAAATTCAATCCGCTGCTGAATTGGTCGTCGGCACAGGTTTGGGATTACATCGAGGCTTATCAGGTGCCGTTCAACGACTTGCACCAACACGGCTATATCAGTATCGGATGCGAGCCCTGTACCCGGCCGGTTTTGCCCAATCAGCATGAACGCGCCGGCCGCTGGTGGTGGGAAGAAGCCACCAAGAAAGAATGCGGCTTGCACGGAGGAAACGTCAAGACGCCTGAGTAAGCCAATCCCAGGATTCCTATAATCATTGCTCCAGCTTTGCCGGCCATGAAAACCACGTCCGTGCGTCCCGACATACAGTTTTTGCGCGGCATCGCGATCCTCGCCGTGCTGATTTTCCACTCGGAAGTCGTTCCGCTCAGCGGCGGCTATCTGGGCGTGGACGTGTTTTTCGTGATTTCCGGCTATTTAATCACGTCGATTATCCTGCGGGACCTGGCCGCCGACCGCTTTTCCTTCCCGCGCTTTTATGCCAGACGCGCCAAAAGGCTGTTGCCCGCCGCCTATTGCACGTTGATTTTTACCAGCCTGCTCGGCGCGACGGTGCTGAGCGCTGAACAGTGGGACGACTTCGTTAAGCAACTGATCGGGACCGTCACCTTTACCGCCAATATTGTATTGCCGTTTCAGTCCGGTTATTTCGAAACCGCGGCGGAAAGTAAGCCGCTACTGCATACCTGGTCGTTGTCGGTCGAAGAACAATATTACTTGTGCATTCCACTGATGCTTTATTTGATAAGGCCCCGCTGGCGTTTTCCGGCACTGGCAGTCGCGACCTTGCTCAGTCTGAGCCTGTGCTTGATTTTCGTCAGTTTTAGGCTGAGTTATTGGCGCTTGCCCGAACTCGACTCGCCGACTGCCGCCTTTTTTTTCCTACCCACCCGCGCTTGGGAGATGCTGACCGGATCGCTGCTGGCTTGGCGCATGTTGAAAACCCCTGCCTTAAACGTTACCAAGCGTGTCAAACTACCGGCCTTGCTGCTGATTGGCTATTTATGCACCGCGCCTATCGATAGCGCCCATCCCCGCATTGATGCGCTGCTAGTGGTGATGGCCACGGCCGTGCTGATCGCCGGCAATAGCGACTGGCTAGCACAAAATTTACTGACCCGCGCCGTCGAAAAACTGGGCGACTGGTCGTATTCGCTCTATCTGGTACATTGGCCGCTATTTGCATTGGCCAGAACCGCCTATCTCGACGCCGTCCCGTTATACGTCAAATACCTGCTGTTGCTCGCCGCACTGGTGCTGGCTTATCTACAATTCGAATACGTGGAACAGCGCTTCCGCTACGGCTGGCAAGTCAATCGAAATAAGACCTTTAAATGGCTGGCCGCCGCGTCGCTGTTGGTGGTTATAACACCGCTATCCGCCGATTTACTCAGGTCATGGAATGGCTCCGCCGCCAAACCTACCTCGAGGACGCCGAATTGGGGCTTAAAGCAGGCTTGCTCCGCGGGCAGTTTGGTGTTCGAGCACCCGGAACAATGCAGCTCCGCCGCGCAACCGGTCTACGCGCTGTGGGGCGATAGTTACACGATGCATTTGATACCCGGCTTGCAAAACGAAAAACCGATCGCCGAATCGATGATCCAGATTACGATGGCAGCCTGCGCGCCAATCCTGGGTCTGGCTTCGCTGGACAAAAATTACGATGAAACTTGGGCCGAACGCTGTCTGGCTTTCAATGAAAAAGCCATCCGCTTTATCGAATCCAGTCCGTCGATCCGTTACGTGATCATGAGTTCGCCCTACTCCGGCTATTTCGACGAAGGCGAACTGACGCAATTTTATCAAGGCAAAAAAATCGTCGGCAACCGCGCGCTCGCGGTAGAACAAATGTTGACCACACTCGCCAGACTGACCGCTAGCGGCAAAATACCGGTATTGATCGCCCCGCCCCCCAGACCTGGGTTCGATGTCGGCGAATGTTGGCGACACAAGCAAAGCGGCTTGCTGGTGCTTGGCCGTAACGACTGCAATTTTCGCTTCGAAGAACACCAAGTCTATCAGCGCGGCATTATCGACAGCTTGACCGAAGTCCAACAACGCAGTCGGAGTAGTTTACTGCGCTTCGACGATATTTTATGCGAGGATGGATACTGTCGGACGCGGTTGGCGGACGGCACGTCGATTTACAAAGACGGCGGGCACTTATCGGTAGCAGGATCGGAATGGGCGGTACCGCAGTTAGGCTTATCCAAACTGGAAACGCCTAGCTCCCAAGACCCCTAGTGTCACTACTCCAATCCGCGCTGAATCCCTAGGCCCCACACCGAACCGGTCGCCACACATCCGCCAGCTAACGTCTATCGGTTACCGGAATTTCTGGAAGTGGGTGTTTGTAGAAACGCACGAGCAAATAGCGAATGGGGTGGTCGCTCGCGACAACTGCGCCCGGAACCGGGTTTAGACCGTTCTCACGCGTACCAGCTAGGTTTGCAAGAAGTGGCGTCCCCACGGGGGTTCGAACCCCGGTTACCGCCGTGAAAGGGCGGTGTCCTAGGCCACTAGACGATGGGGACCAAGAACATTTTTACTGCGGATTTTAGAATCGCTTTTCGAACAACACACCGAGTGCGTTGGCGTCCCCACGGGGGTTCGAACCCCGGTTACCGCCGTGAAAGGGCGGTGTCCTAGGCCACTAGACGATGGGGACTAAGACGAAATCAACTATTGGTGGAGCCAAGGAGGATCGAACTCCTGACCTCTTGCATGCCATGCAAGCGCTCTCCCAGCTGAGCTATGGCCCCGTAGCTGATTCCGACTATTATACAGACTTAAAAATCTCTGTCTATCAATTTTCGTGATCTTCGATAAATTTGATCGCGCGCGCAATCCGATCCAGGGTTTTTTCGCGGCCCAGCAAGGCCAGCGTCGCGTCGATGGCCGGCGACACCGCGCCGCCGCAAACCGCGACGCGCAAAGGTTGCGCGACCCTGCCGAGATTCAGTTGCAACTTTTCGGCGGTATCCAGCACCACTTGATGCAAGGGCTCGGCCGACCAATCCGCCAAGGCGTCGAAACCGGACCACACCGCCTGTAACACGTCCTCGACGCCGGGCTTGAAGTTCTTTTTGACAGCCTTGTCGTCGTAACTATCGAAGTCCCGATAAAAATACAGACTCTCATCGGCCATCTGCACCAACGTCTTGCAACGCTCCCGTTGCAACTTGACGATGTCGATCAAGGCCGGGCCGGTTACCGGATCGATACCCCGCTCGCCCATGTGCCAAGCCAGATGCCGAGCGACATGGGCCGGGTCGCTGTTCATGATGTACTGATGATTTAACCAAATTAGCTTGTCGGTATTGAAGGTCGAAGCCGAGACATTGACCTTTTCCAGTTCGAACAAGGCAATCATCTCGTCGATCGAAAACAACTCCTGATCGCCGTGCGACCAGCCTAGCCGTACCAGATAATTTAGCAAGGCTTCCGGCAGATAACCGTCGTTGCGGTATTGCATCACGCTAACCGCGCCGTGACGTTTCGACAAGCGCGCGCCGTCGGAACCCAAGATCATCGGTACGTGCGCGTAGACCGGCAAGGTTGCGCCAAGCGCCTTTAGAATATTGATTTGCCGGGGGGTGTTGTTGACGTGGTCGTCGCCGCGAATCACATGAGTCACGCCCATATCCATGTCGTCGACGACGACGGTCAGATTGTAGGTCGGCGTGCCGTCGGAACGGGCGATGATTAAGTCATCCAGCTCCTTATTGGCAACCACAATCCGGCCCTTGACCAAATCTTCGATCACCACGTCGCCGTGATCCGGATTGCGAAACCGCACCACTCTTTCCCGTTCCGGCTGATCGGCGCTATCCCGACATTTGCCGTTGTAGCGCGGCTTTTCCTTATCGGCCATTTGTTGCTCGCGCAACGCATCCAGTTCTTCACGGCTGCAATAGCAATAATAGGCATCGCCCTGATCGAGCAATTGTTGAATGACTTCCTTGTAGCGATCGAAGCGATGGGTTTGGTAAAACGGCCCCTCGTCGTATTCCAGTCCCAGCCAGGTCATGCCTTCCAGAATCGCATTGACCGATTCCTGGCTGGAGCGCTCCAAATCGGTGTCTTCGATCCGCAAGATAAACTTGCCCCCATGCTTGCGGGCGTACAACCAGGAAAACAGCGCGGTTCGGGCGCCGCCCACGTGCAGGTAACCGGTCGGACTCGGTGCAAATCGGGTTCTAATACTCATCTTCACTTATTTACTGGTTAAAAATCTTTTAGCGTATTCGGTCGGTATCGATCGCGCGGCATTCAAGCGCATCGCCTGATAATTGAATTGCACGCTGCCCTTGGCGGCGTCGTTGCGACCCAAGATCGCCAACGAAGTCGCATGGCCCTGCGCGGCGGCTTTTTCGTACCACTGGGTCGCCTTATCGGTATCGCCGGTCACGCCCAGGCCGCGATCGTACAATGCCCCCATGACCACCTGCGCATCCACGATGCCCTGCTTGGCGGCCTTTTCCATCCATTCGGCGGCAAGTTTCTCGTTCTTCTCGTAACCGTCCCGGCCCAATAAATACAAGGATGCCAGCTTGGCTTGCGCCTGTGGATTGCCTTGTTCGGCGGCTTGCAAAACCTCGTCCGCCCAAGCTGACGACAGTTGCAGCAATATCAAACATAACCCTATCAATCTGCCCATCATTCCCCCCAAAAAGGCCATTCGCAAACCTACATTATTTCATGGCCCCGCATCCAGGTGAACGTAGTACAAAAAAATAAGGGTTTGATGTTAGACTTAAGCACCCAAGGCATCCAAACTCGGCCTTGCCGCTACCAAGAATAACAACAGGAGAATTCCACCATGAAAAAAACCTTACTCGTTACGGCCGGCTTGGCGGGCGCTATTTTGTCCGGTTGCGCGACTCAATCGAGCAATACCTTCCAGGCATTCCAACCCGAAGACCTGAACGCCTTGGTCAAATCCGGAAAACTGGTTCAGAAAACCAATAGCTTCCTGGTCGTCAACGATTCGTCCTCTTCGATGAGCCGCACCTTCGTCAATTCTGCCGAATACAGCGGTACCAAACTCGATGTCGAGAAAAACCTGCTCAACAAATTCAACAAATCCATTCCCAGCATTCCGTTGACTTCCGGCCTGCGCAGCTTCGGTTTCGGCCCTTGCCTGGATTGGAGCGCGACTAAGTTGAACCAGCCGCTGCAAAGCTACACTCAAGCCGGTTTCGAAAGCTCGCTAAGTTCGTTGACCTGTTCCAGCGGCGGCACCCCGTTGGCAACCGCGTTGGAAGCGACCAACCAAGACCTGGCCGGCGGCACCGGCAATTTGGCGCTGATCGTATTGAGCGACGGCATCGAAGAGTCCTCGCCCGCCCCGGCCGCCGCCGCCCTGAAAGCTCAGTACGGCGACCGCTTATGCATCTACACGGTGTGGGTCGGTAACGACGAAGACGCTGCCGGGCAAGCCGAATTACAACAAATCGCCGATGCCGGCGGTTGCGGCTTTTCGACCACGGCCGATGCGATCAGCTCTCCGAAAGGCATGAGCGACTTCGTTAAAAACGTATTCCTGAAAGCCGGCACTCCACCCGCCGTCGCCGACTGCTCGAAACAGGACGACGATAAGGACGGCGTCAACAACTGCGCCGACAAATGCCCCGACACACCGAAAGGCGCGATCGTCGATAAAGACGGTTGCTGGGCGTTCCGCGGCGTATTGTTCGACTTCGACAAATCCGACATCAAATCCAAATACCATCCGCTGATCCAAAACGCGGTCGAAGTCATGAAGCTGAATCCGGGCCTGACGGTCGAGATTCAAGGTCATACCGACAGCTACGGCAGCGACGCCTATAACGAAAAACTGTCGCAACGCCGCGCCAACGCGGTCAGAAACGAGTTGATCAAACAAGGCGTCGACGGCAAACGTTTGACCGCGGAAGGTTTCGGCGAATCGCAACCGGTCGATACCAACGAAACCGACGAGGGCCGCGCTTACAACCGCCGCGTCGTCTACAAACGCACCGACCGTTAATTCGCGCCGCCAGGCGGAGTAAAACGAGGGAGGCCCAGGCCTCCCTTTTTTGTCCGCGCCGCGCCGGTTCGCCATTCGGGGCAACCGGCCGGTCAAAAGCCATCCGCGTCGCGCCGAGTCAAACGTTTGTTCAGCGCTTGCCGGCTAATACCCAGCAAGCCGGCGGCAACGCCCTGATTACCCTGGGCACGGCGCAAGGCCTCGCCGATCAAGGCTTCCTCGGCTTCTTTCAAGGTCGGCAAGCGCTCCGGAAATTCGGCGGCCGGCGCGGCAAATTCCACGGCGGCGTCGCCCGACCGATTGCCGAAGCCTTCGTCGGCGATCGCGTCCTTCACGCTTTGCAACGATAGCACCGAACCCTGACTGCGAGCGACCGCATCGAACATCAAGCCTTCCAACTCGCGGATATTGCCCGGAAAACGGTAATTCTCCAACCATTGAAACAATGCCGGCGGCACGTTCGGCGCCGGTCTGCCCAGGCTGGCCGCCGCTTTCTCGACAAAATGCAAGGTCAGTTGCGGCAAATCCTCGCGGCGTTCGCGGAGCGGCGGCAATTGAATATGATGGGTGCGCAGCCGGAAGTACAAATCCTTGCGAAACCCGCCCTGTTCGGCTTGGCGCTTGACGTCGCAATGCGTGGCGACCACGATGCGCGCCCGGCTCTGGCGCGGCCGGTCCGCGCCAATCGGATAGTAAGAGCCATCCTGCAGCAAGCGTAACAGCTTGACCTGCAACGCGATGCTCAAGTCGCCGATTTCATCCAGAAACAATGTACCGTCGCCGGTACTGGCGATCAAACCGTCGCGCGCGCGGTCCGCTCCGGTAAACGAACCTTTCGCATGGCCGAACAAGGTGTCGGCAAACAGGTTGTCGTCCAATCCGGCAACGTTCACCGCCACCAATTCGCCGGGGCGGCCGGACTGCCGATGCAGGGCGCGGGCGATCAATTCCTTGCCGGTGCCGGTTTCGCCGCTGATCAACACCGGTTGCGGCGACGCGGCGACGGCTTCGATGTAACGAAAAATCGCAAACATCGCCGAACTTTGGGTGACGATTTCTTCGAAGCGGCTCGGCTGGTGCGGCTGGTTGGCCAGCAAGCAGTCCTTCAACGACAGCAACTCGGCCCGCAGCAACCGCGCTTCGACGGCTCGGCGTACCGCGGCAACCAGACAATCGCGCTCGACCGGTTTCAGCAAATAGTCGCTGGCGCCGTTACGCATGCACTCCACCGCAGTCGGCAAATCGTTGGTGGCGGTCATCACGATCACGGCGATCTCCGGATATTCGGCGGCAATCGAGGCCAGCAACGCCAATCCGGACAGATGCGGCATCGTTAAATCCAGCACGATCACACCAACCGGCCGTTCGGCCAACAACGGTAAAACCGCTCGGCTATCGTCCAGCGTCAATACCTCGGCATGGCCGGCGCCGCGCAAGACCAAACTGGCGCTATGCAGTATCTGGGATTCGTCGTCGACCAATAAAATCGGTAACGGGTTTAACGCTTTAGTCCGCATGTTCGGCCGCGGACCAGGGTTTAGAGTTGACCGGAAAAATCGCTTGGGCCACCGTGCCCCGCCCCGGTTCGGACGAAAAGTTCAAGCGGCCGCCGTGGGCGCGCATCAGCGAAGCGCTGATCGCCAGACCCAAACCGGTACCGCCGCACGCTTGCTTGGTCGTAAAGAACGGGTCGCACAGTTGCTGAATGTGTTCTGGGGAAATCCCGCCCCCCTGATCCGTGACCTCGACGCAGACCTCGCCCTCGTCGTCCAGCCGCCGGGTTGTCACGCCGAGCGTCTGGTCGGTATCGGTGAGAGCGTCCAGCCCGTTAATCAATAAATTCACGATAACTTGTTCCACCTGCCGCGGGTCGCCTTGCAGCGGCGGTAGCGCCGAATCCAACCGGATTTCGAAGTGATCGGTTTTACGAGCAATCACGTGTCTAACCAAACGAACCGCGCGCTCCACCGCCTCGTTCAGCGAAAATGCGGCGTCGGCCTGTTCGGTTTGCGGACGAGCGTAATGTTTCAGGTCGGCCACGATGCGCTCGATGCGTTTGGCACCGTCTCCGATGTCGTCTATCAAGACGCCGGCGCTAGCGCGCAACTCGGTATACGGCAAACCGGCCAACGAGAACTCGCCGCCGGCCCGGTAGCGATCGTCCAAAATCTCCAGCGCGTCGCTCCAAATATCGGCCAGCAAACCGGCGTTCAACAAAATCAGTTGATTTGGATTGTTGATTTCGTGCGCGACCCCGGATACCAAAGTGCCCAAAGCGGTCATTTTGTTGGCTTGTATCAGTTGCAGCTCCTGTTGTCTGGCCACCGCTTCCAATTGTCTGCGTGCGCTGATGTCCCGAATAATCGCGGTCGAAAAGCGCTCCTCGCCTCGGGTCCAATGGGAGAGTGAGACTTCGATCGGAAACGTCTCACCGTCCCGACGTATTCCAAGCGATTCGGTGATTGGATTTATCATCCGGTCGGTCGCATCGGCTTCCGCTTGCAATTGCGCTTGTATCGCCGCCTGCGCATTGATCCAGAAACGTTGGCTCGACGTCCCGAGGGCCTCTTCGGCAGCCTCCCCGAACATTAACGCCGCGCCCCGGTTCCAGGAAACGAGGTTGCCGCCGGCATCCACCGAAACGATCGCTTCGCGCGCCGAATCGGTAATAGCCCGCAAGCGGGCTTCGCTTTCCCGCAACCAGGACTCCGCCTGCAAGCGTTCGCCGATTTCCTGTTTCAAACTGGCGTGCGCCCTACGCAAAGCCAAGGTATGCGACCTTAACAACGCGAACTGATACAACAGATAAGCCGCCAACAGCACCGCCATGAGATACAACGCCAACCGAAAGTGTTCAGCGCACCGTTCGGCGCCGTCGCCGTAAAGACGCAAAGCGTGTTGCAAGTCGTCGATCCGGCTTAAAATCGGTTGGCCGATGATGGATTGCAACGCCGCGTCGACCTTGGGCAAAACCTCGACAATCAATCGGCCATGGGCAATTAACACCTGATAATCGTCGGACTGGGAATTCAGCCCGGATAATCGCTCCAACTCCTGCTCAAGTTCCCGCGCCACCTCTGGCCCGGCATTTTCCAAAAAGCCGGCCATCAGCCGCCACAAAGTGGTCAACCTGGCGCTGTCAGCCGGCTTGGCGGCTACCTGCAGGTTTCTACCGATCTCGTTGAAGGACATCACCGAATTGCGC
>NZ_LUUK01000032.1 GCF_001644025.1 Methylomonas koyamae
AAGCCTGATGCAAAGCCACCAGCGAAGAAGAACAAGCGGTATCGATAGAAAAACTAGGGCCTTGCAGACCTAGTTGATAAGACAACCGACCCGAAGCAAAACAAAATCCGTTACCGGTACCGGTATAAAGTTCGGCGCCGGCCATATCCCCCGACTCACGTAATAGATGTAAATAGTCTTGCTGGCCGATACCAATAAATACACCGGTTTGACTGTTCTTCAAGCGTCGGCTGGCAATGCCGGCATGCTGTAAGGTTTCGTGGGCGAGCTCCAGTAACAGGCGCTGCTGAGGGTCCAGGCTGTTGGCTTCGCGGGGAGGAATGGCGAAGAATTCCGCGTCGAAACCGTCGATTTGCTGCAGAAACGCCGCTTCGCCGACATAGGTGCTACCCGGCCTTTCACCGCTAGGATCGAAAAATAAAGAATGGTCCCAGCGCTCTTTAGGGATGGGACCGACCGCATCCACTTCGTCCTGCAGCATTTGCCAGTATTGCTCGACGGAGTCGGCTTTTCCCGGAAAACGGCAAGCCATACCGATAACGGCAATCGGCTCAGTCTGCGAGCGCTGATAATGTTCTAACTTAGCCTGTAATCTTTCAATCGCCAAAAAGGCTTTTTGTAAAGGCGTTAGGGAGTGATCCACGTGATTTACCATGCTACTGATAGCACAACCCTCTTAATTTAAGAAAATCATCGAATAATTCCGTTAACTTGTAATATCTAGCGTGACAGTATGCGCCTCAGTTAACTGACAATTAAGGATAGTAAAAATCCTCCGCAAGGCCGGGAAATTTATAATGCGACCACTAACGCGCGTCCTTATCGTTAACTACCAATCGGTGGCGACTCGTGGCCAAAGGTGTATTTACGCCATTCGCGGGTCTTCCCGCCCTTGATGCCGGAAATTTTCCTGATCCATCGCCCCCCTGCCGGCCATCTAAACAAAATACCGTCACGCCCCGTAATGCTGCCGCGCGAAGTCGCGCTTTTTCTCGCGTTAGAGCCTGGGCAAATGAATCGCCCTCTTGCCTTTGATGTCGTCAATAATCTGCGACATCGAAATTTTTGGCGATTGCAATTTCAGCATATGCACATGGCCCGGCATCGCTTGCCCGTCCAATGCTCAGCTTTCTATCTGGCTACTACTTGCCAAAACACTTCACGGAACGATCATGAAACAGCTGCATCTCCCCGGCGAATGCAAGATGCTGTGCGAGAGGCGGCGGAAAGAGGTCGATTAATTTTTAAGAGGCTAGAGCCCGACACCTAACAATACCCCGTTGGGCTGTGGCTCAGCCAAGCTCACCGTTTGTGTGGTGTCAGAAAACAATTAGGCGAGTTCGGCAGGCTTAAACAGAGCGGCGCGAGATAGCAATGGATGCGTCGCTTCAGCCGGAACTCGTTGCGCAAAGCACCGGCATTGAGTGGCAAAGCCCATATGCGGCTTTGGAGTGGCACGGCTCAAGACCAGCCGAGGTCTACGCCAGCCATGTCAAGCAAAGCACAGGGCAGAAACGGCTGATTACCGCCACATCCCAGAACTTTGGCATCCACAGCCGCCAAAAACCGGCGTTGCCGCTCATCCTGCGCTTCTCGGATTAGCACCCAATGTTGGCGAATGCAGAATCAGATACCATGCATCGAAGAATATACGACTACAGGGAGTTGAATAAGCTATTTGTTAACAATACATTAGCGATACAGCAACAAAACGCAAAAGTCATCTACCAATGCTGACGCCGAAAATTCAGAGGTTACCTTTTGATTTGCCATCGACAATTGACAGCTTTGCCGCAGAGCAGTTACGGGAGACCTAATTTATTAGAGCACCGCGTGCAGGCTTTACAGGGAGGGATTTGTTTTTTAGAAGGCGACGCCAGCAACAGCAATCTATTAAGATGCCTGATGGCTTTTTAAAGCGGAGAGCAACACTTGCAAGGCGCTGATTTTACTGGGGTGAACGATGGGGCTCGAACCCACGACAACCGGAATCACAATCCGGGGCTCTACCAACTGAGCTACGCTCACCATAACGTGAATTTGCAATGGCACGCTTGGCAGGACTCGAACCTGCGACCCTCGGCTTAGAAGGCCGATGCTCTATCCGGCTGAGCTACAAGCGCAAAACTTGGTCGGGGTAGAGAGATTCGAACTCCCGACATTCTGCTCCCAAAGCAGACGCGCTACCAGACTGCGCTATACCCCGAATTGATCTTGTTTTCTCCCCGCCACTCGCATGAGCACCGGAAAGACCGACATCTTACCTATCCATCCAAGCCACGTCAACCACTTTTTACGTTACCGAGCGCGGCAGACGTGTCGGTTCCCGAAAACACCACCGCATCTGAATCAAACCACACTTTCCAATCCATCGACTTTTTGAAAGCCTCTAGGCAATATATTTCCGCGGTTGGCGCGGCTGCCGGAGTATTGAGCGATGTCGATGGCCTTCAACGTGACGAACCGCTTGCCGGACAGAATTTTCAGCTCACCGTGGGTCGCCAAGGCCGTCACCGCGACCACCGCATCCTTACCGGATGCCAGATCGGCGGACGGAATCTGAATCAGCTTGTTACCCTTGCCCTTTGCCAATTCCGGTAAATCTGCGACCGGGAAGATCAGCAAGCGGCCTTGCAAGGTCGCGACCGCCAGCGACTCGGCGTCCCGCGGAATCGGCGTCGGCGTCATGACTTCGGCCTTATCCGGTACGGTCAAGACCGCTTTGCCGGCCTTGTTCTTGCCGTAAAGCTCCTTTAATTGCACCCGGAACCCGTAACCGGCGCTACTGCTCATCAACACCCAATCCTCGGCCTGCCCGGTAAACACGTCGGTGAAGATGCTGCCTGGAGGCGGATTCAGCCGCCCGGTCAACGGTTCGCCTTGACTACGCGCCGACGGCAGGTCGTGGGTGGTAATCGTGTACACCCGACCGGTCGAATCGAGCACATAGGCCGGCAAGGTAGTTCGCCCCTTGGCCGACGACAAATAGCCGTCTCCGGCCCGATAACTTAGGCCCTCGACTTCGATGTCGTATCCTTTTGCCGCGCGAATCCAGCCCTTCTGAGACAAGATGATGGTCACCGGTTCGTTGGCGATCAGCTCCGTGGTATCCAGGGCTTGGGCGGCTTCGCGGGCCACAATCGGCGAACGACGGGCGTCGCCGTATTTCTCGGCGTCACGTTCTATTTCCTTTCGGATCAAGCGGTTCAGCAAATGCGCGGAGCCAAGAGTCTTTTCCAACTCCTCCCGCTCCCGCTCCAACTCGTCCTGCTCGCCGCGAATCTTCATTTCTTCCAATTTCGCCAAGTGGCGCAGCTTCAATTCCAGAATCGCTTCCGCCTGCACGTCACTCAAACCGAAGCGCGTCATCAATACCGGCTTGGGATGATCTTCCCGACGAATGATCGCGATCACTTCGTCGATATTCAGGTAGGCGATCAGCAAACCTTCCAGGATGTGCAGGCGCGCCTGGACCTTGTCCAAACGGAATTGCAAACGCCGACGCACGGTTTCGGTTCGGAACGAAATCCACTCGGTCAGAATTTGCCGCAGATTTTTCACTTGCGGTTTGCCGTTCAGACCGATCATGTTCAGGTTGACCCGAAAGTTTTTCTCCAGATCGGTCGTAGCGAACAGATGCGACATCACGGCGTCGACATCGGTACGCTTGGTCTTGGGGATGATTAACAAGCGGGTCGGATTTTCGTGATCGGACTCGTCGCGCAGGTCCTCGATCATGGGCAGCTTTTTCGCCAGCATCTGCGCGGCGATCTGCTCCAACAACTTCGCGCCGGACACTTGATGCGGCAACGCGGTGATGACGATATTGCCGTCTTCGACCTCGTATTTCGCGCGCATTTTCACCGAGCCGTTACCGGTCAAATACAGCTTTTGCAAATCGGCGGCCGGCGTGACGATTTCCGCGTCGGTCGGAAAGTCCGGACCCTTGATATGCGCCAGCAAGCTTTCCAGCGGCGTCTCCGGCTCGTCGAGCAGTTGCAGGACGGCGGCGGCCACTTCCCGCAGATTGTGCGGTGGAATATCGGTCGCCATGCCCACCGCGATACCGGTGGTCCCGTTCAAAAGCACATTGGGCAAGCGTGCCGGCAGCAGCGATGGCTCTTCCAGCGTGCCATCGAAATTGTCCACCCAATCCACCGTGCCCTGGCCCAACTCGCTGAGCAGGGTTTGCGCGTAGGCGGTCAGCCGCGATTCGGTATAACGCATCGCCGCGAAGGATTTGGGATCGTCGGGCGAGCCCCAGTTGCCCTGCCCGTCGATCAACGGATAACGGTAGGAAAAATCCTGAGCCATCAACACCATTGCCTCGTAGCAGGCCGAATCACCGTGCGGATGATATTTACCCAATACGTCACCGACGGTACGCGCCGATTTCTTGTATTTAGCTAGAGCTGTCAGACCCAGTTCGGACATCGCATAGACGATGCGCCGTTGCACCGGCTTCAAGCCATCGCCGATGTGCGGCAGCGCCCGGTCCAGAATGACGTACATCGAGTAATCGAGGTAAGCCTTTTCGGTAAAGTCTTTGAGAGGGAGAGTTTCGAAGTTTTCCTGTACGCCCATATCCAGTCGTTTGCAATCAATGGCTAGCCGCGGGTTGCGGTGAAGTTTTGTCTTTCTAAAATATCACAGGCGTCGAAACGGGTTAGCGAGAAAACGCGAAAGCGCGCCCATCGCGGCCCAATAGCGAAAGCCTGACGTCGGCAGCCGCGTTGGGCTCGTCGATTCGACCCGACAAAACATCGTGTCCGGCGCGGTTTTCGAGTATCATTTTCGGCCTTCCGAAGCCTCCCCAAGTTATGCGCATAGGCCCTTATTCCCTGCCCAACAATTTGCTGCTGGCGCCGATGGCCGGCATCACCGATCAGCCTTTTCGGCAACTTTGCCGCCGATTCGGCGCGGGACTGGCGGTATCTGAAATGGTAATCTCCAATACCGAATTGCAACAGCACCCCAGAACACTGCAGAAAACCGATTACACCGGCGAAACCGGCCTCAGAGCCGTGCAAATCTTGGGTAACGATCCGGTGAAAATGGCGGAAGCGGCCAAATTGAATCAACAACGCGGCGCCCACATCATCGACATCAACATGGGCTGCCCGGCCAAGAAGGTCTGTTCCACCGCCGCAGGTTCGGCGTTGTTGAAAGACGAGAAGCTGGTGGAAAACATTTTGACCGCTGTCGTCGCCGCCGTCGACATACCGGTAACGTTGAAAATCCGGACCGGCTGGGACCGTGAAAACCGTAACGCGGCCAAAATCGCCAGTATCGCCGAAAACTGCGGCATTCAGGCTCTGACGATCCATGGCCGCACCCGCGCTTGCAAATTCGAGGGCCAAGCCGAATACGACACTATTCGGCAGGTCAAGCAAACCGCGCGGATTCCGATCATTGCCAACGGCGACATCGACAGCCCCGAAAAAGCCCGACGGGTACTGGCGCACACGGGCGCAGACGCCATCATGATCGGCCGAGCCGCGCAAGGTCAGCCGTGGATTTTCGCCGAACTGGCCGCCGCGCTCAACGGCGAACATTGGCAATACCCTTCGCTGGCCGACGTCCAGGGCGTAATGAACAGTCATCTGGAGCATTTATACCGTTTTTACGGTGACGACTGCGGTGTTAGAATTGCCCGCAAACACATCGGCTGGTACTTCGAACGTCTGGGCGGCTTGCCCGCCGAGCACAAGCAGTCTATCAATCAAGCCCAACATCCCGTGCAACAACTGACGCGGGTTAACGCGTCGTTCAATCATCTCCTACCAAGAGCCGCCTAGATGGGAAGCCACGACAGCCAAAATGCCAGCGACAGCGTCGATACGTTGTCCGACCACGTCCGCCATTGCGTCGAAGACTATTTTTCGCATCTGAACGGCCACGATTCCAGCGGTCTGTACCATTTGGTGCTGGCCGAAGTGGAAAAACCGCTACTGGAAACCACGCTGAAATATTGCGATTTCAATCAAAGCAAGGCGGCGGTCATTCTGGGTCTCAGCCGCAGCACCTTGCGTAAAAAGCTCGACCACTACGGTATCGGCTAAATCGATTTTCTTTTGTTTTTGAGGTTTGCATGAAAAAACAAGTCAACCGGGCGCTGGTTAGCGTCTCGGATAAAACCGGCGTACTCGAATTTTGCCGAAGTCTCAGCGCGCTGGGCGTGGAACTGCTGTCCACCGGCGGCACCGCCAAATTGCTGGCCGAGCATAAAATCCCGGTTACCGAAGTGTCCGACTACACCGGCTTTCCGGAAATGATGGACGGCCGAGTGAAAACCCTGCATCCCAAGGTGCATGGTGGAATTCTGGGCCGGCGGGGGATCGACGACGCGGTAATGGCCGAAAACGGCATCAAAGCCATCGACATGGTCGTGGTCAATCTCTATCCCTTCGAACAAACCGTCGCTAAACCGGATTGCGATCTGGAAACCGCGATCGAAAACATCGACATCGGCGGCCCCAGCATGATTCGCGGCGCGGCCAAAAACCATAACGACGTCGCCATCGTCGTCGACCCGGCCGACTACTCCAGCATTCTGACCGAACTGCAAGCCGAGGCCGGTTCGCTGAGCCACGAAACCCGCTTTCGATTGGCGCTAAAAAGTTTCGAGCATACCGCCCGCTACGACACGATGATCGCGGCTTATCTAAGTAAGGTTGTCGATGCCGGCCATTTTCCGGAAACGCTGAATTTGCAATTCCATCGACTGCAAAGCATGCGTTACGGCGAAAACCCGCATCAGAACGCAGCGTTTTACGGCGAGAAAAACCCGCCGGCCGGCAGTATCGCCAGCGCCAAGCAACTGCAAGGTAAGGAACTATCGTACAACAATATCGCCGACGCCGATGCCGCGCTGGAATGCGTCAAATCCTTCGACGAGCAACCGGCCTGCGTCATCGTCAAGCACGCCAATCCTTGCGGCGTGGCCATCGCCGATAGCCTATTCGACGCCTATAACGCCGCCTATACCACCGATCCGACGTCGGCCTTCGGCGGCATTATTGCTTTCAACCGGGAATTGGACGAACAAACCGCCGGCGAAATCGCCCGCCGCCAGTTTGTCGAAGTCATCATCGCCCCGCTAGTTTCCGCCGGCGCCAAGGCCGCGCTAGCAAAAAAACCGAACGTACGGGTTCTGGAAACCGGCCTCTGGTCGCCAAACCAACCCCAGGCGCTGGACTTCAAACGCGTCGCCGGCGGTCTGCTGGTGCAGGACAAAGACACCGGCAGCATCAGTCCCGCAGACTTGAAAGTGGTCAGCAAGCGCGCGCCGACTGAGCAAGAGCTGGCTGATTTGTTGTTCGTCTGGAAGGTGGCCAAGTTCGTAAAATCCAACGCTATCGTCTACGGCAAGGGCGGCCAAACCATCGGCATCGGCGCCGGCCAAATGAGCCGGGTTTATTCCGCCAAGATCGCCGGCATCAAAGCCGCCGACGAGGGCCTGGAAGTGCCGGGCTCGGTAATGGCGTCCGACGCGTTTTTCCCGTTTCGCGACGGCATCGACGCGGCGGCGGCGGCCGGCGTCACCGCAGTGATACACCCCGGCGGCTCGATGCGCGACCAGGAAGTCATCGACGCGGCCGACGAACACAACATCGCAATGGTGTTGACCGGCATGCGCCATTTCAGACACTGATTGCGGAGTAAGTACATGATGAACGTATTGATCGTGGGTAGCGGCGGTCGCGAGCACGCGCTCGCCTGGAAGGCCAGACAGTCTCCGCTGGCGGGGCAAATCTATGTCGCGCCCGGCAACGCCGGCACCGATTTGGAGAACGGTATCGTTAACGTCGACATCCCGGCGGACGACATCGAAGGTTTATTGGGGTTCGCACTGGCCCGCGACATTGGCCTGACCATCGTTGGCCCGGAAGTGCCGCTGGTAAAAGGCATTGTCGATCGCTTCACGGCGGCAGGCTTGAAATGCTTCGGACCCAAAGCACAAGCCGCGCAATTGGAAGGCTCCAAATCGTTCTGCAAAGACTTTCTGGCCCGCCATCGCATTCCGACCGCCGAGTACCAAACCTTCACCGACACCGAAGCCGCGATCGCCTACATTCGCCGCAAAGGCGCCCCGATCGTCGTCAAGGCGGACGGCCTGGCGGCCGGCAAGGGCGTCATCGTCGCCCAAAACGAGCAACAGGCGATAGACGCGGTCAACGATATGTTGGCTGGCAACAGTTTCGGTGAAGCCGGACATAGGGTTGTCGTCGAGGAGTTCCTGGTAGGAGAGGAAGCCAGCTTCATTGTCATCGCCGATGGCGAACACGCGCTGGCGATGGCCACCTCGCAAGATCACAAGGCTCGGGACAACGGCGATCTAGGCCCCAATACCGGCGGCATGGGCGCCTATTCGCCGGCGCCGGTGGTCACGCCCGCCATCCATCAGCGTGTCATGGACGAGGTAATTTATCCCACCTTGCAAGGCATGCGCGACGATGGCACGCCCTACACCGGCTTCCTCTACGCCGGCTTGATGATCGACGCGCGCGGCAACGTCAAGGTGTTGGAATACAATTGCCGATTCGGCGATCCGGAAACTCAGCCCATCATGATGCGGCTAAAATCGGACTTGGTCGAACTCTGCTTGGCGGCGTTGGACGGTAAGCTGGACCAAATTACAACCGAATGGGACGACCGAGCCGCGCTCGGCGTGGTGTTGGCGGCCGGAGGCTACCCGGACGCATACGCCAAGGGCGAACCGATTTCCGGGCTGGACGGCGTCGATTCAGCAAATGCCAAAGTCTTCCACGCCGGCACGCAAAGCGCCGGCGGCACCATCGTCACCAACGGCGGCCGAGTACTGTGCGCCTGCGCGCTAGGCGACAATATCGCCGACGCACAACGCGAAGCCTATGCGCTGTGTAAACGCATCAATTGGCAATCCATTTATTATCGTACCGATATCGGCTTCAAGGCCATCACGGCTTAGCGCGAACCATCGAAAACAAAAAGGCGCGATTGCCCGGCAATCGCGCCTTTTTTCCGCGCTAAGCTTCGCCCCAGCGCAAGATTTCGATCTTGACTTGAGCCAACCCGGCCTGGACAAATCCCAGCTCCTTGGCGGCTCGTTTGGAGACGTCGAGCAAGCGCTTGTTATGCCGGCCCGGCCGTCCGTTGACCCGCAGATCAACACTGCGGTTATTGTTGAGATTGACCACCCGTAGCAAGGTCCCGAACGGGAGATTGGCATGGGCCGCTGTTAACGAATTTTTGTCGTAGATTTCACCGCTTGCTGTCCGCTGACCATGCAGTTTGTCGCTGTAATAAGAGGCGACTCCGCTATGTGCAATGGACAATAAACCGTGTCTTTCTGTTTTCGCTAAACTTACAGAGCTAAAAGACGCTAGACTCATAGAAACCAGCATAACTGCCGTCCATTTCGTTTTTCGCATCCTACCCTCCTTTCGTTGAGTATTGACAGGAGGTAGGGAGGTTACCCCAGAAGGCATTGATTTGGCAAGCCTTTACGGCCAAACGGCTCTAGCGTCGCTCCAAAAACGTGACGATCCGCCAACAAAAATCCAGAGCCGGCAAGGGATAGCCGGCGTCAACCAATCAGCCAAAAAAGAAGAAAACTTGCTTGGTCACCGCGACTTTCGAAATATAAAACAGACAAAGCAAGGCCACGCCAAACCACCTCCAGCGACTTGCGCCCTCCTCGCGGATAGTCCGAACACCGGCGATCATAAAGCCAACCAAAACCACTAGTTTCGCGATAATCCACCCGAAGTTGCCGGCAAGCCAGTCGCCTTGAAATACCAAAACCGAGCCACTCAACAACAGCACGCCGGCGATGACATGCGGAGCCAGTTTCAGCCATTTCCGCGCCAATAGTTCCGGCTTAAATTGCGCCAGCGCCACCCGCCCAAAAAAACTGACCACCAGCAATGCCACGAAAAACAAGTGAATATGCTTAACCATGTAAACGTTTCTCCGAATGTAAAAAGACAACCAAACCGCCGAATACCGAAGCTATCCGCCCGATCAGTAGCGCTGGCGAGCTTAAGATACCCCGAACCGAAGCTAAAACCCACATCCGCCTCGACACCGGTCGCCTGTCTGCAAGCGACGCCTTGCGTCCCAGCCGCATACAAAACAAATTTTTATCAATCAATTCATAAACATAAGCCTACACCAACGACAATCAGCACAAAAAAAAAATAATGTTTTGACACAAAACAAATTTAAGTGTAAAAAATACCCCGTCGACTAAAAAAACACTAAACATTCGACATACAACTCGAGTTGCCCCTGCTAGACGGGCTGATTATTACAACAAAGATGAGGATTATAAAAATGGCTGAACAAGAAAAAGACAATACCTTTACCGTCGTCGCTGTCGTAACCGCTATCGCTATTGCTGGCGTACTACTTCTGAAAATGGACGAAACTAAACATTTGAAAATGAGCGGCGAAACCACTGCTCAAGCGGAAGCGCAAGTCTTGGCTAAACACAAAGACTTCAACAACGATATCCTGAGCCAAGCAAAGTAATCGTTTTCCATAATAATAATTAAGTTCTTCTTTCGATTAGGCGCTGTTTCTATAGAAACAGCGCCTTTTTTGTGCCTCACGTAAACCGGTCCGACGCTTCGACTGGCGCTTAACTACGGTAAAATCACCGGTTTCCAACCATCTCTGCAAAGCTCAATGGATGTCATCAAGCGCATAGCCGCGGAACTCTCCGTCAAACCTCAACAAATCTCCGCCGCCGTCGCGTTGCTCGACGAAGGCGCCACCGTGCCGTTTATCGCCCGCTACCGTAAGGAAGTGACCGAAGGCCTGGACGACACTCAATTGCGGCATCTGGAGGAAAGGCTAACTTATCTACGGGAACTGAACGACAGACGCAATACGATACTCGACAGCATACGTTCGCAGGGCAAACTGACACCGGAGCTGGAACAGGCCATACTCGACGCAGATACCAAAACCTTGCTGGAAGACTTGTACCTACCTTACAAACCCAAGCGCCGTACCAAGGCGCAAATCGCCCGCGAAGCCGGACTGGAGCCGCTGGCCGATGCGCTATTGGACAATCGCGATCTGGTTCCAGAGCAAGTCGCCCAGCGCTATATCGATGCGGACAAAGGGGTAGCCGACGTCGCCGCCGCGTTGGATGGCGCCCGCCAGATCATCATGGAACGGATTTCCGAAGACGCCGAATTACTTTCCGAACTGCGGGAGCGCATTTGGAATAAAGGCATATTGCAATCGACCATCGTCGCCGGCAAGGAAGTTGAAGCCGCGAAATTCAAGGATTACTTCGATTACAGCGAAGCCATCAACAAAATTCCGTCGCATCGCGCGTTGGCCCTGTTCCGCGGCCGTAACGAGGACATGCTGAATTTAACGCTGAAACCGGCCGAGCTTGACCAGGAAGAACATCAACTCTGCACCCAATTCGTTTGCCAGCGTTTACAGATCACCGACACCGCTAAACCCGCGGACTCTTGGCTGGCCGATACCGCCCGTTTCGCCTGGAAGATCAAACTCTTCACCCGCATCGACATGGATTTGAAACTGCGCTTGCGCGAAGCCGCCGAGCAGGAGGCCATCCGCGTTTTCGCCAGCAATTTGCGCGACTTGTTGCTGGCGGCGCCGGCAGGTCCGAAAGCGACGATGGGTCTGGATCCCGGTATCCGCACCGGCGTCAAGGTGGCGGTGGTCGATGCCACCGGCAAACTGCTGGCCACCGAAACCGTTTATCCCCACCAGCCGAAAAACCAGTGGGACCAATCCATCGCCACGCTGGCGCGCATGATTGCTCAATTCGGCGTGCAACTGGTCAGTATCGGCAACGGTACCGCATCCCGTGAAACCGACCAGCTGGTCGCCGATTTGATGAAACGGCATAAAGAACTGCTGTTCCAGAAAATCACCGTTTCGGAAGCCGGCGCCTCGGTGTATTCGGCATCGGAATTGGCCGCCAAGGAATTTCCCGATCTCGACGTATCGTTACGCGGCGCGGTATCCATCGCCCGCCGCTTGCAAGACCCGTTGGCCGAATTGGTCAAGATCGACCCCAAATCCATCGGCGTCGGCCAATACCAGCACGACGTCAACCAAGTGCAACTGGCTCGCATGCTGGACACCGTGGTCGAAGATTGCGTGAACGCGGTCGGTGTTGACGTCAATACCGCATCGGTCGCCTTGCTGAAACAAGTCTCCGGCCTGAGTGCCAGTATCAGCGAAAACATCGTCGCCTTCCGCAACCAAAACGGCCCTTTCGCCAACCGCGCGCAGTTGAACAAAGTGCCGCGCCTCGGCGACAAAGCCTTCGAACAGGCCGCCGGCTTTTTACGCATCATGAACGGCGACAACCCGCTCGACGCCTCGGCGGTGCATCCCGAGGCTTACCCGGTGGTCAACGCCATCCTGGACGACACCGGCAAATCGATACGCGATCTGATTGGCCAAAGCCAGGCACTACGTAGCCTGAATCCCGCCAACTACGCCAACGCCGACTTCGGCCTGCCGACCGTCACCGATATTTTGCAGGAATTGGAAAAACCCGGCCGCGACCCGCGCCCCGAGTTCAAAAGCGTGCAATTCAAGGAAGGTGTCGAGAAAATCACCGATCTGGAACCCGGCATGACACTGGAGGGTGTGGTCACCAATGTCGCCGCCTTTGGCGCCTTCGTCGACATCGGCGTGCACCAGGACGGTCTGGTGCATATTTCTCACTTGGCCGACGACTTCGTCAAGGATCCGCGCGATGTCGTCAAAGCGGGCGACATGGTCAAAGTCAGAGTATTGGAAATCGATGTCGCTAGGCAGCGGATTTCGTTGAGCATGAAAAAGAGTGTCGACGAAGCCGACATCGTGCGCGGCGAAAAGCCGCAAAGGCCCGCGAACAAACCGGCGCTTAAAGGCAAACCACAACAGGTTGTGCCGAATACCATGAGCAATGCCTTCGCCAAGGCCTTGAAAAAGTAAGCACACCCACTGCTATACTTGCTCGCGTACCGTCGACCGCTTGCGGGCGGCGCCGATTCGTCAACAGATTCAGGATACGCTATGAAAGCAAAGCAAACCGTTTGGGCCTTCAGCTTGATCGCCGCGTTCGCCGCCGCCGCGCATGCCCAACCCGGTGAAAACGAAAGCTATGGAGAAACGGTAGGCCGCAAACTCAGCTCCGGATTGGCCAATATCGCCACTGCGTCACTGGAAATCCCTAAGAACATCATCATCATCAATAACCAGAGCAATGTCGTGTACGGTTTCGTTGGCGGCACTTTCAAAGGCTTGATCAATATGGGGGCCAGGATGGGCGTCGGCGTGCTTGACTTAATCTCGGCGCCGATTCCCACTCAACCCATCGTCAGGCCGGTCTACGTTTGGGACGATTTCAACGCGGACACCACTTACGGCAAAGCCTTCAAACCGACGCCAAATCCATGAACACCTGAACAGGCCCGACCGCGCCGGCGGTCAGGCCACCATTTTCAACTCGCTAAAACCGTTGGTGTTTTTGACCAACTCGATTTGGGTCTTAATCCGCTTTTTCACGGCATCTACGTGAGAAATCACCCCGACAATCTTACCTTGGGTTTTCAGGCTCTCCAGCGTCGTCATCGCCAGATACAGCGCCTCGGCGTCAAGATTGCCGAACCCCTCGTCCAAGAACAAGGAATCGATCGCTCTACCGTTGTTGGCAATTTCCGATAGAGCCAAGGCCAGCGCCAGGCTGACAACAAAACTCTCGCCGCCCGATAAGGTTTTCGGCAAACGCCGTACGTTGATCTGCTTAGTATCCTCGACTTCCAATGCCAAACCGTACTCGCTAAAGCCGTTACGTAAATAATAGCGACCGCTCAAGCCTTCCAAGATTCGATTCGCCTGCCGTAGCAGTTTCTCGACCAACAACTGTTGAATCCGCCGCCGCATCCCGCCCTGCTCGTGGTTGATCAAATTCAACTCCGCTTCCGCTTCGGCGAAAGCCGCTAGTTCCCGCCGCAGTTGTTCTTGCAGTTCGCCAAAGGTCTCCGCGTAAGTCTGTTGCTTGGCCAGTTTGTGCTCCAAGCTACGGATCTCGTGCTCGGCAATGTCGATTTTTTCAGACAGCGCGCGTTGCATGGCTAGTAAATCAGCCGCTGTGTCGGGCCCAGGCAACGCGGCATAGGCTTTTTGCAAGCGTAAATCCAGCTCGGCCAATTCTACGTTCAATGCCGCCAAGCGCTGCTCCAATTGCACTAGCTTCCCAGACATTTCCGCCCGGCTATCCCACTGCGCCAACACCGCCCGCAAGCTGTCCAGATCGCTGAAACCGCCGGCCAGCAATCGCTGCAGCAATTGGTCGTGGTCAACCTCGTAATCCGCCTCCAACTCACTGAGCCGGACTTCAAGGTCGGCGATTGACGTTTGTTTCTCGAACAATGCCAAATGCAAACCCGACAACTCATGGCTTTGCAAGGCTTCGGACAGTTCGGCAATTTCCGCTTGATAGCGAATAATGCGCGCCTGACCGGATTGCAAACCGTCCTGCAAACCGTTGATATCGCCAAGCACACCCTGCTTGCGCAAATCGCGTATTTGATAGTCCTGGCGCCGGACATTCAGGCGATCGAACAAAGCATTTTCCTTGGACTTGCCCGGTATTTTCTCCCCCAGAGGCATCAACGCTTTCTCCAGTTTGTCCAACAAGGCCTTTTCAGAAGCTTTCAACGCGGCCAATTGCTGTTCGCCTTCAATGGCTTCGGGCGGACGGTTGTTCCACGCGGTTTCCAATTGCTCGACGACAGCCGCCAATTTGAGGATTTGCGCTTGTTTCACGCCGATTTCGTCGGTCCATTTCCCGATGTTGCGTTGCCACTGGCCGACATCTTTCAGCAGCAGTTTAATTTTTTCGAGTTCTTCGGTTTCCTGGTCCAAACACTGCTTTTGCAAGCTCAGATTTTCGATCGCCATACCGTCGCGGGCGACATTCAGCCGATTCACCAAAACCCGCCATTGCGCGCGCATTTCCTGCAAGCGCCGTTCCTTGGCGGACATCTGTGAACTACGTTTTTCCGCCGCGGTCAACTGGGCTTCGATATTGGCCATGGCAGCCTTCAAGGCTTGCATTTTGCCGCGCTGATCGACTAACGCCTTTTTCGAGTCGGTCATTACCGGCGGCTTCGACGTGTAAGGATGATACAAGGAGCCGCATAGGAAACAAGGTTTGCCGTCCACCAATTTCCCGCGATCGGGCGTCATTTTGCGCAACAAGGCCTCGTTGGCGATCGCTTGCTCCAGCGCCGAGCCGATGTTTTCCTCTCGGCCGAATTCGTGTTTCAGCGCCGCCAATTTGTCGCGCAGTTCGCCCTCGTCGGGAAACTCCGACGACTTGTTCGTCGACAGCCAACCGAACAAGCCCTTTTTGGTCACCTTAGCATTGACGCTGGCTAACGAATACAACTCTTGGAAATCGTTGACCCTCGCCTGTTGCTCGGATAACAGCTCGCGAATTTCATCGACGCTTCTACCCTGACCGTGCGTCGCGATATTTGCCTCGGCTGCCGCGATCCGCTCCTGTAACTCAACCAAGCCGGCCTTGGCATCGGTCAAGGCCGTTTGATTCTTTTTCAAGGCCGCCGAGGTATTTTTCGACCAAGCCAACTGCGTCTTCTGCTTGGCACCTAGTTCCGCGATCTCGGTTCTGAGATTGCGCAACTGCACGACATCCGGAAAGTCGGTTAGCAGAATGGCCTCGCTGCGATGCTCTTGCAACCACCCTTCCAGCTCGGTGAGCGCGGCACGTTTGTCGGCCAAGGTTTGCTGGGCCGTTTCCACCGCCGCCAGTTCCCTGGGCAATTCTAATTTCAACTCGCTGAGCCTGATCTTGATGTCGTCGATAATCCGTTTCTGCGAGGCCCAATCCCGGTCGCCGGCCGGCGGATCCAGATCGCTGCCGCCAACACCCAACTGCTGACGCAGGCTGGCCACCTCCCGGCGCAAACTCGCCAACTCGCTTTGGAGTTCGCCGATTTTAGACTGCTTGGCATCCAATCCCGCCAATTGCTCGTGGTAACTGTCGGCATCGTCGATCGCGGCTATTCGTTGCAAATCCGATTGCAGAGTCTGAATTTGGGTTTGAAGCTCGGCGGTTTGCCGGGCCAGTTGCCGCTCGTCGGCTTCCAATGCGGCGACGCCTTCCAATTTAAGCTGGTGTTGTCGTAAATAGTCCTGCTGACCGGACAATTCGGTGTGTTGATCGAGAAAATCCCGCAGGTCGGCGCGACTGGCGTCGAGTTCCGCCTCTTCGAGCAAGGGAATCGCCGCGCTATCCTGTTGCAACTGGCGGACCCGCTCGGCAATTTGCCGATAGCGGTTTTCGGCTTGCTGGCGGTATTGTTCGTAAATGTCGCCGCCGGCAATTTTTTCGAGAATGTCCATGCGCTCGCTATCCAGCGCATTTAAAAATGCCGCGAAATCGCCTTGCGGCAACACCATCGATTTGCTGAATTTATGGAAATCCATGCCGGTCAGTTCGGCAATCCGGCCGCGCACCGCTGATGGCGTTTCGGCCAACAACTCGTCGCTCTCGCCAAGCTTGGTCAACGACATTTCGGTCTCGGCCCGCGTCTGCTTGTCGTCTCCGGGCCGCCTGGCATACCAATCGGAACGAAACTTCTCCCCGCCCAACGAAAACTCAACGCTGGCCACGCTCTCGTCGGCCTGCTTGGTCATCACGTGCTCGGCCGGCTTGTCGAAGCGAAAGGTCTCGCCATAAAGACCGAGTGTAATGACATCAAGGATACTGGTTTTACCCGAACCGTTGGGACCGGTAATCGCAAACACGCCGGCCTCGGCGATCGGCCCTTGGTCGAAATCGATCCGCCCTTCGCCGGCCAGGGAGTTGATGTTTTTGTAACGAATATTCAGGATGCGCATAGCACTGAGATTTCACACGACTTAATTGACGAGCGCATGCCGGCGATTAGCGAAGCATACCGTGGCGTACCTTGACATGTTACACGATAGGGCTTAGCTAGAAAACCTGACTCTGGGCAAGCTCAAAGCTCTAGCCCTGAATCCCTTCTCGAATTCGCCTGTAACAAGAGAATCTTCGGATATGAAATCAATTGTGAGTTTTCAACCGGTGTGTATCCATGACTTGCCGCAGCTTAGAAAATTCTTGCCGATCGAAACCGCTCGCCAAATTCATCTTCTCCGCCTGACGAAGCGTTTGTTCCGCCTCGTCAAATTCGTTCAAAGTTATCAATAAATGGGCTTTTTCCGCATAAAAATACATGCGCCCCGGTGACAATTCGATGGCCTTATCCACATATTCGAAGGCTTGGTCGATTTTGCCCTGATTGAACACCACCTTGGCTTTAATCAGATACACCATTGCCACATCGTAAAAATCAGGATGCGCTAACGCGGCGTCTATCCATTCGATTAAATCATTGCCGATATCGCGACACTCGTAATCTCGGTTAATCAGACAATTCGCGGCACTACGCAGAGTCGCCAGGGTGCGTAACGGATAAGTTTTGGCGGAAATCCGCCGAAGAATTTCTTGATGCAATAAAGCTTTCAAGGCCTGCATATAGCGGCTATCGAGTATCAGTTCTTCGTCGTAGGTTTGCGGCAAGGATACGCTTGGTTTATCCAGACCTGCGTCGTGGAAATGCATCAGCCGGTTGAGTTCGTTATAGACCTCCACCAACGACGCGACTTCGTAACTATTTTGGCGGGCCGCAAGCAGGTAGTGATGGTAGGTCTCGACATTCGGCCCGCGCTTCAACTCCAGAGCGTTGGCGTAAATACTGTTGGTTCTGGGCGAATCTGGATGATTGCGCACTTCGAAATAAGCAAAGCTATCCAAATTAGACCATATCGATGCCCGGGTATAAGTAGCCAAACCTAAGCTGACAGCCATTCCGGCATAAAGCGCATTCAGTAAACCGGCCGAAATCCGACTGGCTAGCGCTTGATAAACCAATACCACCGTTCCTAACACGATGCCGATACTCGGCAAATAATTACGATGTTCGAAAACTAACTCCAGCGGATAAATCGTCGATTCCATACTGTGTCCGACAAAGAACCATAGAATCGCAAAACTCAGAAAGGGTAACCTTTTTAAGTGAACACAAAACATCGCCAAACCGATCAGGAAACTAATGGCGATGCCGGCATACAACGTAGTCAGCGGTTCGAGCAAGCTTTTACTGACCGTAAAATCATCGTGAAACAGCGCCAACTGCGTATTATCCGGATAGAACAGCAAGCCCAAGTAATATACCAATACCCTGGCTTCGGTCATAAGCCGTTCGGAAGGATTAAATTCGCGAACCTGATAATCCCTAAGAACGGCTTCGGGATGAAATACCAAGAAAACCGCCCCCATTAGCGCCGGCAAAATGACGGTACCCATGTAAAATCCGTTGACTTTAAAACGCGCCGCTTTTTCGATGGGCCGCGGTAATAAAGTCACTTCAAGCACGAAAATCAATAGCGGCAGCAATAACGCATTTTCCTTGGCGGCAAGCCCTAAACCCGTGCCGGCCAAACAACCCGCAATCATCCAAACGAGTCCAGACGATTTGTCGACTTGCAATCGACCGCGTAAAAACAGCAATAAACCGCCCAGCATGAAAAAACCGGACAGGCTAGTCATGCGTTGCACCACGTATAACACGGTGCTGACCTGCAGCGGATGAATAGCCCAAATCAACGCGACGACAAACGCCAATTTAGCCGCAGGGAAACTCGGCGAGGCGACCCGAATCAAAATTCGCGCTATAAAGAACACCAGTATCGAATTGAGTATATGAATACCGACGTTCGTCAGTTTAAAAGCCATCCGGTCAAACTGCTGACCGGCAAAATAGTAATTGAGGGCGAAACTCAAATGAGACAATGGACGAGTCACTTTGCCGCCAGGACTACTGCTCGACGCGCCTAGCAAGCCATGCAAATCCAAGCCTTTTAGCTGAGCTCCGTTATTATCTACAATGTTTGGATAATCGTCGGCTAGAAAGGGCCCGGAAGTCCCTGGCGAATAAACCAGGAGAGTCATTAGTCCCATTATCAGAATAGCCAGCCCTACCTGAATGGATGAGCGATTTGAAATACTTGTTTTATTCACGAAGTTTGAATATTTATTTACAAATAAAAAGGGGCCTTTCGGCCCCTTCTAATTAACAGTTATTCCAGCGGTTAGGTTTTCGGATGATACTTGCTGCTCACACCAGAAGCGTTGATATCAATACTCCATTGCATGCCGGCGCCTGGTTTGCACACGCCAGTATAGACTATATCCTGCCCACTGGTGATCGCCGTACCAATCGTGGTGTAAACGATCGTAACGGTCGCATGATCCTCCTGATCTGACGTAATATATACAGAGTTTACATATTTACCCTTAATAGATGTCTTATTGGACAATCCAAAGTCAAGGTTAGTCAGGCCAGCTGTGCTTGAACCGAGTGCGCCTTCGCTACAGGCCACGCCACCCGCCGTCAGCGCCGGAGACGCCAAACTCGGGCCTTCGGACACTTTGGATCTGACCGTATAGTCTTGGTAAGCCGGAATCGCGATAGCGGCCAAAATACCGATAATCGCGACGACGATCATCAGTTCGATCAAGGTGAAACCTTGTTGTGTTTTACGCATTTGAATGTTCATAGCGGTATCTCTCTGTCTGATTGAATAACGAACGCATTAATCAATACAAAACTTATGCCAGAATTGGCTTTTGCTACTGCGGAATAGCCAGTAATTTTTTAAAAACAAGATCAACAACTTACCTAAAACCCAGCCCTAGACCACTAAATCAAACAGCAACCTGCGGAAACCCGGCAAGCCTTGCACCATCGTTCCAAGTCGAAAACTGACGTTTTTTGTCACGCCCCTTGCCGCGAGTATCACGCATTTTGTTTGCCGGCAAACCACAGTTCCAACATCATCAAAATCCAGATCAGTTCGCCGTAGTAGGCCGCATGTATGCTTTGATGCATCGCAATCGCGTGATCGAGAAATTCCGGCTTGAAATAACCGCGCTTTTTTAACGCGTTGATCGCGTCGTAGGCCAAGTCCTTCAATGGCTGATGGTCCTTGAGCCAGATACCGAACGGCAGCCCGAAGCCGTGCTTGGATTTATTGATGATCGCGTCCGGCAGAAAATCCGCCATCGCCTGCTTATAAAACCAACGTAATTTTTGACCGTGCAATTTAGCGGCGGACGGTATTTGGCAGGACAACTCGACGATACGGCTATCGAGCAACGGATAGCAGACTTCAACGCCGGCCAGTTCGCACATCCGATTGACCTTGACCAAATCGTTGTCGTGCAGCGTGGCTTTCCAGTCCATATACAGCATTCGGTTCAAGGTGCTCGCCTGATCCGGGCGCCGGTAATTGTCTCGTAGCAGTTGCAGCGGTTCGCCGGTATCGATTTGCGCCAGAAAATCGCCGACAAAAATGTCGGTAGCAGCATGACGGTGCAAAAAGTTGTAATCCTGCAATCGATCCGGCATCGCGGCCTTCGCTTGCTCGATATAGCGCTTGGCCTTGAACGGCAATTTAGTATTCGCCAAACCAGCCGGCAAGGCGTTCAACACCCCTTCCAAACCAGCGCCAACCGCTCGGGGCAAGCGATGATAATGATCGAACAACATCTGCTTGGCGTAGCGCTCGTTGCCGGCGAAGATCTCATCGCCGCCGTCGCCGGCCAGCAAGCGCCCGACGCCGTTGTCCTTAGCCAATTTCGCGCAATAGTAGGCCGCCAAGGCCGACGAGTTGCCGAACGGCTCATCGTAATACGCGGCAATCATCGGGACGGCATTGACGGTGTCTTCCGGCGTTACGTAATACTCGTGTTGGCGCGTATTAAAATGTTTGACCGCAATGTTGGCATATTCGATTTCGTTGTAACCTTCGACCGGAAAACCCATCGAAAAAGTCTTGGCCTTTCCAGGAAACACCCTGGCCAGCGTGCCGGCCACGCTGGAACTATCCAAACCACCGCTTAAAAATGCGCCGGTATCGTCTTCGCTACCGACCATGCCTCGCACGGTTTCGATCAAGCCGGCTTTCAAGTCCTCGCCGGCCTGCCGCAAATCGAGCGCGGATTCATTAAACGTCGGCACCCAGTAACGCCGCAGTGCCAATTTGCCGTCTTCGAAACTTAATCGCTGACCGCCTTCCAACTTCTTGACGTTGGTGTAGATGGTGTTCGGGCTAGGGCAATGGTGATAATAGACGTAGTCGTAAATAGCCTGCGCCGAAATTTCGTTTTCGACCGCCGGATGGCGAACCACGAAATCGGCATTGGAACCAAACACGATCGCGGAATCGGCAACCGCGTAATAAACGTGACTCAAGCCGATCGGGTCCATGGCTGCCAACAACAAACGGCGGACGCTATCGATCAAAACCACGCCATCGCATGAGCTACCGCCATCGAATAACGCGGCACCGTGCCGCCGATACCGCGCCAAGACTTCCCGCAAATGCTCCGGAGAAGCAGCCGTCTTCAAAGCAAACAACAGAATGCCATCGTCTCGGAGCAGCGCCGGCGCTTGACTGGCCAGTCCGAAATGACCGTCGTATTGAAAATCGAAGGCCGACCCGGCCCGACCGACCAACTCGGTCAGACTCGCGACAGCGCTTTCGTTCCAGGGTCCGCTGCCCACCCATCCCGCGAATTTTGTCATGTTGCTCGATTAAGGCTTGACGTGGCTGATAACGTACCGGAATTTGCCGGAACGCTCCTTGGGTATGTAATCGGTATATTCGATCGCAACGTTGACCGTCTCGCCCAATCGCTTTTTAAATTCCGCGACGATGCGTTGTTCGGATTCGGCTCGGTAAGCGTCGGTCTTGACGATTTGCACGCTGGTCTTTTCCAGGCTGTCTTGCGTGATCTTGAAAGCGTCGACACCTTCTAAATCGCGCAACACATAAATCAAGGCCAGGCCGTGCAGCACGGTGCCGTCCCGCGCCACAACGAAGTCGGTGGTGCGACCTTGTATCTCTTCGAGCAACGGCAGCCCTCGCCCGCAAGCGCAAGCTTTGTCGGACAAGATTCCCATGTCGCCGGTGCGGTAGCGGATAAACGGAAAATCGCGCGTCGCCAGATGGGTGACGACAATCTCGCCCAACTCGCCATTGGGCAGCGGCTTGCCTTGTTTATCGACAATTTCGACGATGATGTCTTCCGCCGTGATGTGCATCGCGCCTTCCGGACACTGATGAGCGATGAAACCGGCATCGCGGCCGCCATAGCCGTTGGCAACCGGACAACCGAAGACCGCTTGAATCTTGTCACGCTGATAATCGTATAAGCGCTCGGACGTGACGAAGGCCACCTTGATACCCAAATCGGTCATTGCCACGCCGCGCTTTTCGGCGTGACTGGCAATATGCGCTAACGCCGACGGATAGCCGAACAGCATTTTCGGCCGGATTTGCCGTATCCTGGCCACGAAGCCGTCCAACTTTTCTTGAGACATCTCGAAAGCCGGTATTAAATGGGTCCGCAACAGCTTATCGCGAATCAGCCGAATTTTATCCTGCGCGCCCAGCTCGATCGGCGACCCCCATATCACCGCTTCGGGATCGCCGATGTCGACACCCCACCAGCGGGTGGCGCGCCATTTGGCGGCCACATCGTGACTGACGCGGCGACTGCCGATGTAAAAAATCAATGGCTCGCCGCTTGATCCGCCGGTGTTGAAGCGGGCCAAACCCTCGGCATCATCCGCCCGCATTTTATCCAAATTGGCGCGTATCGTCGGTTTGTCCAGCAAGGGGAGGCGCGCCAAATCGGTTAAACTGGCGACCTGCTCCGGATTGAAGTCTAATGCCGCAAACAATGTCCGATAGTAAGGCACATGCTGGCCAATATCGGTTAGAAACCGTGTCAAGTCCTTGACCTGAGCCTGGCGAATTTCGTCCACGCCCAACCACTGGCTACGCTCCATCGCCTTGCGCACTCTGACGGTACTGTGTTTTTTTAACGCTTCGTGTAGAGGAAACAGCACGGAGGAGCACAGCGAGGTGTAAAGGCTCATGATCGATTTACCAGTTGGTTGAATTCCGCCACCAAGACAGCGACGCGTTGATCCCAGCCATTCTGAGCGGCATAGGCAATAATCGCATGGCGATCCCAGTCGCGCCCTAGCGCGGCATCGAGTGTCTCCAGCAAGGCATCGCGATCGCCGAACGGCACCACCTGCCCCAAACTATCGTCGCAAACCACCTCGCGATTGCCGCCAACATCGGTGGTTACAATCGGCAAACCGCAAGCCATCGCTTCCAAGAACACATTGGCCCAGCCTTCGTTAGCAGTCGCCAATACAAAAACGTCGGCGGCGGACAGAACCTCTTTCAAGGCCGCGGCGGGCATCGCACCCAGAAAACGCACCTGTTCAGCGAGGCCCAAATCGGCGACTTGCCTTTCCAAACGCTGGCGAATATCACCCTCCGGACTGCCGCCACCGACAATCAAGTAGCGTAAACCGGGATGTTTTGCCAGCAGCGCCGGCAATATCTCGATGACTCGGTGAAACCCTTTGCGATCGACCAAGCCACCCACTGAAATCAGCACCGGCGCATCGACGTTGAGTTGCAAATTCTGACGAGTCGAGACTTTATCCAGCGGATAGAAGACATTCGTATCGACGCCATTCCCCACCACCAAAATTTTATCGGCTTCGGCACCGATGCTAACGACATGTCGTTTAAGCGATTCCGACACAGAGAACACTCGAGCGGCCCTACGAAGCGCCGCCAACAGGCGCGCCCGCCGACTGGCGATTTTGGACAACGGTACTTCGGTGCCGCGTAACGTGATTGTAACCGGCACGTGGAAACAGCGCCCCAACCATCCTGCCGCGTAGCCGTCCGGATAGGCAAAATGCGCGTCAATCAGATTAAATCCGAAGTTGCGAGACAATCGGTATAAAGTCCGATAACTGCCCAACGCCATCATCAAACCGTCCCACCGGCGGCCTAATCCTGGCAAGGACAGAAACCTCGGGAAATAAACGTCGATACCGTCCTGACATTCGTAAGTGGCGGGCTGTGGCCGGTAATTGGGCTTGAATTTGCGGATCACCCCTTGAAACGGGAACCAGGGTACCGGCGAGACCACCGCCAACTCACAGTGCGCCGCGACCCTGCGCATGCGCTCCCGGACGAATACACCGGCATTCGGGCGAACCTGACTGGGGTAGAGACTGCTGAAAACCACCAGCCTGGGATCAGTCCGCGTCATGCCCGTCCCGTATCAATCCGGCATACACCGCTTGATAACGTGCCACGCTGGTTTGCCAGTTACGGATTTGTTCGACATAGTGCCGTCCAGCTCGACGGATGTCGTCCCAATGCGATTTATCGGCCAAGGCATTCAAAACGGTGGACGCCAAGGCCGCTTGGTCGCCGGCTCGGAACAAATAGCCGGTCCGCCGATCTTCGATCAATTCGTGATGACCGCCGACATCCGAAGCCACCAACAGGCGACCTTGCGCCATGGCTTCGAGCGGCTTCAGGGGCGTAACCAAATCGGTCAGTCGCATCGACAATCTCGGATAGACGAAAATATCGACCAAATTGTAATACCGTTGCACCTGATCATGGGGAACCCGTCCCGGCATCACAACCCAATCCGCCAGCCCTAAGGCTTGAATTTTCTGTTGGATTTGTGCTTGTTGCGGACCACCGCCAACTAACAACAGCCGGACATCCGGCCGCTGCCGGACGATCTCCGGCAAAGCATCCAGCAACAACAGCAAACCTTCGTACGCGTAAAACGAGCCGATGAAACCGAGTACGATTTTTCCCGTCAGGCCTAGTTGATCGAGTAGCGCGGGTTCTGCAACATCACCGAAACTGAATTTTTCGATATCGACCGCGTTGGGAATCACGGTGATTTTTTCGGCTGGAATACCCCGTCCGATAATATCGTTGCGGAGTCCTTCGCAAATCGTCGTCACAGCATCGGCATTCTTAAACACATACGTTTCCAGGGCTTTGGTAATACGGTAACGCAAGCTACCTTCCGCGGTCGTACCGTGGTCGACGGCGGCATCTTCCCAAAATGCCCTGCATTCGTAAACCAACGGCAATCGGTATTTTTTGGCCATTCTCAAAGCCGCCATCCCGTTTAATGCCGGAGAATGAGCATGGAGGATATCCGGGCGAATTTCCGGAATGATCTGGTCCAACCTTCGCGCCAGAGTCTGAACAATCGCCCATTGGTTCATAACGGGTAATTTTGCCTGTAAACCGCGCGGTTGGGACGAACGATAAAAATCCAAGCCATCCACCGTTTCGAAATCGCTACCGGGAGCCTGATGCTTGGCGGAAGTCACATGGAAAGTGTGCCAACCCAGCTTACGTTGCTGTTCGAGTATCGCTCGGGTACGAAAGGTGTAGCCGCTGTGCAATGGAATCGAGTGATCCAGAATATGTAAGATTTTCATGTCGAGAAGGTTCTTGTTTAAGACTGTCAAGTCGGCTCGCCATGAAGTGAGCACCCGGAATTAGTGCTTCTCTTTGCCGGTCAGACGCATCCAGGCCTTGATAGTCAGATGGGGCAATAGCAAATACCACGGCATTTTTAACCAATGCGCCCGCAAAAATAATACGTTACGGGCCAAACCTGTCCAGCGGTCGGTGCAACTTGGATGGACCGGCATCAGCGCGCGAATGAACAAAAAATCCATCACCGCGAGAATTGCCTTGGCGGGCGTCACTTGTTGAAGTTGCCGGGCCAATTCGTCCGACAGCGGTGTACCGAGTATTGTAGTCGAGTAACGCAATGCGTAAAGGACTGGCCTTGCCAGACCCAATTCGGATGAACGAGAAATCAATCTGACCTGCTGTTCGCCCAAACCGCGAATCAGCGCATCTAAATCGACCAAGTCCCGCAAGCCGTGCTCCAATTCACCGTCATAAAACAAATGAACCGCGCTGTGTATCACTTGATCGACCGGGGATAATACCGCTAGTCCATCGAATTTCTCCAATGCGCGCGCATCGGCTAGTAGTAATCCGGCATCGGGACAATCCTTACACGTTATCGGCAGGATGTTATGGTGTAGATCGATGACGCTGCCCCTGGACAGGTGTCTGATTGGTGGAATTTCATGCATCCAGCGCCGGTAATAACGTTCGTTGTAAACGCCGTTTTGCCCGCCCATCCAACCATGAATCATCAAACGCTTCTCGGCGGAGCCTATTTTTTCGCGGGGAACCAGTAAATCAATATCTGAAAAGACCCTACCTCTCGCGGCGGGGTGTTCAGACACTGCATACGCCGCGCCCTTCAACAAGACAAAAGGAAACTCTAACTGTCGAGCCACTTTTTGCAACTGGCGAATTTCCCAAAATAGGTCGTTGCTTTGTTTTTCGGAAAAACATTTTGCGGAGATAAAATGCCGACGCGCGGCTTCCGGAATTTCATCCAGTCCGCCACGGCTCTCCACCCAGTGAACCAGCTTCGCCAGTAGCATCGATGCACGTGCCTGCCTGACTAATAATCCCCATTCGGGTAAGGACAACTCGGCATGAGACACCTGATCGTTGATCACCTTGACCAACAAGGGCCATTCAAAACTCATTCGGCGCTCTTAAGTTGGTCGAAAATTTGAACGGCATCGTCTAGGCAGCTGTAACGCAACTGGTAACAGCTTGCCCGGTCCAATACATTGCGCAAGGCGTAAAATCCCGCGTAGCCTAACCGACTAAAATTAAACGCGTTATCCGCTACATCAATAAACGTTAACGATTTTGCCTTTGGCGCAAACTCGGTCGCGGAGCCAGCTTCATATTTTGGAAATATGACCCAAGCAATCGGACAAGACTCGCTCTGCCGACTGACGCTGGTTTCGGGTGGCTTAAGATGGCAAACAGTGCCCTTCGATGTATCCGTTGACAATGGCCCGAACACAAGGCCAGGATAGCGCTTGGCGACGATGTCAATGGATTGATTCTTCAAGCTGACGGGACGGGGAAAGGGGTGTACTCGGAATGTCACTGGATCAACCAGAGTCAATTCGTCCGATAGTAATCGCCAACCTTCTTGAATCAACGTGGCGGTCAAAGTACTTTTTCCGGATCCCGGCGGCGCCGGTAACACAGCCGCCCAGCCATTTTTCTCTATGACAGCAGCATGGATTATCAAAAAAGTATTAATTTGACTAGATACACACCAATTCATCCCCCATTCGATCAAAGCCGGGGCATGTTGTAGCGGTAAAGGATTGAAGGGCGCGTAGCCATCAAAACGAAATTCAGCGCTTTTACTTATCGAGCTGAACCAATTATGTCCAGAAGTAACCGATACGGGGAAATCAACGAACACACTACTATCAAAAACTTCAAAATCGGCATACAAAATCGAAAGACTCTGCGCCACTGAAGCCAATTTAGTCGTGATAGCAAAGCAAAACTGACCAAGTTGCAAATTCAAACCGCTATTTCGCAGTCGGCTATTAACCTCCTGGAAAGGCAAATGCTGTAATCTCAATTTACCGGCTCAATTAATTCTTTTTGCAACAAAACCTGTATCAGACTTTCTAAATACCCAGCTTTGTCGCGCGATTTATCCGATAAGTCGAAATTTCCGATGATGTCTTCAAGCATCGTTTGATCAAATGGCGTAGGCTGAAAACATCGCTGAATCAGCTCTAACGGCATCGCCTCAAACAAAAACGTAGTACCGGAGTTGCGATGATAAATCACGACCCCATCACCCCAATCCACGCAATAGACTTCTCCAACTACTCGCCAGAGCATAAAACCAGAAGACTGTTGTCTTACGCCGTGCAACCGTCAGCGATCAAGTGATGGCAAAAGTCAATAATATCCTGGGCTGAACAATCTACTGCACCAACTTTATACTTACCTCCGGTCTTTACCGCCTGAAAACAAGCTTGGACATCCGACAGCGAGCTTCCAACCACATGTTTGCCATCACAAGCGTTAACAAACAACCAAGCCATACAGTTATCCAACCCTATATCAGTCCCTTGATCCAGCTCTTTTATACAATCGTTTAACGTTTTGTTGGCATTGGTGGTAGGCCCTAACGCAGTATCACTGAAGATATAATATCCGTAGGTGGCCTCGTTACGCTTAAGAGTCGCATAGTCATTCTGGCCGTTGGATCGCAATTCACTCTTCGTTTTCGGCGCTTGAGTGCTTTTAGTCCACACCGCATTTAAGTTCCATTGCCCCTTTTGAGTGTCGTTCCGGTTTGAGGTCCAAGAGTTTGGCGCCGTTCTATCTCGTCGACACCCAGATCCCCCTTCCAAAGTTCCACCCGTCTCGTGTTTACTCGAGTGAGGCTTACATTTGCTTAAAGGCCACTGACTCGGGTTGTCGCAATAATGCTTCGGGGGACGCGGCCCCGGATTAGTCACAATATTACCGGAGTACGCAGTTCTATTCGGACCTATTGAATGAAACCCAGAAATGGTACATTCGTCAACGCCACCAGTACCCCCTCCCCATGCAGGACGATTAGCCAAAGTTAGGATGACAGGAACCGCAACGCCAGCTTTAGCAAACTTTCTTCTAGATTTATCAATTACTTGCTTGCCCTCTTGCAGTTGACCGTTCTCGATCAGGCTATCATCTTCTTCGAATCGCATATTACACCGCCACTTAGAAAAACTTGAATTGGTTCACACTCTAGCAAATCAATTAATTAATGTCTATTGCCCGCTCGTACAAGTTAACCAGCGTCAAAACCCGGCATTTCTAAGAAACGCCTCGAACATTAACAGCGACCAAATCGCAGCGCTGTAATCTCGCAAACCTGCCTGGTGTTGGGTCACCATATGCTCCAAGTAAGTGCGATTAAACCAACCCGTTTGACCAAGCGTATTACCCAACAAGGCCTCCCGTACGCGTTCTTTCAAAGGCCCTCGGAACCAACTGCTCAAAGGCACGGCAAACCCCATTTTAGGTCGATACAGAATATCGTTCGGAAGATGAGACTCCAGTGACTTTTTAAACAAATATTTGCCTTCTCGACCATTGAGCTTATAAGACGGCGGCAATGTCGCCATCCATTCCACCAGTTTGTAGTCCAACAACGGAACCCTGACTTCCAAGGCGTGAGCCATGCTTGCCCTGTCGACTTTAGTCAGGATGTCACCGGCTAAGTAAGTCTTCAGATCCAGATATTGAACCATAGACAGAGGATCGCTCGGTGCTTTTTCCCGATATCGATGAAATACCTCGATTGCGCCGTAACCTTGCAATTCCGCCCTTAGCTGCTCGCTAAATAATTGCTGACGCATGCCATTGGACAGCACCGACACGCTATGAAAATAGCCCGCCATAGAATCTCGGCCTATCGACTCCAACGTGGTTTTTGCTCTAAATACCTTCGGTGCCCAGTCGAGTTTTGGGTAGACCCGACCTAAAGTCGAAAACAAAGGCATCCGCAAACCATCCGGTAATAAAGAACGCATTCTCTCCTCGTAGGTATGCCAGCGATAACGCCGGTAACCCGCTAAATTTTCGTCGCCGCCATCCCCGGACAACACCACGGTCACTTGTTTTTTGGCTAACTCGCAAACCCGATAAGTGGGTAATGCGGAACTGTCGGCATAGGGTTCGTCATACAAACCGGATAAGCAATCAATCAGACTGAAATCATCGGGATCGACTTGTTCGACCCGATGAGCAGTGTGATATCGACCGGCAACTTGAGCCGCGAATTGCGATTCATTGAATTTTGGATCGCCGAACGAAATCGAGCAAGTGTTAACCGGATCGTCGGACAAACCGGCCATTAAAGCCACGACCGCGCTGGAATCAACGCCGCCCGACAGGAAGGCTCCCAAAGGCACGTCAGCCATCATCCGGATTTTAACAGCCTCCCGTAATCGTTCGATCAACTCTTCACCAGCAGCATCCATGCTAGAGAAATTACCCGGATCGAAAGTCACATCCCAATATTGACGAGGCTTAATCCGTTCGTCTCCGCGCCGAATCGCCAAACTATACCCCGGCTCCAGCTTATAGACATCCCGATAAATTGTTTTAGGGTCTGGCACGTAACCGAAACCGAAATAGTCCTCGACCGCCGTCGGATCAATCCGAGTTGGCAGCAGCGGATGCTGCTTAAGCGCCTTCAACTCGGAACCGAATATGAAATGTCCGTTAGCCAATAGTGAGTAGTACAATGGCTTGACACCCAATCGATCACGCGCAAGGAACAAGGTTTGTTGTGGTCTGTCCCACAACGCAAACGCAAACATACCCCGTAGTCGGTCCACGCAAGCTTCTCCCCACGCTTGCCAAGCGTAGAGTATTACCTCGGTATCGCAGTGAGTTCTGAAGCTGTAGCCCAAGGCTTCCAACTCGCCGCGCAACTCGGGAAAGTTGTATACCTCGCCATTGTAGGTTAGGACGACATTTCTATCCGCGCTGTGCATCGGTTGCTGACCACTGGACAAGTCGATGATCGACAAACGACGATGCCCAAAGCCCAAGCCGGGCTCGCTATGCAGACCGCCCTCGTCCGGTCCACGATGAAACTGGGATTCGTTCATTTTCGACAACAATCCGCGGTCAATTTCCCCGCTGCCTTGCATATCGAATATCCCCACGATGCCACACATATTATTATTCTCCGGCGCTATTTATCGCTCGTCATAAACCCGTTGGTAGCGAGACACCATATTATCGATCGAAAACTCCTGGCGGATGCGCTCCAATCCGGCCGCCCCAAAACGGCGACGCTTGTCGGAATCGGCAACCCACTCCGCTAGCACCCTTGCCATAGCCTCCGGATTTTCCTTTTCGACCAGCATCCCTGTCTCTCCGTCCAAGATCAGCTCGGGATTGCCTCCAACCCTCGTCGCCAACACTGGAAGCCCCGTTGCCATCGCTTCCAGTATAGTATTGGATATACCTTCGGCCTTGGATGGCAACACAAAAATATCCAGGCAACGCAAAATATCGGGGATGTCGTCACGATCACCAGACATCCAAGCTTGGTCTAGCAATCCGGCATCCGTCAATAGGCCAGCACTCTCTGCTCGTAAAGGCCCATCGCCTATCAACCAAAGCCGAGTCACTCCAGCAAAGCCCGGATACGTTTGGCAAGCATGAATGTACGCCCTAACCAGTGTCAATTGATCCTTTACTCCATGCATACGACCCACCGTGCCTATGACGACTTTCCCGGACAAAAGCATATCGCAATGCATTGGAGCCGCCCGATCGCAATCGCGAGGATAAAACCGGTTTGTGTCAACACCGTTACAAATGCGAGTGATTTTAGCTGCCGGAATTTTGACCTTTTCCTGCAAATAATCCTGCAAATGTTTGGACAATGGAATGAATCGATGAATGATTAGCCCCAACGCTCGACGCAAGCGCTGATACTTTAGGTTATTGCCGTCAGGATCAAACACGTCCCAGCCGTGTTCCCCGTGAACCCGGTAGGGTATTCGAGCCAACCAGGCGCAAACCTGATATTCGATTGCCCCTAGATTTCGAGTATGCACAACCGCAGGCTTCCAAGCCTTAAACAACTTATAAACCTTATAAAACGACGCCCAGTCCTGTCCCGGTTTCTTATGCAACTGGTGGACGACGACATCGGACCGGTCGATACGCTGGGTAAAATCTGTCGCATCGGCCAAACAAATGATGGCATGCCGATAACGTTCTTTCGGCATTTTGTTA
The DNA here is from genome assembly GCF_001644025.1 of Methylomonas koyamae. Lineage (GTDB taxonomy): Bacteria > Pseudomonadota > Gammaproteobacteria > Methylococcales > Methylomonadaceae > Methylomonas > Methylomonas koyamae_A. The sequence continues at coordinate 31,672 of NZ_LUUK01000032.1, forward strand.
ATGATATTAACTAAGCCATTTTCCAAACCGCCGATGCCGAGACGGTAAATGATATGCACAACCAAAGGCACCGCTTCGTCCATCGTCAACCTTAACCTGCGAGCAAAGTCAAAAGCTTATCGGCATTCGCGGACCAGCCAAACGCACGTTCGACAAACCGACGGTTGTCTTCGGCGTAAACAGTAGGTTGTTGCAGGTAAGACACAACCCTTTCGGCAAACTCATTTGGTTCATCGGCGACGGCGACCTGCAACTCTTGACCAGCAGATATCCCTTCCATCGCCGCCGACGTTGCGACCACGGGCTTAGCCATCGCCATGGCTTCCAAAACCTTGTTCTGTATGCCTCGAGCAATACGTAACGGTGCCACGATCAAACGGGCGTGAACAATATATGGTCGCACTTCGTCGACTTTGCCGGTAACGATCACTGCCGAGTCGTTTTCCGATAACTGCAGTACTTCCTTGGCTGGCTTGGAACCGACTATGTAAAACTTAGCATGCGGGCATTGTCGCTTGATCTCCGGGAACACACTCTCGGCAAACCACTTGACCGCATCGACGTTTGCCCAATAATCCATGGCACCTGTAAATACGATGGGGGATTGTCCGCTCGGAAACGGCGAATCACCAGCGACTTTCGGATCAAAACGATCAGTATCGACACCGTTATTTACGAAATCGATCTTGTCTTTCGCGATCGGCGCTAGGGCCTTAAACAACGCGGCTTCCTGTTCCGAAACAAATATCGTCTTCGCCGCCCGACTGGCAATTTGTGTCTCATAACGTAACAAAGTCCGAGCTTCGCGCCGATAGATCCAAGCGGCCGGCCAGCTTTTACTGTTGGCATACTGGCTCCACTTATCGGAGTCGACATCGACGAAATCCGCGACGACCCTTAACTCGGGGTAACGCTCGACGTACTGAGCCATAGGCGACGAGAAAATCAGCGCGCGGTCTATACCCTCGGTACTTATGACCTGATCAACCCAACGACGCAATGCCTTATCTCGATAATACGGAAGACTCAAGGCCTCGCCGCTGAATAGGCCGCGCGCACTTTTAAGCTTATTGAGGCCGGGCGACAATTCCACACAACATACATCCCTGCAATAAGGCTTGAGCGCTTCAATATATTGGCGGTCTTCAGGATCATCCACAAAAGTGCCGAGGAATATCTCGTACCGTTTGGCTAGCGCTCGCAGAAAATGAAACGAGCGAATTTTGTCACCCTTGTTGGGGGGAAACGGAATCCGATGAACCAGGTATAGCAGTTTAGGCACGAATTATCCCAAATCCTTGGCCAGCCATGGTCCCACAACCTGACTGACTGGCAGCGGCAGCTTCTTCCAGGCTGCAATAAATAATCGATACTTGGGATTCAACGGATTGATGTCCGGAATCTGCTTCGCCTTCACCAAATCGATTTCGTAGTACAGCGGCTCGGGCTCAAAGCCCCAGTGCTTCTTGAAGCGATAAGAGCCAGTATCGATCTTGCTGCGCCCGTAATCAAACACGCGACAGCCTCTATCCACCGCCCGCCGCATGACCTCCCAATACATGAAATCGTTAGCTTTTAAGTCTCGAGCAGCCTCGGTGCCGCCGCCGTAATAAGGCAAAACTTCATCCTTGAAATAAAAATTCATCACGCTAGCCACTAAACGACCTTCGTGCTCGATCGATAATATCTCGCAATCGTTACCGAAAGCCTCTTTTAGTACTTTAAAATAATGCCTCGGAAACACGGGAGTCCCCAAGTTTCTGACGCTTTCGGAATACGCTTGAAACAATCGCTCGACGTCGTTATCGATTACGCCGACTAAACCCGCTTTGATGCCCGCTCTCACCATCGCTCGCTGTTTTCTGGGAATCGCGTTCAGGTTTTTTTCGTGGTCGGAATCGAGCGTTTTGCGAAATGTTACGTACAACGCTTTATGCGGCCAATCGCGATGCGTTTGAACGCGATTTCTCATTTCAAGGCAATCAACGTTCAACGTTCTGGCCAATTGTTTGCCTTGCGCCTGTAACGCACGGAAAGCCTCGTCGTTACTGGCGACAATGCCGCCGTATACGCAAAAGGCATTCGAAACCAGCGTGTTTCCAAACAGTAAACTGTTGATGTGCGTCAGCGGTAGAATGCCGGTAATTTCGCCGTCCTGCTCGGCATAATAGTAATAAGTATCGTGACCGAAGGCAGCGGCAATAACGCGTTGCCACGCAGACAAGTGGAAAAAGGTCGAGTCGGCCGCAGCCATCACATAAGCATCCCAACGCTGGGCTTGCGATGGTTCAAGTAATTTGATCATGGCGGTGTTGTGGATTTCACGGATTCCG
>NZ_LUUK01000033.1 GCF_001644025.1 Methylomonas koyamae
CCGCGACGACGCGTCGATTTTTCCCGCCGACCTGGTCGCCGAACTTAAATCCAACGACCGTTTAATTCTCGACGCCGGACAGCGGGTCACGGTTACCGAACACCTACCCACCAATGACGGCGAAACAATTTTCATGACGACCAAGGGGCCTTTGCTGGCCGACGACGGCCGAATCGTCGGCCTGTTCGGCATCGCCAGGGACATCACCGAACTGAAGCGCAGCCAGGACGAACTGCGCCAAGTACACGACCGCAACCAACGTTATCTGGATACGGTGCAAACCTTAATGCTCGCGCTGGATATGGAAGGCCGCGTCAAGATGATTAACCGGGCCGGCTGTGCGCTGCTCGGCCGCGCCGACACCGACATGACCGGCCGCGATTGGTTTTTGGACTGCGTTCCGCAACCGCGGGGCCAGCGCGATCTTTACCCGCGCTTTCGGAACGTATTGACCGGCGTGCAAGACGCGCGCTTGGACGACGAATACCCCATTCTGACCAAAACCGGCGAAACCCGGATGATACGTTGGCATCACAAACTATTGACCGACGCGGACGGCCGGTTAACCGGCCTGCTCAGTTCCGGCGAAGACTTAACCGAGCGCTTGCAAACTCAATCGACCCTCGACGAAAAAGAAACCTTGCTGCGCAGGCTCGGCGCGATGGCTAAAATTGGCGGCTGGCGCTATACGCCGGCTTCCGGCGCATTGACCTGGACCGACGAAGTCGCCGACATCCTGGCCTTGGCGGCCGACGCAAAGCCCGAGCTGGATACCCTGTCGAGCCGTCTGGCACCGGCCGAACGGCACATCCTCGATCAAGCGCTGCGCGACGCGGCTCTGCACGATACCGCGTTCGATTTGGAGTTGGCCGCCACCGGCACCCACGGAAACACCCAATGGTTCAGAGTTACCGGCCAAGCGCTCCGCGACGGCACGCAAATCGACGGCACCCTGCAGGACATCACCGAACGCAAACACGCCGAACTACAGCTGCTCAAACTATCGCAAGCCGTCGAACAAAGTCCGGAAAGTATCGTCATCACCGACCTCAACGCCAACATCGAATACGTCAATCAAGCTTTCGTACAGGCCACCGGCTTCGAGCGCGCAGAAGTCCTCGGCAAAAACCCCAGGATTCTGCAATCCGGCAAGACCTCTCCGGCGGTATTTGGCGACCTGTGGCAGGCCCTGCAACAGGGGCAGAGTTGGCAGGGCGAATTCATCAATACCCGCAAGGACGGCAGCGAATACGTCGAGCTAGCCAGCATTAGCCCGATTCGCGACGCCAATGGTCGGATCAGTCATTATCTGGCTATCAAGGAAGATATCAGCGACAAAAAACGCCTGTCGGAGGAATTGTCGCGCCACCGCCGCAACCTGGAAGAATTGGTCGCGGAACGCACCGCCGAACTGCGGCTGACCGGCAATTACCTGCAAGCGCTGATCGACAACATTCCGCAACTGGCTTGGCTGAAAGACATAGACGGTCATCTCCTGGCCGCCAATCGCGCGTTGGCCGACTTCAGCGGCATGTCCATCGTCGACATACTCGGAAAAACCGATGCCGAACTGTACCCTCCCGAGATTGCCGAACGCAATCGCCACATGGAACAGCGGGCCATCGAAACTCGCGCCCGGCAAACGATAGAAGAATATTTACCTTGGCAACCCGGCCGGATCCACGAAACCAGTCGAGCTCCGGTCATCGATGCCGACGGCCGGGTCCTGGGTACAGTCGGATTTTCCCGGGACATCTCGTCCCAAAAAAACCTGGAACGCGAACGCGAGCGAGCACGCCTGGCCGCCGAGGCCGCCAACCGCGCCAAAACTGCGTTCCTGGCCAACATGAGCCATGAAATCCGCACGCCGATGAACGCCATCATCGGCTTGACCCACTTGTTGCAAGCCGCCGAACCGACACCGAGCCAATCGGAACGGTTGACTAAGATCAACGCCGCCGCCGACCATCTGCTGAATATCGTTAACGACATTCTCGATCTGTCCAAGGTCGAATCCGGCCGGATGACGCTGGAACAAACCGAGTTTTCGGCACACGCGCTACTCGACCATGTCTATTCGTTGATTTACGACAAGGCCAAAACCAAGGGTTTGGCCGTTTACATAGAATGCGATCCCGTGCCGGCATCGCTGTCCGGCGACCCGACCCGGTTGCGCCAGGCCTTGCTGAACTACGCCGGCAATGCCGTCAAATTTACCGAGACCGGCCAAATTACCTTGCGTTGCCGGCTGTTGAAAACCGACGCCGACCGGGTTTTATTGCGTTTCGAAGTGGAAGACACCGGAATCGGCATCGATAGCGCCAACCCCGGCAAGCTATTCGATGCATTCGAGCAGGCGGACGCCTCGACCACGCGCCGCTTCGGCGGTACGGGTCTGGGACTGACCATTACCCGCCGCTTGGCCGAGCTGATGGGTGGCGAGGTCGGGGTCGATAGCCGGCCGGGCCTGGGCAGCCGATTTTGGTTTACGGCTTGGCTGAACCTGGGGCGCGGCGTTGTTCAGCAGGAGCCCGACCAAGTCAATGGCGTTCAAACCCGCCAGAAGCTCAGCCAAGTCAACGCCCGCGTATTACTGGCCGAGGACAACGCCATCAATCGCGAAGTCGCCGAGGACTTGTTGCGCGGCGCCGGACTAAGCGTCGACAGCGCGGAAGATGGCGAAGCGGTTGTCGCGAAATTCGCCGCCGCCGACTACGATTTGATCCTGATGGACATGCAAATGCCGAAAATGAACGGCCTGGAAGCCACCCGCATCATCCGCGCCAGCGACAAGGGCCGCACGGTGCCCATCGTCGCCATGACCGCCAACGCGTTCAATGAAGATCGTCACACCTGTCTCGCCGCCGGTATGAACGATTTCATCGCCAAGCCGGTCGAGCCCGACACGCTGTATGCCACGCTGTCGCGCTGGCTGCGCGCGCCGCTGCCGCTACCCGACGCGACCAACGCGGAAGCGGCAGCCGACTTAGCGGCGCTTACCGACCTTGACTGGCAACGCGGCCTGGCTCTGTTGCACGGAAACCTGGAAAAATATCGGCGACTGCTGCGATTGTTCGCGGACAACCACCGCGCCGATCCAGCGGCTTTACTGGCTTGGCTGGAGGCCGGCGAAGTCGCCAAGATCGCCGATCTTGCCCATCTGTTGAAAGGCAGCGCCGGCTCTCTGGCGCTGATCGGAATCGCCGACCCGGCGGCCGACTTGCTGCGAGCGGCCAGAGCACGCGAACCGGCCGAAACCCTACTTGCGCGCATCGAAAGTTTGAACGCGGCCCTGCAGCGCTTCGTTGCCGAAGCCGACACTCGGTTACCGCCGCCGGCCATCGAGCCGACGCCAAGCAGTATCTCGGCCGCCGACTTGTTGCCCCGCTTGCGGTCGCTGTTAGCGTCCGGCGACATCCAAGCCAACGAACTGGCTCTGGAGCACCGCGCGGAGTTAAGAACCGCGCTCGGCGATCAGGTCTTACCGCTACTGCGCGCGATTGAAAACTTCGATTACGATGCGGCGTTGACACGGTTGGAAAGTTTCGACCAACCTCCGCGGGACCCGGATTAAATCCCGGCATGACGCTAGATGCCGCGCGATTGTCGCGAACGTATGACTATAAGCTTAGCCGGAGTAGCGTCAAGGCCGACCTCAGGTGCGGCGCTTCACTTTATGAGGCGACGACGCGATAATCGATACGCTAAACGCCGGCGAATCCGCGCCATGCCCAGTGGCGCGCCGACACGCCTGAAGCAAACGCCGCGCTGAGATCAGTGATAGTCGGTCGCCATCGCCCGCCCGACGCGCAGCGATCAACGCAGTTGTCCCAACCCCAGACTGGTCGCTATCGAATGGCCGAAATAAGCGCCCATCCGGCCGGCCAAGCGGTCCAGTAAACGCTCCTGCGGCGTGAAGTTCAGCGTGTGCTCGGTATCGAGTTGATCGCGGGCAACCGAATCGACGTTGCCGAAGTCGTCCGCCAAACCCAGTCTGACGCCCTCGGCGCCGGTCCAGACCAGCCCTGAAAACATGTCCGCCGTTTCTTTCAGTCTGTCGCCCCGCCCTTTGCGGACCGCGTCGATAAATTGCTGGTGAACCTGATCCAACATCGATTGCATGTGCTTGGTTTCCTGGCTGTTGGCCGGGGAAAACGGATCGAGCAAGGCTTTGTGCTCGCCCGCGGTCAAGGTCCGCCGTTCTATCCCCAGTCGATCGAGCACATTGGTGAAGCCGAAGTTATTCATGATGACGCCGATCGAGCCGATGATACTGGCTTGATTGACAAAAATCTTGTCGGCTGCGGCGGCAATGTAATAGCCGCCCGACGCGCAAACATCGCCGACCACCGCGTAAATCGGCAGATCGGGATGTTCGGCCTTGATCCGGCGAATCTCGTCGTAAATGTAACCGGCTTGCACCGGGGTCCCACCAGGCGAATTGACGTTCAAAATAATGCCCTTGGTGTTTTTGTCTTCGGCCGCATCCTGCAAGCCTTCGATGACTACGCTCGCCGAACTGGCCTCGCCGTCGGCAATCACGCCGACGATATCGACGACCGCCGCGTGCTGGCGATCGGAGCTCATTTTTTCCTCGAAGCTGGGATAGGTCGCGACCAGCAATACCGCCGACAAATACACAAAGGTCAAGGCCTTGAAAAAGATGCCCCAACGCCGCGCGATCTTCTGCTCGTTAATCGCGGCGAACGCCAGTTTCTCCAGCGTCTGCCGTTCCCAACCGCCTTCCTGGCCTTCCGGTTCCTGATTTTGATTTTGCGTGTCCAAGGACCTGCCTCCTTAAAGTAGACCGAGCAACTCGGTCGGAAAATTCAAACAATACAACGGCGAATAGCGTTTTAGCGTCTCTGCCGGATGCGCGCCGCAAGTCACCGCCGCAGCGGCGACGCCGGCGTTCAACGCCATTTGCAAATCGTGCACCGAATCGCCGACCATCAAGGTTCTGTCCTTGGCAACGCCCAACTCGGCGACGATTTCGTCGATCATCAGCGGATTCGGCTTGGACGCGGTCTGATCGGCGCTACGGGTCGTGCAAAAGCTGGCGGTCAAACCGGTACCGGCGATCACTTCCCGCAAGCCGGCACTTTTCTTGCCGGTGGCCACCGCCAAACGGTAACCGGCCTCTCGAAAGCATGCCAACATTTCCGGCACGCCGGGAAACAAGTCGTCCCTGCTCATTTCCCTGGAAAAAAAAGTTTGGGCGTAATCGCCGGCCAAGCGCCGGCCCTTTTCTTCGTCGAGTCCTGGAAACAACCGGGCCACGGCGTTTTCAATACTGAGCCCTATGATGTCCTTGACGGCTTGAGGTTCCGGTACCGGACAGCCTTGTCTGGCGGCGGCTTGGCGGATGCAATGCACGATCCAGTCCACCGAGTCGGCCAAGGTGCCGTCCCAGTCGAAAATAATCAAATCAAAGCGTTTCTTCATGCTCGAGCAAGGTTTGTAAATCGGCCGGCAGCGGCGCATTGAAATGCAGCGGGGCGCCGGTCAGCGGGTGGGCGAAACGCAGTTGCTCCGCGTGCAAGAATAAGCGCTTATAGCCGCGTTGCTTGAACGCCTTGTTGACGTTGTCCTCGCCGTAGCGGTCGTCGCCGACGATGGGATGCCCGAGCCAGGCGGCGTGCACCCGAATTTGATGGGTCCGGCCGGTCTTGGGCGCCGCATGCACCAGTGTCGCTTCCCGAAACGCCTTTAAGCGGGTGAACAAAGTCTCGGCCGGTTTGCCGGCCTGACTGACGACCACCATGCGTTCGCCACCTTGCGCGACGTTCTTCAGCAGCGGCACATCGACACGCTGACTTTTTCGTTTGAATTGACCGGCCAACAGCGCCAAATAAGTCTTTTGGATGCCGTCACCGCGAAACATTTCGTGCAAAACCCGTAGCGCCGAGCGCTTCTTGGCGATCAATAAACAGCCCGAGGTTTCCTTGTCCAGCCGGTGCACCAGTTCCAGAAACTTCTGTTGCGGACGGATTTGCCGTAGCGCTTCGATGATGCCGCCGCTGACGCCGCTACCGCCGTGCACGGCGAAGCCGGACGGTTTGTTGAGGACGATGAAGCCGTCGTCCTCGTACAGAATTTGGTTTTCCAGGCTGAACTTCAAGGCCGGCTGCACGATGGCCTCGTCGGCGGCTTCGGCCACCCTGACCGGCGGAATCCTGACGATGTCGCCAATGGCCAGTTTGTAGCTGACGTCGACACGCCCCTTGTTAACCCTGACTTCGCCCTTCCTGACCATCCGGTAGATACGGGTCTTGGGCACACCCTTGAGAAAACCGATCAGGAAATTGTCCAACCGTTGTTCGCTGTTCGCGTCGGTGACTTCCAACCATTGCACACTCGGGCGCGGCGTTTCGCTTACTTGATTCATGGCGGAAATAATAGCAACATCCAAGCCGGCCATGTTTAAAATTGCTGCCTCTGGTAAAGATTGCTATATTAGGCTAGTTTATCTATCGATAGACTGAGCGATGGAAATTGATTATCAGGCCACGCGGCCGTTTTCCTCGCTAAAATTAATAACAAGAATTTTCGGGTTTTATCGCTCGACCCATGATGAGCGACTTGCATCCTAAAGCATAGAGTTCGGTATAACAGATTCCCCGCACGACAAGCGCCACCCTCGGTCCATCCGATATTCGCTGCTATAACTACTACTATTCATTGCAGTTTTCAGTCAGTCCGGCCGCTCACTTGGTAACGCATCGGGAACCCGCCGCCTTTATCCGCGACAAACCAGCCTGTTTAAACTCTAGGTGGGATACACAACAATAAGGATAATTTAATGAAAAGAATGCTTATCAACGCCACGCAACCCGAAGAGTTGCGAGTGGCCTTGGTAGATGGTCAAAAACTCTATGATTTTGACATCGAAGTCCCTTCCAAAGAACAGAAAAAATCCAATATCTATAAAGGCATCATCACCCGGGTAGAACCCAGTCTCGAAGCCGCTTTCGTCAATTACGGCGCCGAAAAGCACGGCTTTCTGCCGTTTAAGGAAATCGCCCCGGAATACCGCACCGGCGACGACGGCGAAGGCAAGTCTTCGAAGTCGAATATTCGGGAAGGTCAGGAAATCGTCGTCCAGATCGAGAAAGAGGAGCGCGGCAACAAGGGCGCCGCGCTGACCACTTACATCAGTCTAGCCGGCACCTATCTGGTGCTGATGCCGAACAATCCCAAGGCTGGCGGCATCTCCCGACGCATCGAAGGCGATAATCGCAGCGAATTGCGCGAAACCATGGCGGCGCTGGAAATTCCGGACAGCATGGGCCTGATCATTCGTACCGCCGGTTCCGATAAAAACGTCGAAGAGCTGCAATGGGACTTGAATTACCTGATGCAACTTTGGGAAGCGATCGATCGCTCCAGCCAGGAACAAGCCGCCCCCTTCCTGATCTTCCAGGAAAGCAACGTCATCATCCGCGCGTTGCGCGACCATTTGCGCGGCGACATCGACGAAATCCTGATCGATCAGGAAGGCGCCTTTAAACTGGTGCAAAACTTCCTGAAGCAAGTGATGCCGCACAACCTGCATAAGGCCAAGCAATATCAGGACACCGTACCGCTGTTCAGCCGTTACCAAATCGAAACCCAGATCGAGATGGCCTACAAGCGCGAAGTCTCGTTGCCGTCCGGCGGCTCTATCGTCATCGACCATACCGAGGCGCTGACGTCTATCGACATCAACTCGGCGCGCGCCACCAAAGGTAGCGACATCGAAGAAACCGCGCTGAATACCAACCTGGAAGCCGCCGACGAGATTGCCCGCCAACTGCGGCTGCGCGATTTGGGCGGCCTGTTCGTGATCGACTTCATCGATATGATGTCGAACAAAAACCAACGCGAGGTCGAAAACCGCCTGCGCGATGCGTTGAAAATCGACCGCGCCCGCATTCAGACCGGCCGTATTTCGCGCTTCGGTCTAATGGAAATGTCGCGGCAACGCTTGCGGCCGTCGCTGGGCGATTCCACCCAACTGACCTGCCCCCGCTGCAAGGGCCAAGGCACGATCCGCAACGTGGAATCGGTGACCTTGTCGGTGTTGCGCCTGATCGAGGAAGAAGCGATGAAAAAAGGCACCGAGCGCGTCATCGCTCACCTGCCTATCGACTGCGCCACCTTCCTGCTCAACGAAAAACGCGCGGCGATTCAAGAAATCGAAGCCCGCCTGCATGTCGGCATCATTGTATTGCCGAGCAAACACCTGGAAACGCCGGCCTACGATATCGAGCGGATTAAAACGGTGGAAGGCGACGACAAGGCCAGCCACCTGCAATTGAAGGAAGAGGAAATCGCGGTACCGGAATTCGCCAAACAAGCCGGCCCGAAATCGGAAAAGGCGGCGATCAAGGAATTCCTGCCCGACTCGCCGGCACCGGTACAGAGCAAGAAAAATTCCGCCAGTCTGATCCAGCGCTTCTGGCAACGCTTGATCGGCAAGGACAAAATCGCCGAAACTCCGGAAGCCAGCGGCGAAGGCAAACCCGGCGAAGAAAGAAACCGGCCCAACCGCAACGTCCGCAAGGACCGCCCCGGTGCCGGCCGGAACGGTCGCCGCAACAACAACAATCGCCGCGGCGGCCCTAATCCGCAAGCGACGACGGACAACGCCATCACCCAAACCGCCAGCCCGGCCGCGGAACAACCATTGCCGGCGGCGTCAGGCGAACAGGAAGGCGAAGGCGCGCCGCGCCGTAACGGACAGGAGCGCAGCCGCCGCAACCGTAACCGTCGCCGTAACCCACGTAACTCGGCCGAGCGCAAAACCGAACAGAATTACAACGGCGAATCAGATCAGTCGTCCGCCGAGGCGCCCAGCAACCGCTACGTCAGCAACGACTCAATCGCCCCGGCGAATTCATATGCCAGCGAGTTTGCCGAGCGCAGCAGCAACCGCTCTCAAGAAAGTGCCGAGCCGCAACCTCGCCCGCAAAGCTCCGCCGAGGAATAAAAAACGGAGGCTCGTCGCTTGCCGAGCCTCCGTTTTCAACAGGCCAGCAGACCGATCCGCCTTAAAAACGGATCGAACCTCGATCAATCGATGTAACGCCTCAAAATATCCCCGTAAGCATCGATGCGCCTATCCCGCAAAAACGGCCAAATCCGCCGCACATCCTCGCTCCGTTTGGGATCGAGTTCGGCGAACAGCAAGCAATCATCAACGTCGTCGGCGCTCGCCAGCACTTCCCCCTGCGGTCCGGCGATGAAGCTGTTGCCCCAGAACTGAATACCCGGCGCTTGGTCCGGCGCGGCTTCGAAGCCGATCCGGTTGCAGGAAATCACCGGCAAGCCGTTGGCGACGGCGTGACCACGCTGCACAGTGATCCAAGCCTGCAATTGACGCTGCTTTTCCGCCGCCTCATCTTCCGGATTCCAGCCTATCGCGGTCGGATAGATCAACAGATCGGCGCCGGCCAGCGCCATCAGTCGCGCCGCTTCCGGATACCACTGGTCCCAGCAGATCAACACGCCCAATTTTCCCAGCGAAGTCTGGACAGGCTTGAAGCCCAAATCGCCTGGCGTGAAATAAAACTTCTCGTAAAAACCCGGATCGTCCGGGATATGCATTTTCCGAAACGTGCCGGCAATGCTGCCGTCCTTGTCAAACACTACGGCGGTATTGTGGTAAAGGCCGGGCGCGCGCTTTTCGAATATCGTCGAGACCACGACGACCTGATTGGCTCGCGCGGCCTCCGCCAAAGGCTCGCAACTCGGACCGGGGATAGCCTGAGCCAGGTCGAAACACTCGGTGTCCTCGCTTTGGCAGAAATAGTGATCCAGATGCAGTTCCGGCAACACCACCAACTCGGCGCCCTGTTGGGCGGCGGCTTGGATCCGGCTCAACGAATAGGCCAGATTGGTATCCCGGCCACGATTACAGGGCTGCTGAACGGCGCAGGCGATTATCGATTTTTTCATGGCTGGCTAGGAATTTAAGGACTGTGGACAGTGTGCTCGCGACAATGGATTCGCCGCGCGGGTCGCCGAGTTTAAAAGTTCAGCTTGACGAAAGCCGGCACCTGCATGCTGGCGCAGTGCAGACTGCCGTATTGGTGTACCAAGGGTCGGCAGGGCACCGCGACCGCTTTTCGATCCGGGAAACAGGCCGCCAAACGCTCCAACGCCAACGCGTCCATCGCATCGTCATAGACCGGCACCAACACCGCGCCGTTGATCAACAGGAAATTGGCATAGTTAGCTGGCAAGCGTTGGCCGTCCTCGTCGTAAATCGGTTTCGGCAACGGCAACGCCACCAATTTGTAGGGCTGGCCGGCTTCGGTACGGAAAGCTTGCAATTGCGTTTCCATATTTTTCAGGCTGGCGAAGTGCGGATCTTCACTGTCGTCGCAACTGGTGTACGCAATGGTTCCGGCATCGCAAAAACGGGCCAGGGTGTCGATGTGAGCATCGGTATCGTCGCCCGCCAGATTAGTTTGTTCGACCCATAGAATTCGTTTGGCGCCCAGATAATTTTGCACCTGCCCGGCAATCGCCGTTTCGCCTAGATCGGGATTGCGGTTCGGATTGAACAAACAATTCTTGGTCGTCATCACGGTACCCTGCCCGTCCGACTCGACGCTCCCCCCCTCCAGCACCAGATCGACTGTCGCGGTCGGAAAGCCCTTGAAGATCGGGTGAGCAAACAGCGCCAGATTCAACCCGTCGTCGTCAGCATGCGGGTATTTGTTGCCCCAACCGTTAAAGCGGAAATTCGCCAATTGCAATGCGGCCTTGGGGTGTTGCCATTCCAACGAGATGAACACGGTATCCCGCACCCAAATGTCGTTGTAAGCCGCTTGGACAAAATGCAAATTAGGATTGGGCGCCGTAAACTGCGCCTGAATGTGCTGCTGATGCTCGCCGTCCTTGCAAATAATTACCAGCGGTTGATAGGCGCTGATCGTCGAAACGATGAAGTGGTAGCTGTCCTCGACCGAAGACAAATTGCGAAAGTCGCCGCTAGCGTGCGGCCAGGCGATGATAACGGCCGATTGCGGCTCCCATTCGGCTGGAAAGCGAATCATGAAATACTCCCTGGATGTGGTAGCGATTGATAGTATAGGTATGGCTTATTGTATCAATGCTGACCGGATAAGACTTATCCGAGGGAAGATAATCCGGTACCGGCGACCCGGAACTGCCCAGACAGCCGGGCCAGGCCGGCGAACAATACAGGTCGCGGGGATAAGCGGACGCAATGGCTAAACTGGCGGCTTCCGAAAACGACTTCGCGCGCCCCGCTTGCTCGCCAAGCGGCGTTTCATCCCGTTCTATATCAAGTTTCACGAACACCGACTCTTGCATAAGGCCTCCTTCGAATCGACGAAACAGAAATGCCGGACGACCGGCACGGCCAACCCCAGACATATTCTAACCTCTAATATGACCTTCCTCGTTCGAAAAATTCAAAACTTTTGCTTGTTTTTTCGTTAGTTTTTCAAGAAATATCAACTAACACGCATCAGGGTCGGCGTAATTTTAAAACCGTAACCCAGCCCCCGACAATGGTTCATTTTCTCCTTGCCTTGCTCGTCGAATTCGCGACATTTCCGATGATTTCCGGCTAAAAGATTGATTTTTGGAAATTCTCGTCATACTTGTTGCGTTACGCGAATCTTTAATCAACACATTCGCCAACCGCAATCGCCGAAGCGACCAGCAGCGCTGGTCAGGCCAAAAAATAACAACAACGGAAATGACCATGCCGTCCAATCGCCGGTTTCCTCTAACCGCCCGCCACGTTGTTGGCAACTTGTTCGTCCTGGCGGCGCTCGCGCCGTTGCAATCGCCCCAGGCAACCGAGCCGCCGCCCAATCTGGAAGACTTTTCGATCAACGACTTGATGCAAATGGAAGTTTCGTCGGCATCCCGCAAATCGGAAACGCTGTCCGATACCGCCGCCGCGGCCTTCATTATCAGCCAGGAAGACATACGCCGCTCCGGCGCGACCAGCATTCCCGAAGCGCTGCGGATGGCGCCCGGCATCGACGTGGCTAGAATCGACTCCAGTGCTTGGGCTATTACCGCGCGCGGCTTCAACGGACGATACGCCAACAAGCTATTGGTCTTGATCGACGGGCGCAGTATTTATACGCCACTGTTTTCCGGCGTGTTTTGGAACCTGCAGGACACCTTGATCGAAGATATCGATCGCATTGAAGTGATCCGCGGTCCCGGCGCGGTGATGTGGGGCGCCAACGCCGTCAACGGCGTCATCAACATCATCACCAAGAAAACCAAGGACACCCAAGGCAATCTATTCGCCGCGGGCGGCGGCAATCAGGAACGCGGTTTCGCCGGTTATCGCCACGGCGGCCAGTTCGGCGACGACGGCAATTACCGGGTCTACGCCAAAACCTTCGAACGGGAAAGCTTCGTCAACTCGGCCGGCGAGCGCATTCACGACGACTGGCGTTCGGTACAAGGCGGCTTTCGGATCGACGGCCGAATCTCCAACGACAACCGCTACACGCTGCAAGGCGACGTCTATCGAAAGAACGTTGGCAACACCGTCGAACCGATTACCATCGCGCCACCCTACAACACGCGGTTTTCCAACGACGACCACGCCGACGGCGCCAATCTGCTGGCGCGCTGGGAAGGCAACTTGGCCGACGGTTCCGAATTCAAATTACAGACTTATTACGATCGGGTCGAATTCAATGCCGCTGAGCTTTCCGATTCCCAAGACATGTTCGACATCGACTTTCAACACCGATTACATCCGGCGGCCGACCACGACCTGATGTGGGGCCTCAACTATCGCTTCATTCATAGTGCCGTCACCAATACCGGCGCGATTTCGTACATCGATAGCGACCTTGGCTATCATAACGGCGGCGTATTCGCCCAAGACGACATCACGCTGATCGACGACACGCTGCGCTTGACCCTAGGCACCAAACTGGAGGAAAGCCACTTCGGCAACACTCAAGTCCAACCGAATGCCCGCCTGCTGTGGACGCCTAGCGCGCATCATTCGGTTTGGGCGTCGGTGTCGCGGGCGGCGCGCACCCCGTCCAGAGGCGAAGCTCAGGCCAATATCGCGCTGGGCACGACGCCGACCGGCTTGCCCGCCCCCTACGACCGCCTCCAGGTTCGCGGCCAGTACAATCCCAACCTACGCGCCGAAAAAGTCGTCGCGGCCGAAATCGGTTACCGCGCCCAATGGACGGCGCATTTCTCCACCGACGTCGCCGCGTTCAGCAACCACTACACCGACTTGATCATGTTTCGCAGAGGCAGCGTCAACCCGCTGGCCCCGCCGCCGCTGATCCTGCCGATGATCTGGTACAACAATAGCAGGGAAGTCACCACCCGCGGCATCGAGTTTTCGGCGGAATGGCAAGCGCTGGACTGGATGCGCTTTACCGGCAATTACAGCCACATCAAAATCGAAATGCCGTTCGACGCCAACAATCCGGACACGGCCGGCCTGTCCCCCCGCCATCACGGGTCGTTGCGCTGGCAGATGGATCTACCGGAAAACCTCAAACTCGATTTGACGCTACGTCATGTCAGCCGGCTAAACTCGGTCAGCCAGGCCATACCGGCCTACACCACCTTCGACGCCCGCTTGGCCTATCAGCCCGTGCCGGACATCGAACTGTCGTTTGTCGCGCAAAACCTGTTTTCGCCGCGCCACCCCGAATACCACGACTCATCGGCGATCTCGCTACCCGGCTCCGCGATGGAAATTCCCCGCTCGCTTTACGGCAAGATCGACTGGCGTTTTTGATTTTTCAAACTTTTCAACCCCCATTGGAGTATCTAAGATGAGTAAACACTGGAAAAAACTGCCCTGGATCATTGCCGGGATCCTGGTGCTGATAGGCCTGCTGAATCCGCCGTTGCTGCCTTGGATATTGTTGATCCTGGTCTCGGCCGCCTACTGGTTTTTGCCGCGCCGAGGCTTGATCGGCCCGGTAACCCTGCCGGCCGACGACGCGTTTTTGCCCAGCCAGCAAGTCCAGTGGTGGTATTGGACCGGTCATTTGTTCACCGACGACGGCCGCCGCTTCGGTTTCGAAGTGGTATTTTTCAGCTTCGACGCCTTCGTCATCATGCGCGACCAACTGGTGCAGGCGGCCATTACCGATGTCAACGGCCAGCGTTTCGAATTCGAAGAGTTTCTGCGCCTGCATCTGCCCAAACGGGTCAAGGACGGCTTCGATCTCAGCTCCGGCGCCGGCAACCAAGTCACCGCGGTCGGCGGCGACGGCCACGACCGCCTGCACGCGCAAATCGGCAATTACACCTTGGACTTGAAACTGGATTCGACCCAGCAGCCCGCGCTGCATTACGGCGGCGATGCCCATCCCTACCGGTTCGGCGGTTACACCTACTACTACTCGCGACCGAAAATGGCGACCACCGGCACCTTGACGATAGACGGCCAAACCTTCCAGGTCACCGGTAACAGTTGGTTCGACCGCCAATACGGCGAACTGTTTCAAGCGATTCGCCAAGGTTGGCAGTGGTTTGCGATCGAACTGGAAGACAACCGGCAGATCATGTTGTTCGATTTCAAGGGTAACGACTCCTCGGTCGAAAAATCCGGTTCGATCACAGACGCCAACGGCCTGACCACGACGTTGGCCGCCCACGAATTCGAAGTCACCGTCACCGGCGAGTGGACCAGCCCCAATACGGGCTGCACTTACCCGTCCGGCTGGGAAATCGTGGTTAAGGGCGAAAAATTCACGGTCGAACCCTTGGTCAAAGACCAGGAACTGCGCGCCAACCACGATCTGTGGATAGGCCCGGTCTATTGGGAAGGCGCGTGCGGCGTCGGCGGCGCGGTAGCGGGCCAAGCCTACGTAGAACTGAACGGCTATTGCAAATGCCTGGCCGCCAAATTACCCTAGGAAATTCGACAAGAATGGATTTGGTGCCTAGACTACACGCCGACATTCCACATTACTAATCGTTATCACCGCCGCTTGGCCGCGACGGCGCCCGGCCGACACCGGGTCCGGCGCGAGCTGGCGGACTGCGGCTTACGCCGCGTTAGACCTTACGGAACCCGCGGCCCAAACCACTCCCCAATGAAGGATCAAGGACTTAGAACCGCGACTTACCGCGCCGGCCGGCCACGCCCGTGCCGCATTTTCGCCACCGGACCTTCCGCACGCCTCGCCGGCTGCGGCCGGCGTTGCTGGACCGGCCTGAGGACCGGCCTAATCGCGCTGACATTGCTGACATTTCCGGTCGTGCCGACACCGAAGGCCGAAGGCCTATCCGAAGCCCAAATCAAGGCCGCGTATCTCTACAACTTCGCCAAGTTCATCGAATGGCCCGCCGACACCGTGGCGGCCGACGCGACGTTAACGCTGTGCGTGGTCGGCAACAACGTGTTGGAAGGGGCCTTGCAGGCCCTGGACGGACGTAAAGCCGGCGAGCACGATCTGCGCATCGAGGTCCGCGGCTTCGCCGATTTCAATCCGACCGGCTGCCACCTGCTGTTCGTCGGCGCCACCGAACAACCGCGCTTTTTGGTGACGCTGAAAGCCGTCGGCCGCGCCCCGGTATTAACCCTATCCGACATCGCCGATTTCGCCGAAAAAGGCGGCGGCATCGCCCTATTGTTCCGCGACAACAAAGTGGTATTCGAAGTGAATTTGGAATCGATCCGAAACGCCGGTCTGCGCCTGCCGGGCCAGTTGTTGAACATCGCCACTTACGTTTACGGGAGATAAACCGATGCGTGTGTTACCCGACTTCGCGAACTGGTCGCTGCGACGCAAACTGGTCACTATCATCATGTTGAGCTGCGCGGCCTGCCTGCTGGTCAGCCTGTCGGTGATGGCGGTCAGCTCGGCGGTCAGCCGATACCGAAGCGCGTTGCAGCAAGTCTCCGGCCTGGCCGACGTGCTGGCGGAAAACGGCCAGGCCGCGCTGGTTTTTTCGGACCGGACCGAAGCCAAGCGCCTGTTGGCCTCTCTCAAGGATCACACCGAAATACTGTCGGCCTGGATGATCGCCGCCGACGGCACGGTGCTGGCCAACTGGAATCCGCGCGGCGAAATCACCGCGCCACCCGCCGACTACGGCGTCCCGACACAGGAAATGCGTACCAACTTCTGGGAGAGACGCGCCGACCTGTATATTCCCGTCGTGCGCAAAAACGAACAGATCGGCTACCTGCTGCTGCAAGCCGATTTCACCCAGCAATGGAACGAACAACTGACCGATTTGGGCAAGGGTTTGGCCGGTGCCGCCCTGGCCTTGACTGTGGTGTCGCTGTTGGCGCTTCGCCTGCAACGGGTGATTTCCCGGCCGATCGAAGAGCTGGCGACCACGGCCCGATTGATCGCCCACGAAAAAAACTACAGCTTGCGCGTGCCGCGACACGGTCGCGACGACATCGGCGAGTTGGTATTGGCTTTCAACAGCATGCTGGAAGAAATCCAGTTACGCGACAAAACGCTGACCGACCATCGCGACCGCCTGGAAGAAGAAGTCGCCCAACGCACCGCCGAATTACTGCTGGCCAAGGATCAGGCGGAAGCCGCTTCGCGCTCCAAGGGACTATTCCTCGCCAATATGAGCCACGAGATCCGCACGCCGATGAACGCGATCATCGGCCTCTCCGATTTGGCCTTGAACAGCAATCCATCGACCAAACTGCGCGACTACCTGCACAAAATCCATACTTCGTCGCTGGCCCTACTCTCGATCACCAACGACATCCTCGATTATTCGAAAATCGAGGCCGGCCGGATGGAACTGGTCGTCGAACCCTTTAATATCGAGGAAGTACTGGAAAACGTCCTGAATCTGTTCATCGTCCGCGCCGAGGAAAAAGAACTGGAAGTGGTACTGGAACTCGACCCCGCCACGCCGCCTTACCTGAACGGCGACGCGCTACGGCTCGGCCAAGTGTTAAACAATCTGGTCGGCAACGCGGTCAAGTTCACTCAACGCGGCGAAATACACATCAAGGTCACACTGGTCAGCGCCGAACCCGGCCGGGTCATGTTGAATTTCGCGGTACGCGATACCGGCATCGGCATGACCGAAGATCAGGCCGCCAACCTATTTCAAGCCTTCACCCAGGCCGACGGCTCGATTACCCGCCGTTTCGGCGGTACCGGTCTGGGCCTGACCATCAGCAAACGCCTGGTCGAAATGATGGGCGGCGATCTGTCGGTACACAGCGAAATCGGCCGCGGCAGCCAATTCGAATTCTCGCTGTGCTTCGACTATCCGCGGGAACCCGGCGCCGCAGTGTTGTCCGGCAACCTGCACAGCATGCGGGTGTTGATCGTCGACGACCTAGACATTTCCCGGCAGATGCTCAGAGAGATTCTGCAAGCCTGGGGTTTCGAGGCCGCCGAAGCCGCCAGCGGCGACGAGGCCTTGTTGTGCCTGCGCAAAGCCAACGACAGCGGCCGCGACTTCGAACTGGTGTTGCTGGACTGGAAAATGCCGGGACTGGACGGCGTTCAAGTCACCCGCGCGATCAAGGACATGGTGAAGCGTTCCGAAATCCGCCACGCGCCGGTGGTCATCATGGTTACCGCCTTCAGCCGCGAAAGCCTGTTGAACGCGGCTGGCGACGCGATACCCGACGACATTCTGGTCAAACCGGTCATGCCTTCAATGTTGTTGGATGCCGTCACCCGCCTGCAAGGCGGCAAAGTCTTTCCGACCGCCGAGCAAGCCCGGCCGCAATTGGCGACGCTGGCCGCGCCGATCCGCGGCGCCAAGCTCCTGTTGGTCGAAGACAACGAAATCAACCAGATCGTGACCTGCGAATATTTGCAAAACGCCGGCCTGGAAGTCGACGTCGCCAACAACGGCCGCGAAGGCGTTGCCGCGCTGAGCAACAAGCGCTACGACGCGGTACTAATGGATTTGCAGATGCCGGAGATGAGCGGCATCGAAGCCACCCGGCTGATTCGCCAAAACCCGGCTTACGCCGACCTACCGATCATCGCGATGACGGCCGCGGTCCAGGAGCGCGAGCGCAACGAGTGCTACGCGGCCGGCATGAACGATCACGTCGGCAAGCCGGTGCTGCCGCAGACGCTGATCGCCGCGCTATTGCGCAATATCAAGCCATCGGCGGCGTCGGCGCAGCCCGATGCAAAGTCGCCGGACAACTGGCCGGACGACAACCTGGCCGCCGAGTTGCCTGGTTTCGACCCGGAATACCTACACTTGGCCATCGGTAGCGACGCCAAACTGCGCCGCTTGCTGGAGCACTTCGCATCGGCATTCGCCGGTGCGGCCGGCCAGTTCGATCCGCTGTGGCTCGATGACGCGACCGCCGCCGCGAATTGGTTACACCATTTGAAGGGCGCGGCCGGCGCGGTCGGCGCGATCGAATTGAGCCGCGCCGCCGGTCGGCTGGAATCCGATTTACAACAGGAAGTCAAGAACGCCACCGCCAAAGCGGAGTTCGAGCAAACCTTGGCCGCCACCTTACAAACCATTGCCGACTATCTCACCGACGAAAGCGATGCAATGAACGCGAACGGCGATTACCCTACCGCCGCCACCCTGGCCGCCCGCTTGCGGGCTTTGTTGGAGGGCAGCGATTACGTGCCGCGCGATTTGATCGAACACCTGCGCTACACGGTGCCGAGCGCCGACGGCCGCAGGCTATTGAAGCAAATCGAGAAACAAATCGAACTGATAGACTACCGGCAAGCGCTCGCCGCGCTGACCGACCTAGAAACCCTGGTCCAGCGCCATTTGACCGGAGAACATCGATGAACGCCGATACGCCCAAACCGCTAATTCTGATCGTCGACGACACCCCCACCAACATCCAGGTGCTGGCCGAAAACCTGATCGGCGATTATCGGATCAAGGTGGCGGCCAGCGGCGCGGCGGCGTTGGAAGCCGTCGCCAGCCAGGGACCGCCGGACTTGATTTTGCTGGATGTCATGATGCCGGACATGGACGGCTACGAAGTCTGCCGCCATCTGAAAGCCAATCCGCAAACCAGCCGAATTCCGGTGATCTTCGTCACGGCCTTGAACGGCGCGAACGACGAGGAACGCGGCCTGAACCTGGGGGCGCTGGATTACATCACCAAACCGTTTTATCTGCCGGTCGTCAAGGCTAGAATCCGCAACCACATCCGGTTGAAACAAGCCACCGACCTGCTGGAAACGATGGCCTGGATCGACGGCCTGACCGGCATACCCAATCGGCGCCGCTTCGATCAAGCCTTGGAAAGCGAATGGAAACGCGCCCAACGCAACCAGACCCCATTGGCCGCCGTGTTGGTGGATGTGGACTTTTTCAAGGCTTATAACGATCATCACGGCCACGGCGCCGGCGATTTGTGTCTGAAGCGGGTCGCCGGCGAACTGGCCGACGCCACCGGCCGCTCCGCCGATCTGGTCGCTCGCTACGGCGGCGAGGAATTCGTCGCGCTACTGCCGGAAACCGACGCCGACGGTGCTCGCGCCCTGGCCGAGCATTTTCGTCAGCGTATCGAAGCCCTGCATATCCCCCACGCGCAATCGGAAACCTCGCCCTGGATTACGATCAGCGCCG
Source organism: Methylomonas koyamae (assembly GCF_001644025.1). Lineage (GTDB taxonomy): Bacteria > Pseudomonadota > Gammaproteobacteria > Methylococcales > Methylomonadaceae > Methylomonas > Methylomonas koyamae_A. Next base: position 19,537 of record NZ_LUUK01000033.1, read on the forward strand.
GCAGCGCCGCATTAATACCGCACACCGAGCAAGCCCCGTCCGAACTGTTGGACGAAGCCGACCGCAGGCTCTACCAAGCCAAGGCCGCCGGCCGCAATCGGGCCGAGGGCGGCCCAGCGGCCTGAGTGCGATCAAGCGGCCGCAGCCCCACGCCGAGCCAATCCGCCCAACCAGGCTAGACCGACCAAGCACAGCCCGCCGGCCGCCGGCAACGGCACCGAACCGACGTAGTAATCGCGGTTGTGGTATGAATAGCCATATTGGCCGTTATAGGTTGTGTTTTCTACGTACAACTCCCGCTGCATATCGTCGGCGGCAAATTGCAGCACCCAGTTCGCGCCGTCCCACGCATAATTAACACCAACCAGATGCAAGGCTTGGTAAGTTCCGCATCCCTCGGATATGCAAACCAGAAGCGGCTCGTCGGCCACCAGATCGCCAGCTTCGACGCTACCTTCCGAATTCAGCGCCACGCTGCGATAAGCCCCGCCGGCCGCCAATGCCTGATCGTTCAACTGAAAATTCAGCACATCCGGATAGGTCGTGTCGCCAAGATGCATCAACACGGACTTGTCCACGGGCGTCACGTGCTCAAAGTACAACGCCGCGTTCCCGCCGCCCGCGCCGTAACGCGAAGCCAGCTTCAGCCAAACCGTCCCGGCCAATGGCGTGCTTTCGTTGATTTGCGCCTGGGCCGCGGCTTCTTGAAGATTCAACACCGGATAATCCGAAATATCGACCGCGGCGGACGGCGCGATCAGCGAATAGCGCAGCAAGTAACCGTCGAACGTCCCGGCCTGATAGCGAAACGCGGCGATCCCGGCCAAATCGAAATCGCTTTGGTCGGCGACGCTGCAATCGGCCTCATCCAGGCAGTCCTGGATAGCCGACGGCAACGACTGGAGGTCGCCGAGCGTGGCCGCTTGCAGCGGCGCGTGCAGCCAGCAAAATCCGGCGACAATTGATAATTTCTTAAGCATGTTCCACTCCTGTTGATGTCCTTGTTCGAATCGGTATGCCCACCGATGGATGCGGCGCCCGCCGATCATTCTAGCAGGCCAGACCAGTGTAGAGTCATTCCGGGCATTCCGCCAGCGCCCCGCGAACATCCGGTTCCATCAAGAATCGGCCACGATGAAAAACCGGGCAGGGAGGGAGTTTGGCCGGGATTATCGGCGTTCCGGCGCGGGACATCCGCGCCATGTCCGACGCCGTCCATGACAAGGGCTTAGCCGCGATAGGTGGACGCGTGATTAAAGAAGTCGAAGCAGGTTTTCAAGCCGTTAACCGCCGCCGGCGATAGCGATTCCGGGAACTTGACGCCGTAATGATGTTCGTCGTCGACGACTTTATACCAGACGATCCGGCAGTCCAATTCCAGCGGCGCCTGGTGCGCGTACTGATCGATGTTGTCGTACGGAATACGCAACTGAACGGCGATGGTTTCGTTCTCCCCGCACGGCAGCGGCAGCGGTAAACGCAGACAAGCACCACTCATGCTGAAATCGGCGGTTACCCCGTCCAGACTTCTATTCTTCGCATCGATATGCGCCAGTAGATAATGGCTGGTGCGAGGAAACCGGCGGTGTTCATTGGGGATGGGCGTCGTTTTCCTGTTGGCATCGAAACTGAAATGCTCCAGCATGGCCCGCAATTTTTCGGTGACCACATACAGGTCGTCGCTGACGGTCCGGGTGATATGTACTTTGGATTCGTTTTGACCCAAGGCTTCGAACAAAGCCTCGACACGGGTCTGCAACCGGGACACGTTGTCCAGTTGATTGCGTGTGACGTCGGATATTTGTTGCGCGGTCGACGCGTTTTCCTCGATCTGGCCGACAATCCGGTGTATCACCACGCTGGTCGACTCGGCTTTTTCCATGCCTTGTTGAGTGGCCTGAATGATCGACGTCATCGCTTGAGTGTTTTCTTCGATGATCTGGGTCAGTTCGGCGATAATGCCGGCGATTTCGGCGGTCGCGCCGGACGCGTTTTGGGCCAACTTCCGCACTTCGTCGGCGACGACGGCGAAACCGCGGCCGTACTCTCCGGCCCTGGCCGCTTCGATCGCGGCGTTGAGCGCCAACAGATTGGTTTGCTCGGTGATGTTGCGGATGGTCGTGGTAATGTCCTGAATTTGCCGATTAGCCTGACGCAACGCATTGGTTTTGGCCTCGGCGCTTTCCACTTCGCTGACGACCCGCCGCATCTCGTCGAGATTTTCGCTGACCGCCAATAGCCCTTGTTGCGCGGTGTCTTGGGTTTCCAAGGTGCGCTGGCGAATGGTAAGCGTAAAGCGCTCCACTTCCTCGGTGGAAGAGCGCAACGCATCGGTCGCCTGCCTTACTTCGGTGGAACGGGCCTGCTCGGAACGATTGGCGTTGGAAATATCGCCGGAGATGTTGGAAATCTGATAGGACGATTGGCCTATCTGCTTACTGGCCATGCTGATTTCCCGCATGTGACTGGCCAGGGAGGCGCCCATCATCTTCATGACCGCCAACAAACTCGCGCTATCGTGTCGCGCGGTTCGCACCTCGATATCCAAATGGCCGCCGGCAATCGTCCGGGCAATGTCCGTCGCGTAGCTGGGTTCGCCGCCCAGCACCGCGAACAGTCTGCGCATCAGCCAATAATTGGCCAGTACGATCAGCAACAAGGCCAGTCCGGCCACCGTCGCGCTGACGGCGAACATGCGGCTTTGCATGTCCCGTTGCCGTACCGATGCGGCATTGACGCTTTGTTGCAAGCGCTCAGCCAACTGGTCCAGACTCGTGGCCAAACTGGCCGAAGCGGCATCGAAGCCGTCGTTCGGCGCTTTCATGATCAGATTGCCGGCTTCGCGGCCATCGCGAAAATAGGCATTGGCCATCCGTTCGCCGGTGGCATACAGATTTTCGACCGAGCGATCGGCATCGGCGATCGCCGCGCGCAACTCCGGCAGCATCGTCGATAACTCGGCAAGTTCGGCATGCGCGGCGGATTTTTCTTCCCGCGCTACGCCGTAATCGTCTTCACCGACCACCGACGCATCGGTCAGGAATTGTTGTATTTGCACGACGTGGTAACGCACGTCCTTGAACGCCAACGACGCACGCATCAAGCGCTGGTTGTCGGTTTCGGCGCTTTGCAGTCCCTCGTGGGTGATCCAGACCACGGCATTCCCAACGATTAGAATCAACGCGACGCCGGCGGTCATCGCCACCAGCAATTTGCGCAACGAAAAAGCTTCGGTCCCGGAATGGCCGTTCCCAGTCATAGTGCAGAGCCCAATTAAAATGCGTCGAGAATATCAGCGAACAAGTGTAGTCCGAGAAAGCCGAGTCGCTAAAGCGACTTGCCGACGCACTAAGGGCTTAGTCCGCCGAACCGGACTAAGCCTAGCCGAACGCTGTTAACGCGGCAGCGGTTTAACGATACCGAGCCTTTCCATTCGCGAGCGCAGTGTCGTGGACGGCACGCCGAGAATTTTGGCGGCGCCCTGATTGCCGGCGATCCGCCACGAGGTAGCGTCCAGCGCGCGCAGAATATGAGCCCGCTCGGCGTCGTCCAGCGTCGCGATCGGCGCGTTGGCCTGCACCGCACCGCCGCTAGCGTGCACGCATTCGACGTTGGCCAGTTGCGAACCGTTGGTCAGGATGACCGCACGCTCGATGATGTGTTGCAATTCGCGGATATTGCCGGGCCAAACGTAGCTTTGCATATCCGACATCAAGCGCTCCGGAATCGCGGTGATTTTCTTGCCGAACTTGGCCGCGTATTTGTTGATGAAATGCTTGACCAACGGCGGTATGTCTTCCTTGCGTTCGCGCAGCGGCGGCAAATGCACCGGAAACACGTTCATCCGGTAATACAAGTCGGCTCGGAATTTCCCTTCTTGGGAAAACTGGGCCAGATCGCGGTGGGTCGCGGCAATCACCCGCACGTCGCACTTCAAGGTTTGAGTGCCGCCGACCCGCTCGAATTCGCCCTCCTGCAACACGCGCAGCAGTTTGGCCTGAATTTCCAGCGGCAATTCGCCGATCTCGTCCAAAAACAAGGTACCGCCGTTGGCCAGTTCGAAACGCCCCAATTTCCGGTTGATCGCGCCGGTAAACGCGCCTTTCTCATGGCCGAACAATTCGCTTTCGGCCAAATTTTCCGGGATCGTCGCGCAATTCAGTTTGACCAGCGTCTTGGATTTGCGACCGCTCAGATTATGAATGGCGCGGGCGATCAACTCCTTGCCGGTACCGGTTTCGCCGGTTATCAACACCGTCGCGTCGGTGGCGGCCACTTGCTTGACCAACGCCATCGCTTGGCGCAAGCCGACCGAATTGCCGATCAACTCCTCGCCGTCACGACTGGCCAGCACTTCTTCCTGCAAGTACAGATTAATGCCGCGCAAGGTGTTGCATTCGGCTTCGGCCTCCTCGCGGGCCTTGCGCTCGTTAATGTCGCGCAGAATCAGGATATACAACTGCTGGCCGGCGGCTTCCACCCGCGATATCGTCGCTTCGATCGGGAAATTGCCGCCATCCGCCCTGACCGCCGCCATCCCTTCGGAAAGCCAGATGGCCTGCTTGTCCGGTACGCCGTTACGAAAATTGGTGAGGGTTTTGTTCAGTTCCGGCGCTAAAAACCGGTCGACCGAGCGGCCTATCGTATCGCCGGCCTGACAGCGAAACATTTGTTCGGCGGCGGCGTTGAACAGCGTGATTCGGCCCGCCTGGTCCAGCGTCAGAATCGCATCCATCGCATTTTCGAAGATGCGCGACAAGCGCTCTTCCTTTTCCTGCAACTCCAATTTCAGCTTTTGCAGCGTCAGATGGGTCCGCACCCTCGCCAGCACTTCTTCGTGCTGAAACGGTTTGGTGATGTAATCGACCGCGCCGACGTGAAAGCCCTTGACCTTGTCGGCGGTATCGGCCAGCGCGGTCATGAACAGCACCGGAATGTCTCGGGTCGCCGGAATCGCCTTCAAGTTTTCGCAGGTGGTGAAGCCGTCGATGCCTGGCATCAACACATCCAACAGAATCAAATCGGGGCGCTTGGCCACTGCCTGATCGACCGCCGCGTCGCCGGTTTCGGCGCTCAACACTTGGTAGCCGGCGTCCTCCAGCAATGCCGCCAATTCCACCAGATTGATCGGATTGTCGTCCACCAACAGCACGCAAGTGGCGGCCGCTAGATCGTTGTTCATGTCAATCCCCCCTGCGCCCACCGTTTACCCGCCGGGCCGGCGGCTCGCCGAGGAATCGCTCGGCGCGTTTCGATGAACGTATCTTCAAACGTAAGCCTCATTGCGGATTTTCGCTCAAGTATTCCCGAATGGCGGGCTCCAAACGCGCGCCGGCCTGTTGCAGCAACGCGAATTGGGCGGCCGCGTCGGCAAACTCCGCCGCCTGACCCTGGAGTTCCAGTTGCTGAGCGATCTTACCGAAACCGAACGCACCGATGCTGTTGGCCGAGCTTTTCAAGGTATGCGCCGACATCCGCAACTTGGCGGCATCCTGGCTGTGAATCGCGCTTTCGACGTCGGCCAACAATTGCACCGATTGTTCCTGGAACATCGTCATCATTTTGCCCAGCAAGTTCTGGCGACCGCTGACGCGCTGCAGCGCTTCCCGCCATTCCAGGGCCGGTTCGGCCATCGGCTCGGCCACGGCGACCTCGCCCTCTTGATCGGTTTGCGCCAAATCCCAACGCTCGACCGTCGCCAGCAATTCCTGCTCCTGCACCGGCTTGGAAATATAGTCGTCCATGCCGGCGGCCAGACAACGCTCGCGGTCGCCCTTCAACGCGTGGGCGGTCATCGCCACGATGCGCAAATGCCGGCCGCTGTCGCGTTCGCCTTCACGAATCGCCGCCGTAGCCTGAAAACCGTCCATGACCGGCATTTGCACGTCCATCAACACCAAATCGAAGGGCTTGCCGGTCGCCAGGATGTCCAGCACTTCACGGCCGTTGTTGGCGACTTCCAACTTATGACCGCGCTCTTCCAGCAGCACCACCGCCATGTACTGATTGACCGGATTGTCCTCGGCCAGCAGGATGCGCAGCGGCCGGGGCGGCTGCGCCAATGCCGGCGGCGCGCTATCGGCGAAACGGGCTTCGGTTTGACTGAGCGCGGACTGGATCGCGTTCCACAGCTCGGAATGCTTGACCGGCTTGCGCACGTATAAATTGACGCCCAAGTCGCGGCAGCGCTCGAAATCGTCCGGCCGGTCCGCCGACGACAGCATCATGATCGTGACCGGATCGAAGCGATGATCCTCGCGGATGCGTTGGGCCACGGTAAAACCGTCCATCATCGGCATCATCGCGTCCAGCAGTACCATCGCGTAGCGTTGACCGCTATCGGTGGCCCGCGAGCAGCGGAGCGCATCGATCGCCGCCTGGCCGTTATCGACGGTAGTCGGCAGCATGCCCCAATGGCTCAGGGTTTCCGAGAACACCCGCAAATTGATCAGGTTGTCATCGACAATCAGCACCGGCAAGCCCTTAACGTCGATTTCCGGCACTTGGACGTCGTCAGCCGCCCGAACGTGGCGCTCGAATACCGCCGTGAAAAAGAAGGTACTGCCGCGATCCAGTTCGCTTTCCAGAGCCAGATGGCCGCCCATCAATTCCACCAGCCGCGACGAAATCGACAGCCCCAAGCCGGTGCCGCCGAATTTGCGGGTCGAGGACGCGTCGATTTGGGCGAAGGCCTCGAAAATCAGGCGCTGCTTGTCGGCCGGAATGCCAATGCCGGTATCCTGCACCGCGAAGTGCAGACAAACCCGCTCGGCGTCGTGGTGTTCGGGCTTGACCTGAACCACGATTTGGCCGTGCTGGGTAAATTTGATCGCGTTGCCGACCAAATTAATGATGACCTGGTTCAAGCGGCCGGTGTCGCCGATCAAATCGTCGGGCACTTCCGGATCGATGCGCAGCATCAACTCCAGGCCTTTTTCGTGGGCATGGCCGGCCAGCAACTTCAAGGTATCGCCCAGACTTTCGCGCAAGCGGAACGGCGCGTGGTCCAGCTCCAGTTTGCGGGCGTCGATTTTGGAAAAGTCCAGAATGTCGTTGACGATGCGCAGCAAGGCATCGGCGGAACTATTGGCCATCGCCAGAAACTCGCGCTGGCGGGGCGTCAAGTCGGTCCGCAGCGCCAAGCCTATCATGCCGATGATGCCGTTCATCGGCGTGCGGATTTCGTGGCTCATATTGGCCAGAAACTCGGTCTTGGCGCCGGCGGCTTGCAAGGCCGCGTCGCGGGCCGACAACAGCGCCTGGCGCATTTTTTCCAGATGTTCGGCCAAGGCCGCGACTTCGGTGATCCGGGTGCCGGTGCTGAAACTGCCGGTATGATTGCCTTCGGCGATTTGCTCGGCTTCGTCGCGCAACCGCTCCAGCGGCAGCACCAGCTTGCGGCCGAACAAACCGACCACCAGCAAGGTCAAGCCCATGTAAGCCGCGACAAAATAACCGCTGCGCTGGTAAATCGTGTAAATCTCGCGACGAATCTGACTTTCGTCGAAACCCAGCCGCAAGGTCGCCGATTGGCCGCTGTCGGCGCTGACCGGCACCGCGACGAAGTAAATTCCGTCGCCGTGTTCGCCGAAGAAAAAATCCTCCTGAAACGCCTGCCGCGCGTTCAAAGCCACGTCGGCATGGACCTGCCCCTGTTCGGTGGCGATTTCGGCATAGGCCAGCCGGCCGTTCAGCAAAAATTCGCCCAGCAAGCCCTGCAATTCGCCGATGTCGCCGCGCGACAATCGCGGCGACACCAGATTGCCGAACATCAATGCGTCGGAGCGCACCTGGTTGACGAATTGGGCTTCCATGCTGGGCTTGATGACCCGATAAATACCGAACAACAAAATCGGCACCAGCAATAAATGAATGCCGACCACCGCGACGATCATTCGACCGTTAAAACTATTAAAAAAGCGGCCTACTCGAGAGATCCTTGCCATAGTACGTTAACGGATTTGATGCGTTGGTTTGCCTTCACCTGATCTTCCCACAAATAAGTCACGGTGCCGGGGTGTTGTTGCAAAGCCTCGACCAGATGCTGGTAATCGTCGTAGCGCTCCGGCCGTTTGCCGCCCAGGCGGAACACCACCGAGATGGTTTGGTTTTCGTAGGCGGTCGCCGACATGAACGCGACTTTTTGCAGAAAGACTTGATAAATCAAAGGATCGCTGGCGTTCACCAATGGCACCGGATGCTCGCCGTCTTTCTCCAACGGCACCCCTAGAAATAATTTACGCGCTTCCTGAACCGTCAGAGACGGCATCGCCGAATCGACGCTGGTCGCCAATACCAGGGACTGCCGGCTGATCGCGCCGGACCGCGCCGCGCCGAACAGCAGCGCCGCTGCCAAACTCGACCAAAATAAAGCGCGCCGGAGTCTCATGGGAATACCGCGCTCCACTGAAACATCACCTGGCCGTAACGGTCGTCGCGGATATGATCCTGCGAAGCTTCCACCTTCAGCGCCATATTGCTGTTGACCCGGTAGCGCAAGCCGCCCAGCAGCCTGTCCCGCACGTAGCGCGGAAACAGCGCCAAATAAGGATCGTTTTGACCGCCGCGCGTGCCTTCGATCCGGCCGATCAAGGTCCAATCGTCGGCGAACGCCCATTCGGCTTGCGCGTAGGCGTTAAAGAAACTGCCGCCGTTACGCAAGCCGGCGTCGTGCTCCAGGCGGCTGTTGGCGTAGACCACTTCGCTCAACAGATGCACGCTGTCCTGTTGCCAGTTGGCATAAGCGCCGGCCACGAATTGCTTCACTTCGCGCACGTCGTTGAGGTCCGACGGAATCTCGGTATAGGCACCGGAAATGCCGAACTCGTTGACGCCGAAACTGACCGGCTGATACCCCAAGCGGAAAGTGGCGCCCGGCCGATGCGAACCGCCCGGCTCGATCACGTTGAAGGCCGACAAACCGCGCTTCAGATACGGCCCGGCGCCGGCGCCGACCGAGTAATACAGGCCGGCTTCGTCGAATTGATGCACGCCTTCCCAGAACAAACCGGTCAAATGATTGGGGATCACGCCGCCCTGAGTTTCGAAGGCCATGATGCCGGGCCGGCTGGCGGTGTTCTGCAGAAAAGCGCCGTGATGGTACTGCATGTTCCAATAGCCGATCGGGTTGTGAAAGCGGCCCAGCCACAAACTGGACTCGCCTAAGTGCAAACCGAACTGAATCCGCTCCAGGTTGTGAGTCTTGGTCGACACCAGCCACTCGCCGAGAAAGCGGAATTGCTGGTAATCGGCGGTGTAAAAGAAGTTCATCTCCGGGATCACTTCGCTGTTGGCCGGTTTCTTTTTCGGGCCTTGGTCGTAGCGGTCGATCACCGTCACGGCCGGGAATAACAGCATCTCGCCCCGGAAATCGCTGGAATCCGGAATCGCCAATTGTTCGGCATGACTGTGCCCGGCGGCTCGGGCTGTCTGAGGAAACCCGCTCGGGCCGGCCAACAACAGTAGTCCGGTGTAACACCAGGCTAGGCGGATTCGAGTGATGAACGATCGGTTTCGCATGCGTTTTTGTTATTAGGCGGGTAATCCGGCATTCCATTGCTGGCGTTCTGTACGGCACCTGATTTTAAAGTCAATAGAATTTAGCACAATTCGCTAACAACTCGACGATATTTCGTAGCTCGCCGAGCCAATATCCTAACGAGCACGCTCTCTTTTCGTCCCGAAAAGTCAACCTCAAGGCTGAGGGAATAGTTTTAGCAGCGATAGCCGGCGTTGCGAAATCGAAGTATCGGTACCAGGTCCACCGACTTTCAGCGTAAAGTGTGGCGATGGATTTCGCCGAATCGCATTGGCTGAGCGGAGCTGCGTTGACTGAGCCGAACCGCGTTGGCTGAGCGGAGCCGCGTTGACTGAGCCGAACCGCGTTGGCTGAGCCGAATCGCATT
>NZ_LUUK01000034.1 GCF_001644025.1 Methylomonas koyamae
AAATCCAACTGCTCGATGACTTCGACTACAAAACGCGCCAAGTGATCCTCCGGCAACCATTCGTCCACCGAGGGGGGTAGCGTTTATCCGGGATGCCTTTCAGCTTGGGGTTTTCGGTTTCGATAATCGCCAGCGCGTCATCAATTTGTTTGCCGATATTTGCTTGTTTGGCAGCAGCGCGAATAGCTTCCCAGTGCGCAGTTTCCGACACCCAGAACACGTTGACCTCTTTGTAATATCCAGTTCCTCGGCCAGCATCTCGTCGTCGCATTCATGCAAGAATATTCGTCGGCCTCGTCGGTAAAGCGCCGGGTTAGTTCGGCACGGCGGGCTGCGAAGGTAGCCGCCTGACGTTTAAACGTCAGGCGGCATCGAATCTCAATTTAACTAAAAATACTTTGTAAGTTGGTCTATCCTTGCCATTTTTTGATAGTCATTCGGCAATGTCTTGTTGAATTGCATAATTCCATTGAAAATATCGGCGTCACTGGCCCCCTTGCTCTTCAAGTCGTTGTAGATTGTAATTCTTTGCTCCCTGATACCTGACGCCTGTGCTTCAAACTCTTTTTGGCCCTGGGTAAACTCGGCCCATCTTTTAGTGTGGTCTGAAGTTGGCAAGTTAAATATATCATCAACTTTAACCATCTTCAGATCCGTGCCAAACGCCGCATCTCTGGCCATTTGTTTAGCAAATTCAGGATCGCTGTTAACGTTGTCGATGAGTTTCTTCGCAGCTACCGATACGGGATCGGTTGCATCTTTGGATGGCTGAGAGCCCTCGTTTAATGCTCGATAGGCATTATCGCTAATACTCACGGAATCGGTGTATGCCAATCTGGTATTGGTATTGTCGTTCTTAAACACATTACTATTAGATTGGTAATTGCGGGCAACGGATGAGGTGCCGTAAGTCGGGTACGTATTCGATGTTGTGTTTACAAACATGCTCTATCTCCTTATTAAACCTGTAATTGGATTTTAATCCCCTAATTCAAACATTCAAAATCAGTTTTTAGATTATTAGCATAATTTGTGCCATCGGAATTTGACAGTTTTGTGGCGCTCTGATGGCTGTTTTCGGCATCGGCTTGCCGCCAGTTAAGGCTAGCATCAATATTAAGCGGCAATGCTTTGCCGCATTGCCGGCCCGACTTTCTGGCTCTAAATTCGGAAATTTTGACATTCCAGGCTTCACGAATTGCCCTATTTCACGCGTTGGTGTCGATCTGGGAGCCGACTCTTAACGGCGTTATGGCATTGTCCAAATTGTAGAGCGTGTGAAGCACATTGCCCAAAAAGCGCCTGGCATCGTCCCAGCCTTGTTCGCCACTGTCGATCGCGCGGTTAACGAGGGCATAGCGCCTTTCGTATTCTTTGATGGCATCTATCGGCGTGTTGGGGCTCAAGTCGTATTGGTCATCGTTGACCGTCAATACCACAAACTCCCCGACAGTATTATCGGAAATCTCGCCGTTGAAGTTCAAATATCCGCCCAACATGGCGAGGTCATGCGGTGAAATATTACGCAAATCCACGTTCGCCAATTTTTGTTTCAGCTCATCTGATTTTAATGCCAATTGTTTGACATTGAACTGCTGACCGATTGGCCTGCTATCGGCGGTCTTGAATCGATTTTGCCAAGGCATGGGATCGACCTTTTCCAAGAATCGATAGTGATGATGGGGTGAATTTGCGTCGATCTGCATTTACACTCCTTGAATGGGTTTGAGCAAAACGGCCGGGAAACTTTCTGCCTTCAGAATTGTTGTCGGCCGGGGTGGCGAATGTTTGAGCTCAAAGTAATTGGCTAATCTGTTAGTATCACATGGATGCCTCAGGGCTTCAAAATTTTGTCGGTAGTGGTGTTGCCTTGATGCCGCTTACGCCAACAACCGTTTCATATCGCTAAAAAATGCCTTGTCGCGGGCGTATTGATCGGTTGGTATGGAGGCCTTGAAATATTCCAGCGAAGCCAGGAATTTATTGACGCCGTCGCGGTAGCTGTCTATTTGGTCGGTTGGGGCTAGAGCCTTGCTGGTTTGATCATTAACGTTGATGCCGTACAACATGTTATGCATTTCAAATCCATAGGTCATCATCGTCATGTCATCCATGTTCTGAGTCGCCGCCAGCCATGCCTGTTTGACTTGTTCCGGCGCGTCCAACGGTGGAAAGGTACCGGTTCTTGCGGCACCGACTTCCTGAATGCCATCGTGATTGAAATCCACCTGGTAGCCTTCCGGCAGCAACAGATTGTAAGCGCCTTCCCTACTCATCGTTGAGGTATCGAAGGGCTCGGCCAGGCAATGTGCGCGCTGCACGACGCCTTGTTCTTGCGGCGTCAGGCTTTGCAAAAACGCGACCGGATTATCCATGCCACCTTGGCTATAGGCGCGATTTAAAATGGCGGCGTAAGCGGTCTGATCGTTGGCACTGGTGCCGCGCACGGCGGCCATTTCGGTGAAGGTCAAGCCCATGATATCCGACAAAGTGGTAGGGGATGCGCTTTGCTTAGCAGCGTCCGTCGACGAGCCGGTTGGCGCGGCAGTCTGGTAACGCGCATACGCGGCTTTGAAGTCGGTGAAAAAATTCGCGCCCGGACTTTGTATCAAATGGCGTTGCTGAATGGCGTTTGGCGTGATGTTATTGACGTTTTGAATACTCATGCGAACTCCTAACGAATCAGTAGGCTTAATGGATTTGACTCATCGACGCTAACAATTAACCGGCTGAAGGCCACATCATCATGGCCCGGAATCGGGACGGTTGTTGCGCTTGCAAGTCGTACAGCCGATTGACAATTTCACCGGCGCTGATGCCTGCGGCCTTGGCGGAATCGTAAAGCTTGCTTGCTGCTTGCTGATATTGGCTGGCCTGCTCAGTGAAGTAGGCTTTGCTTTCCTCGGTGACCAATTCACCGCTGCTGTAATGAAGCGGATCGTTCGGCGTGGCACCTAGGCTAATCAAACCGCCTCCGCCTTGCCCGTCAAACAACTGGTCGTGCGCCAAATCGTAGGCAAATTGCTCCGAGTCGCTGGAATGGGGATTGGCTAAAGCGGCGTTGCGTAGAAAGTTTTGCCCGGCGGTTTTTTCCGCCATGAGTTGCTGAAACCTTGTGCCTGCCTGAGTCACGCTATCGGCTGTCCACGCTTGCCGACCGGCGTCGCTGATGCTGACAGTGTCTTGCGTAGCCGCTGGACTATTATCAGTTTGCACGGCCCGCTGGCCATTGAACGAAGTGTAATTAAACGGGAAACGGTTGGCTAAGGCATGAATGGTGGATGTCATGGTCAATTCCTGTGGCAAATCAGCTTGCCCTAACGTTAAGCAATGCCCATGCCATCTAACATTTTTCCTAATTACCGGCGTACAGCGAGATTCCCGATGTCCAAGGAACTCAAAAAACGGCAAGAATTTGCCGGGAAGAAGCATCAAAGTGTCAGGGCGGCAGCTAAAGCTAAGCCCGCGTGTCGATAGCCGTCGTTTTGGCAAGCGATTGCGCTAATTCGGCGGGTTCGGTATTCGGGTCTTGCTGCATCTTGGCGAGTCCGGACAAGCGCGACATTTGGTCAATGAGGTTAAGATTAGCGTCGGCCGAATGTAATAATGCCAGTTGATAAGCTGCCATGATTTGTTTGCGCTCTGTTTTACTGAGGTGCTGCCAAGGCTGTTCGGCGGCGTTTTTGGGGGCGTTGGCCCCGGCTTCCCATTTGGCGCCTTGGTAGGGATGATCGACACGGTACAAGGCCTGAGCCAAGCCTGGATCGGTTGGAGTAAAGGCTTGCGCAGTTCGGGGTGCCGCATTATCTGCCGATTGGCTATTTTGCGATGTCAATGCAGGAATGAATTTTTCCAATGCGCCAAAGCTAACGGCATGAGTCAAACCGCTGATTTGCGGGTTCAGCAAGTAAGCCAAAAAACCTTTATCGATGTCGGTTGATTCTACCGAGGAATCGGTCAATATCCGTTTGACCTGCTCGGCGTCTTGAGGATTGTATTTGCCTACCCAAGGATTGCCTTCTGCGTCATAAATACCTGATTGTCCCGCTATTTCCCCGGTATTATTCCCCGTCACCTGTAGGAAACGGTAGTTTGCCAAATCAAACGCAAAATTATCGACTTGTTCCAAATCCATGCCGCTGGACTGCGCATACTCGTAGGCGCGTTCCATCAGCTTTCTGTCCGCCTGCGTAAGGAAACTAGCGGAATTGCCGCTCAGGTTATTGGTCGTAAACGCCGTTGCAGCCTCGGGAGTTGCATTCGGGTCATTGGTATGGAACAACCTCGACAACAGCATTGCATGCCCGCTAAAAGTCGCCGTGTCAGTGGTGCTCTTGGATGAAACCGAACTGTTGTTGCCTTGTTTTTCAGTCGGTTGCGAAGCACTTCGTTTCTGCGAAATTGCCGAAGGAGATGCCGTAGTGTTTGATACATTGATGCTGGTCATATTCATTTCCCCTATTTCGAGAAAAGCTTTAGCTACATAGCTTAGCGGCATTCGGTCCTTTTTTTAAACTCTTCAAATAGGCGATACGCAAAAAATAGGTATCGCCTATACACGAATCAATAGTGATAATTGACTGTAACGGAATCGGTTCTTGAGTTTGCTGTTGCGGGGTAAGTGCCTCCAGTTAAAGTGTGTCTAATCCAAAAAGTACCTCGAGCACTGAATCCATCGTAGAAATGGACAGTGCCTGTCTGAGAAGCGGAAATATTGTGACAATACTGAATTGTTGACGAGTTTGGATTGGAATAGCAAATCTCGACCAGTTCCGAAGAGTTACCATTCGGATAAGTTGACCATTGGTATGACACCGAGGTGACGGTCGTTCCCGATATAGGGACAGAACTGGGTGGACTAAACGGCATAGTTGCCCAGCCACCAGACATATAAATCGTATAGTGTGTCGTTGTTTTAGACCATGAGGTATCGACTGCATAGCTAACAGACGCCACAACTAACAGTAGCGGCAATAATATCCATTTGTTCATAAAAGCACTCCGAATTACAAAGTTACACAGGTATTTGAGAATATTCGAAACATTAAATTCGATCGGACAGATTCAGGTACAGCGCCCCATTGATGAGCTCTGTTGTAATTACCGACAAAATATTTCTCAGCGCTGGCTGTTCTGATTCCGGGGATGCGCTCTTTGCTTCTAAGATGTCGATCGCTTGTCAGATCAATTCGTTATTGGGGCAAAAAATAAACAAACCGCTGAGGCGCTTCAACAAGAACTTGTTTCCCTTGGGATTCAAGCTAAGCGTTACAATCAAGAACAAGTCGTCTCTTTCGGGGCTAGCCTTGAAATTGGGCCAATTAAAGCCGAATTTACCCCTAAAGAATTTTTAGAGCTTTTTGAAGGGCTAGGACCAGCAGCAGTAAACGCGCTCTTTAATACACTTGAAAAATTCCAGGACAGGGTGTCATTACTTGTTAATGGGGAACGCAAGGATAGACTCCATGTCGCCGTAGCGGCATTTTAGGCCTAGGGCTGAGATCGTAAACTGTACTTTTCTGGGGGATGAAAGGAGTCAACTCGCTGACGGCCCGATCGAAAGGCCGTTCGCTCCAGATATCGCTCAAGTCGTCTGTCGGCGAAAAAATGCCGAAATAGTAGTGCATTTTTTTCCCAGCGCTTTTTGCCAGATTCCAATATCCGTAGGGGTTTAGAAACGGTTCAATCTTTCTGAGGATGATTGAGCCGTGCCGGCAGGCACGTCGGGCAGGAGGGCAACGGCAGATCGCTGAATGCGACAGACGGCAGTTCAAGCTTGACGCCGTGGGATAAGGTTACGTTGATGGCTGGTTTAGTCGGCTGCTCCGCGCCCAGGGCTAAAACCGGCGCAAAAGTCGGCAACGCTAATGCGCTGTTCCGTACCGAAGCGCCTGTTTCTTGGTGTAAGCCTATCCATTTACGCAATAGATTGGCATTGATGCCGTGTTCCAGCGCAACCTTGGCAACCGATAGTCCCGGTTGCAAACAGATTCGGACCAACTCCCGTTTGGCTTCCGGATCATAAAGACATCAGCCATCTCGCCCGTGTCTTGCGATCAATGGGCGCGATAGGCGAGTAGTGTGCTCTTTCATAAGTGTCCACCTGATGATAAGTGGACACTATCTTCGCTTCTTTCGATCGGATGATATAGACTCTGTCAATAGATTGCTTACAGTGTTTCCGGCACGATAACGGGTCTCCTGCTTGAGGTACAGGAAGAGCTTTTTACAGAAACCAATTCAGGGAGGGCAACATGGAAAGCTACGAGCATTTATGCGATCGCTTTCCGTTCTGGTTCGATTACTTTTGGCTATATCGTGGATGTGGCAGACCAGGAGCTTTGACCTTTATAAACACGGGCAACAATTGTCTATCTCTATCTGAGCAGGCCTTGCTCTTTCCTTACCATACATATACTTGCGATTAATAACTCACCTTAAACGTCGGGCTGTCCTCCGGCCGGGTCTTCCGGTGATCGTAAATCCGCGTCGTGGTGATGTTGGCATGGCCAAGCCATTCTTGAACCTTGGCGATGTCAGCCTGATGATCAAGGGCGTTCGTGGCGGCCGTGGCTCGAAGGGAGTGGGCCCCGATTTCAAAGCCTAGCTGGGCCGAATAAGTCCGTACAATCTTATAAACGCCATCGGCGGTGATGGACTTACCACCATTATCTTTGGCGTTATGACTGACGGGCCGGAACAGGGCTCCATTGTCGTCGTGGCCGTGGCCAGCCATCTCCATATATTCGTAGACCAGCCTACTGGCTGCAGGATGCAAAGGCACATAACGGATTTTGCCACCTTTGCCTGACACTTTCAGATGCGGCACGCCGCGACGCTCATGTTTGAAGTCCTTGACTTTCAGCTTGCACAGCTCATCACGCCGCAGAGCGTGATAGAGCAGGGTAGCCAGAATCGCTTTATCTCGCTTGTCTTTCAGTCGATCGCCCTCGGGGGCGTCCAACAACTCGCGGGCTTGATGATCACCTAAAGCAGGTGTGCGGCCTTCGCCGCTATCTACTTTCGGCCGTTTAACGCCTTTCACGGGGTTATGGGTCACCGCGTTGCGATCGCACAGATAATCGAACAGCGAGGACAGCGCCGACAGCCGGTGCCGAATGGTTGTGCCATTCAGAACGCGATTTCCTAAATCGTCTCGCCAGGCGATGACGTGCGCGCGAGTCACGTCACGGAATTCTTCAGGTTTTTTGATACCGGTAAAGCGCATAAAGTCTTCAACCGCATTCTGATAGGCTCGCCGTGTTTGTGGATTGGTCAGGTTGGCAAACCATTCGACCTCGGGCGGTACGTCGGACAGACGGCGGAAGTCCTCAGCGGTCAGAAGACGGCTTCCAGAGGGGGCGATAACCAACGCATTATCGGGTTTCCCCATTAAACCTCCCTCAATTCTTTGCTGTGCCAGACGCGAATAATAATTAGGGTATCGCCATCAATCCGGTAGCGGAGAACATAGGCGCCGGCGCCGAAAGGCAAAAAAAGTTCGCGGCGCTCTGATCCATCATTCATAGGTCGTCCGACCATGGGAAAGCCGCTCAGATAATTTGCGCCATCACGTAAAGTTTGACCGGCCCGTGCTGCCGCGTTTGGATTCTTGTCTTGTAAAAACGCGCGTAACCGCTCGACATCCATTAAGGCATCGGGAAGCCAGACTATTTGGGACACGCGAGCTCACTTTCGTTTCCCCAGGAGGCGAGCCATGCGTCAACCGCTTCATGAGGTATGGCATGACCGGTTTGCTGGTATCGTTGCCAACGCTCCATGTCTTCGCGCTTTTCCCGCTCGTACGCTTCTTCGCGTTCAACATACTCTTCGATAGCGGCTTTCATCAGCCAGTGCGGCGTCCGATCTTTGACATGGCTCAGCGCCTTCAGACGGGCGTGGAGAGTCTCGTCCAGTTTAATTCCGGTACTGATGGTTTTCGATATCGCGTCAGTTTGCTTCATGGTTACACCTCGTGCTACTTATATACACCTAGTGCCACTAAGTGTCAAAACGCGCGATGGTCGGACTCTTATGGCTTTACAAAACTATTGATAAAATGCGTTATCAATAGTTGAACTCGGCTCGCAAAGACCTAACTAGGCCGCCATCGGCCATTGCAAAACCGCTCAGGGAGGCGGTAATGTCGGCATCAAGTGAGGTTGCGGCGATGCCGCCGGCGCCCCAATTCCCGATCGTAGATCAAGATTTATTGATTGAGCTGCACAATGCGCTGTCACACATCCTTGTACTACCCACCATACGCCTTATTTGGGTATTTTCATGGCTGTAAATACCAACAGGACTGCCAAATGTGCGTGCCAAACCAAATCTCCAAATCCAGAGAGCGATCAAGGAGTAACTGATCCTGGGAGCAGTCAGACTTAGTTACTTAGTCCAATAGCGGTCGATGCGTTGTCAAGGCAGGTCGATCCCACTTCACATTGTTGCATCAATTTTCATTCAGAGGCTTATAATCCACCCATCCAATCTTCCTATGTAATCAGACTATGAAAACTGTTAATGTCAGTGGTCTAAAGAACAATCCCAGCGAAGCCTTGCGCATGGCCCATGAGGATATGGTTCTGGTCATGAATCGAAACTAACCTGACGCGGTGATGGTCGGCCTAAAATCCGCCAAAATCATTGGTATGCCAGGTGTGCGTAAGGCCTTGGCGACGGCACTCTTCAAGGACGGAAATTTATCCCTTGCCCGCTCTGCCAAACTGGCCGATATGCCGTTGGCCAACTTTATCGCGCACGTCTCGCGTCTGGGCATTCCCGTCATCGATCAAACGGCCGACGAAGTCGAGGACGACTTAGATACCTTGGACCAGTGGCTCAACCAAGCCTAACCAAGGATGAGCAAAAAAGTCATTGTCGACGCCAGTCCATTGATCGGACTGGCGTTGGTGGAAGGTTTAATTTGGCTACCCCAGATATTTGGCCAGGTTTATGTACCCGAATCAGTGAAACAGGAAGTGTTACCCGGCAAATCGACACCGGGTGAACAAGCGCTGGCTCATGCATTTGATTCTGGTCGGCTAACGGTATGGCATGAATCCATCACACCTTGTTTGGACATTGATCTGGACGCCGGAGAAACCGACTGCATTAACATCGCGCTATCGTCACCCGAAAACTATTTGCTGATCATGGACGAACGTGCCTGCCGGGCCGTGGCCAAAGAATATCAACTCCAGGTCGTCGGTACGGCTGCTGTCATAGGCCTAGCCAAGCAACGAGGTTTGATTGCATCGGCTCGAGCGGCTTTTGAAGTCTTGCACCGATCGGATTTTCGAATTTCGGCCACGGTGATCAACAAAATTCTGGCAAGTGTCGGCGAGTAAACCATTCGATATGCAGGTCATCTTTCTTTGCCTTGTTGAAATAGTTTTGATTTAAAGAACTTACTTGGTACGTTAGTTAATTCGCGGTAGGATTTCCAACCGCTTAAGCCCGGAGAATGCTATACCGACACAGAGCTGGTGCCGAAAAATTGAACTGACGCCTGACGAAAGGCAGTCTCAAACTCCAGCTCCCGTCCGGCGACGACGTTGAGTATTGCTATTTCCAAAATCATTTTTTCACTTTCTGCCAGCGGCATTAAAACGTTTGCCGAGCGTACAGCTCATCGAACGACGTCATGATATGGTCGCGGAAAGCTTTACGTTCGCAAAGCGCACGGTACCATCTGCGAACATTGGGTATTTCCGGAGTGGGAACGCCCATTTCAAAATATCGATAAAGCGGTGTGGCGACGGGAATATCGCCCATACTGAACGCATCGCCCGCCACGAAAGCCTGTTCGGCAAGATGCGCATTCAAGAGGGCCAAATGTTTTTGGCAACACATAGCGGCATGCTGGATTTTATGCTGATCCCGTAATTCTTCCGGCGTGCGGTAAAATCCCCAAAACAAATCCAGAAAATCAGGTTGCAATGTTGCCAGCTCCCAGTCCATCCAGCGCTCCGCCAACGAGCGTTTTGCCGGCGCTTCGGCCCACAAATGACCGCGACTGTAATTAGCACACAAATAGCGAACAATGCTGTTGGACTCCCAGACCGTGATGTCGCCATCGACCAACACAGGAATACGACCATGCGGATTCATGGCAAGAAAATCGGGCTGATCGAGGCCACCCGCGCTGCCACCGGCATCGATATGTTGATATGCCAAACCTAGCTCACCAATAGTCCATAACACCTTTTGCACATTGTATGCACTACGTCTTCCCCAAATTCTAATCATGCGCCGATGGCCCTTTAATGTGTCGAATAGCGTAGTCAATGAATGCTTGCCAGACGGGATTCGGCGTCCAGATTTCGCTCATAGGATACAACGCAATCACTTCCTCCTCCGCCAAGCACAACTTGCGATAGAGATAAATGAAAGCGGACGCCCGTTTATTTTTTGCGCAATGCACCCAGACCTTATGTCGTTTAAATGCCTTGAGGACAGCAAAGAATTGTTCCAGCTGGCTAAGCCTGGGTTGTTCCCACGCCACGGGAATTTGAATATAAGTGATGCCTTGGTTCACGACCAATTCGGCTTCGCCTGGCAATGCGTTGCTGGCCGTTGACGGTGCCAAGTTAATCACCGCCTCTATACCAAGCTCCGACAGTTTGGCTATGTCCGCCTCAGTCAGCTGTGCGGAACACCAAAGCCAGTCGAATGCCTGATAAACGTTTTCAGCTTCCATAGGGTTATTCAATAGCGAAAGTCGCCTGTATACGTAACACGATAAAGTAATTCACTGAATTTTGGGTCGGCGTTGAGCATTTGTTACACGTCCACTTTAAAACCCAGACCAACATCGCAACCCGCTTGCCCGCCGCGAATACCCCAATTCTCTTTGGGAATTTCTCTCAGCAAAATTTTCACATGATCAGGAGGTATGCCAAATGGCTCGAGATTTGTCACTATGGCTTTGACAGATTTCGCTTGGCATCAAGCGATCGGCCGGCAAAGGCGTCTATACTGATATGGGTATAAAAATCCGCTTGCTCTCTGGCAGGCGGATAGGCGAAGCGATGAGGTTCATGAACAATAAATCGAACATTCTTATCATCCGGGACAATTTTGAACGCTTCTAGTAAAGCCATGTGCACGGCTTCCATCAGGGCAATTTCTTGCGCCTGTGTGTATTGGCGACGGACTTCGATCAGAACACTTGGCATTTCTACTCCTTGGACTTTCAGCGATTTGGCAACCGACGTCTTGTGTGGTTGCAATGATTGATCAAAAGCGTAACGATACCCCTCCCAAAAACGAGACGAAAGACCATCATGAAATCGTCGACGATGAATCCGATTTGGCGGAAGGTCGCTTGATAAGAATCCGAATCCAAAACCAAGTCTCCAAGCTTGCGCCAACCGCAAATCCAATGTTGCCGACGCCGGAATAGCCGGACAGATAACACGCCACGGCTAATACTAAAATCGTTACGGTGATGATGTGTTTCATATCCGAGTTCTCCTCCGTATTACGCTTAACGAACAACGATAACCTTTTAGCCGACTTACGGCGGACTTGTTAGCCAACAAGCCTCTAGCTCCGCAGAAATACCCCGCCAGTACGTCGGCAGGAAAGTGCGCTCCCACATTGATTCGTGAAATACCCACCCACAGCGGTAAAATCGCTAATAACGTCCGGCCGCGAACTTCAACGTTCATGCCGTTCGGACCTAAGTTTGGTTGTCCATGGCTTTCAATTACCGTTATCGCAGTCGATCGGATGCTGCAACTTTTCGGCATTTTCAATCGCCATGGCGATAAGACTTGATTATCCCCGCCTATCAGCAGGATGATTGATACCATCACCGGTTCGCACTTCCCCCAGTTCAAAGGGATTAACACCTTCAAGGCAGGCAACGTTGTAGCCGTACTGGCTGGGTACGGATCGGCGTTGGTGGTGGGTGTAGATGCCGCAAATCGAGCAAAAATAATGTTTGGCGCTCATGGTGTTGAATTGGTAAAGCTTCAAGATCTCTTGGCCTTTGACGACCTTTATTCCAGATAGCGGCACCGATGCCATAATCGCGCCTTTGCGCCGGCAAAGTGAACAATCGCAGCGGCGCGGATCGACGATGCCGTCGGGAAGATCGAGTTCGAGCTCCACCGAACCGCAATGGCATGTGGCGCGGTGTTTGGCGTTGATAATGGTGTTGCCTACTTTTTTGATCATATCGTAGTTGCCGATTGTTTTTTGATGGTTCTAATGCTTTCGGCTAGGCCAATAGCATATTTCATGACCTTGCTAAAATCGTGCAGCCGAGGTTATTGACCAACGGCGCGAAAGTCGTTCAGCCAAGTTCCTGCGTTTCTCGCCATCTGCTCATGCTCTTCATCGCGCCATGTCTCGCTGAGTGCTGCGACATACCAGTCACGCATGGCCGGCAAGGCTAGCAAATGGTCGACGTATGGGCGAGCAGGCGGCGCCATGTCCAAGCCATAGGTTTGGACGCGATAGGCGACGGGCGCGAAGAAAGCGTCCACCGCGGTAAATGCCGGCCCGGCTAAGTAGGGTCCGCCGAAGCGGGTCAAGCCCTCAAGCCATAATGCATTCAGTCGAGTCAGATCCTTTGCCAAGACCGGCGAAGGCGATGCCAAGCGAATCCGTAATCCGCAATTCATGGTGCAACATTCACGCAGAACCTGAAACCCGGAGTGCATTTCCGCGACTGCGCAACGCGCCCAGGTTCGCGCTAATGCATCGGCTGGCCAAACAGCCGGGCTTCGCTCCGCCAAGTATTCGGTAATCGCCAACGAATCCCAAACAACGGTTTCGCCGTCGATCAGACAAGGCACTTTCCCGGTTGGCGAGAAATGACGGAAGGCGTTGGTTTGATCCGTTCCGGCAAACGGAACGAG
Source organism: Methylomonas koyamae (assembly GCF_001644025.1). Classification (GTDB taxonomy): domain Bacteria; phylum Pseudomonadota; class Gammaproteobacteria; order Methylococcales; family Methylomonadaceae; genus Methylomonas; species Methylomonas koyamae_A. The sequence continues at coordinate 12,873 of NZ_LUUK01000034.1, forward strand.
CTTTTCGATAAACGAAATGCCGAGTTCCCGCATCAGTATCCAGGGCCGTAGCGACCATGACGAGTAATTTTTATTGGCGATGTAGAGTTCTAGCATGAGCGATATATCTCCTTGGTTTTTTAATCATCGATTTTGCCACTTGGTTTAAGCCCGGCGGCAGAATGGCTTTGCTGGTCGCCATCCGATTTCAAATTGAACGCTTTCAGAGGGTTGGCCGGGATTCA
>NZ_LUUK01000035.1 GCF_001644025.1 Methylomonas koyamae
ATGAGCGCCGGGGGTATTTAAGTCGCCTGGGCCATGCGCGCCGTTTGGCCCAGGCATGACTCGTGGTTCGTCGTGCATCCTAAAATGAATTTGTCGGTCTTGAGTAGTCCCGTTCGACTTCCCTCGGCCATACGAAATCCCGGCCGGCGCTAAGCCTATCGGCGCCGCCATCTCCACGTCACTCGCGATCGCTGGCATCGCGGCACCGCTAGCCGGCGTATTATTCGACGATTTTCAGGCTAAGCCATTTACTCTACCTGCAGTCGGTGCGTACGGACCGCTGGCTAGGGCGTCGGCGTTTGCTCCATGATAGTGCGCGCATCCGTCCGCAAGCGTTGACTTTGCACGTCCCGAAAGTAAAATGGCTGGCTATTTAAATCATTGCCGGAACAGCAAAAACAGCCGTTCTCTCACTAACCTTAGGAATTGATTCATGAGCCACACTCTTTACCAAGCCAACGCGCAACGCGTGCAACGCTGCGAACTGGCGGTGCCGGGTTCCAATCCGGACATGTTCGAAAAAGCCCTGAAAAGCGGTGTGGACTTCATTTTCCTGGATTTGGAGGACGCGGTCGCGCCGGACGACAAGCTGCAAGCCCGTAAAAACGTGATCCAAGCCATCAACGATTTGGACTGGGAGGGCCACGGCATCACCTTGTCGGTGCGGATCAACGGTCTGGACACTCAATATATGGTGCGCGACGTGGTCGATCTGGTCGAGCAGGCCGGCGCTAAAATCAAAACCCTGTTGGTGCCCAAGGTCGGCGTTTACAGCGACGTTTACATGGTCGATGCGATGCTGAGCCAGTTGGAAATGCAGCAGGGCCTGACCAATAAAATCGGTATCGAAGCCTTGATCGAAACCGCGTTGGGCATGGCCAACGTCGAAGACATCGCCAAGCAGGGCGCCATCGGCGGCCGTTTGGAAGCCCTGCATTTCGGTGTCGCCGATTACGCGGCCAGCAATCGCGCCCGTACCGTCAACATCGGCGGTTTGAATCCGGATTATCCGGGCGACCAGTGGCATTTCGCGATCAGCCGGATGACGGTGGCTTGCCGGGCTTACGGCCTGCGGCCGATCGACGGTCCGTTCGGCGACATCAAGGACCCGGAAGGCTACAAAGCCGGCGCCCGCCGTGCCGCCGCGCTGGGTTGCGAAGGCAAATGGGCGATCCATCCGTCGCAAATCGCGTTGGCCAACGAAGTCTTCACCCCGCCGCCGGCCGAAGTCGAAAAAGCCAAGCGTATCCTGCAAGCCTTGAAGGAAGCCGCCGCCCAAGGCAAGGGCGCCGCCGCGCTGGACGGTCGTTTGATCGACGCCGCGTCCGAACGGATGGCCAACAACATTGTGCGCGCCGCCGAAGCGATCGCCGCGAAAACCAAATAATTCAATTCTTGTAGGTTGGGTAAGTCCTGAGCGAAGGCTAAGGGCCTAACCCAACACGAAGGCTTTAATGTTGGGTTAGGCTTCGCTAACCCAACCTACATTTTCCAATATCACGAGAGAACCCATGGACATTCATGAGTACCAAGCAAAACAGTTGCTCGCGGAATACGGCGTGAAAATCGCCGAGGGCGGTCTGGCTTACAGTCCGGAAGACGCGGTGCAACGCTCGCGCGAAATCGGCGGCCACGTCTGGGTCGTCAAGGCCCAAATTCATTCCGGCGCGCGCGGTAAGGCAGGCGGTATCAAGGTGTGCAAAACCCACGACGACGTCAGCGCCGCCGCCGAAGCCTTGCTCGGCAAACGTTTGGTAACCCATCAAACCGGTCCGGCCGGTAAACAATGTTTGCGCCTGTATGTCGAAGCCGGCGCCGACATCGTTAAGGAACTGTATTTCAGCCTGCTGATTGACCGCGCCCACGAGCGCATCGTTATGGTCGGCTCGGCGCAAGGCGGCATGGAAATCGAAGAACTGGCCGAGACCAACCCTGACGCGATCAAGAAAATCCACATCGAGCCGGCCGTCGGCTTGCAAGATTTTCAAGCGCGCGAGATGGCGTTCGCGTTGGGCATGACCGCCGACCAAGTGCCGCAAGCGGTTAAATTGATTCAAGGTTGTTACCGGGCGATGCGCGACCTGGACGCCAATATGATCGAAATCAATCCGCTGGTGATTACCGGTCACGACGAATTGATCGCGCTGGACGCGAAAATGGGTTTCGACGACAACGCCTTGTTCCGCCGTCAAAAAATTTCCGAGTTGCGCGACAAGACCCAGGAAGATCCGCGCGAAATGGCGGCGGCCGACCGCGGCTTGAGCTACGTCGGCCTGGACGGCGACATCGGTTGCATGATCAACGGCGCCGGTCTGGCGATGGCGACGATGGACATGATCAAACTGGCGGGCGGCGAGCCGGCCAACTTTTTGGACGTCGGCGGCGGCGCTTCGGCCGAGCGTACCGAAAAAGCCTTCCGGATGGTGTTGCAGGACAAAAACGTCAAAGCCATGCTGGTCAATATCTTCGCCGGCATCAACCGTTGCGACTGGATCGCCGAGGGCGTCGTCCAAGCGGTTAAAAACATCGATATGAAAGTGCCGCTGGTGGTGCGCCTGTCCGGCACCAACGTCGAGCAGGGCCGCAAGATCATCGAGGATAGCGGATTGCCGATCATTACCGCCGATACCTTGGCGGAAGCCGCAGAAAAAGCCGTCGCCGCCCGCAACCAAGTCGTGGCCGCGCAAGGATAAGGAAACACTATGTCAATTTTCATCGATAAATCCACCCGCATCATCGTTCAAGGCTTTACCGGCAAGATCGGCAGCTTTCACGCCCAGGAAATGATCGACTACGGTTCCAACGTAGTCGGCGGCATTACGCCGGGCAAGGGCGGTCAAACCCATTTGGGCCGGCCGGTGTTCAACACGGTCAAGGAAGCGGTCGAACAGGCCGGCGCCGAAGCCAGCATCGTGTTCGTGCCGCCCGCTTACGCCGCCGATTCGATCATGGAAGCCGCCGATGCGGGTATTAAATACTGCGTGTCGATTACCGACGGTATTCCGACTCAGGACATGATGAAGGTCAAAAACTTTTTGAGCAAATTCCCCAAGGAAAAACGCATGGTGTTGACCGGGCCTAACTGCGCCGGCACCATCAGCCCAGGCAAGGCGATGCTGGGCATCATGCCTGGCCACATTTACATTCCCGGCAGCGTCGGCATCGTCGGCCGTTCCGGCACGCTGGGCTACGAAGCCGCCGACCAAATGAAGGCGCTGGGCATCGGCGTATCGACCTCGGTCGGTATCGGCGGCGACCCGATTAACGGCAGCTCGCACCGCGACATTCTGGAGCGTTTCGAGCAAGATCCGGAGACCAAGGTGGTGATGATGATCGGCGAGATCGGCGGCCCGCAAGAAGTCGAAGCCGGCGTATTCGCCAAGGAAAACATGAGTAAACCGGTGGTGGCCTATATCGCGGGTCTGACCGCGCCCAAAGGTCGTCGCATGGGTCATGCCGGCGCGATTATTTCCTCGACCGGCGAATCGGCGGCGGAGAAAGTCGAAAGGCTGAAAGAACTGGGTGTGACGATCGCGCCGACACCGGCGGCAATGGGCGAGACGATCGCCAAAGTACTGGCCAAGCTGTAAATCCGGCCGGGCCAGCCGCCACCAAGCCCGCGGGATGCGGGCTTTTTTATTTCCAATGTTCCTTTTGCTTAGATCCGAGTTATGACATCCGCATCGCAACGAGGCCAGTGTCTCGACCATTACCGCCGTCTGCCGGCCGAACACCAGACGATCGTGAAATTGCTGGCGATGTATTACGGATACTGCTCGTTAACCACGCTGGCTAAATGCCTGGCGAGTCTGGGCATCAAGGAAGGCGGCAAGGTGTTGAAGTCCGAGTCGGTCAAGGCCAGGATCAAGCCGCTGATCGCCGCCGGATTGCTCGAGGAAAACCCCCGGCCCGGCGGTACCCGTTGTTCGCGGGCCCTGGCGGAAGTGATCGTTCGGCAAATGGTCGACGACAACGAATTCGAACGCTACGCGGCCGTCGTTACCACCCATAATCCGCCCGGTCACGGTTATTACCGCTATAACAGCGTCGACGATTGCATCCGCGAGGCCAGACTGTTTTTTCATCGCGGCGATTACGCGCAAGTCGCGCAATGTTTGAAGATCGGCGATCACTATCCCGGCAAAATTCCGGACCCGATCGATTTATACCTGTCCTGGTTTCTGAATCCGCTCGACCTGGCCGGATTCGCCCGCCAACACGGCCCGCTATTACTGGAAATGGCCGGATTCGCGGCGATGCACCAGTTGGTTTATCTTTACGCCAACTCCGACTTGCAACAGCTTTACCGGCATTTGCTGGATACCGACAAGGGCCGCGAGGATGCCTTGTTGCCGCGGGTGGTACTGGAGTTGAAGTTGTTGGAGGGCGACTGGGACGGCGTGGCCGGCGCGGTGCGGGGTACCGAAGATCCCGAGTTGCAGGCGGTCGCGGCGATGCTGGCTTTTTTGCGTGGCGAAGCTTCCGCCGCGCTGACCGGTTACGATAAGGCGTTGGCGGCGTTTCGCAAGCTCAGCGGCCAACGCAACATTTACTTTTACGGGTTGGCGGGGGTGTTTTATCCGCTGGCCATTCTCAAATACGGCGACACCAAGCAGCGCGCCAAATTGGCGACCTTGCTGAATCAGGCCGGCAAGCTGGGCGGTCCTTGGACAGGCATCTACCACTATCTGGCGGTCTTCAACCAGTTTTTGCAAGGCGACCTGTCGGTTCGCGATCAACTATTGCGCCTGGAGCTGCCGTTCCGGCTCAGCGGCGGTTTTCGCGACAGCGGCACGCCGGACGGCGTGCACGCCACGTCGCTGTTTCAATACGTGTTGTTGTTGGTCATCAAGTCCTGGGTTAAAACCGACTTTGTCGATAAGGTCGATCCGTTGGAGCAGAAGCTCTACAGTCATTTGCTGGCCAACGGTTATCGCTGGCCGGCGGCGGAGCTGGCCAAGATCTTCGCCGGTATCGACTTGCCGCGCGCCAAGCAATGGGATGCCGGTTTCTTGGAAGGTCGGACCGCGCTGAGCACGTTGTTCGTCAGTCGCGCCGATTGGGAAGTGGCCTTGGATGCGCTGCTGAATTTGCCGCTGGCCGATAAAAAGCCGGAAGCGGCCGCCAGCGACAAGGCATTGCGGCTGGTTTGGCTGATCAGTCACGACGAGAAAAATCACCGTATCGAAATCGAGCCGCGCGAGCAAAAACAGCAGGGCAAGGGCGGCTGGAGCAAGGGCCGGGCGGTGGCGTTGAAGCGCCTGGCCCAGGAAACCGCCGGTTTCGATTACCTGACCGACCAGGACCTGAAAATCTGCGCCCACATCAAGGAATACCGCGACAGCGGCTGGTACGGCAGCAACACTTTTTTCGCGTTCGACGCCGGCACGCCGCAAGCCTTGATCGGCCATCCCTTGGTATTTTGGGCCGATGCGTCGGAAGTCCGGGTCGAAATCGTTAAGGGCGAGGCGGAATTGCGGGTCAAGAAGTTGGGCAAGGACGATCGAATCAAGATCAGTTTGGAGCCGGCGCCCGGTTTCGAGCAAAAGTTTTATATTGCCAAGGAAGCGCCGACCCGCTTGAAGGTGGTGGAATTTACCGCCGAGCACCACAAAATTTACGGCGTGTTGGGCCCCAAGGGCTTGGAAGTGCCGATGACCGCCCAGGAGCGGGTGTTGCAAACCCTGACCGGCATTTCCGGGTTGCTGACCGTGCATTCCGACATCGGCGGCAGTTCCAGCAGCGCCGAGCAGGTCGAAGCCGATCCGACCCCGCGCCTACATTTGTTGCCGCATGGCGAAGGATTGCGGGTAGCCTTGCTGGTGCGGCCCTTCGCCAACGGCGGCGCCTATTTCCAGCCCGGCCAGGGCGGCGAAAGCGTGCTGGCCGAGATCGACGGCAAGGCCTTGCAGGCCGCGCGTAATCTGCGCTTGGAAAAACGCCGGGCCGAGGCGGTGCTGGATGCCTGTCCGATTCTCGGCGACGGCGAGCGCGACAGCGCCGGCGACTGGCTGCTCGATCATCCGGAAACCTGTCTGGAGTTGCTGCTGCAAATCCAAGCCTTGCCGGAGGGGCAGGCGATTCTGGAGTGGCCGGAAGGCGTGCGGTTCAAGGTGTTGGGTCATTCCAGCGGCAAGGGCCTCAGCCTGCAAATCAAGCGCGACAACGATTGGTTCAGCCTACAGGGCGAGCTGAAAGTCGGCGACGACACTGTGTTGGACATGCAGCAATTGCTGGGTTTGCTCGACAACCGCCAGGGCCGTTTTCTGCAATTAAAGGATGGCCAGTTCATCGCGTTGACCGACGAATTCCGCCGCCGCCTGGAAGATTTGAAAGCCTACGCCGATCTCAGCGGGAAGAAGGTGCGCATCAACCCGCTGGCGGCGCTGACGCTGGAAGACTGGGAAGACGAGGTCGGCTTCATGGCCGATCAGCATTGGCAGGCGCACATGCAGCGCTTGCAGGCGTCCCGCGATTATCAGCCGCAAGTGCCGTCCACTTTTCAGGCCGAATTGCGCGACTATCAGATGGACGGTTATCGTTGGCTGGCGCGGCTGGCGCAATGGGGCGTGGGTGCCTGTCTGGCCGACGACATGGGCTTGGGCAAGACCGTGCAGGGTCTGGCCTTGCTGGTCGAGCGCGCGCCGCTGGGACCGGCCTTGATCGTCGCGCCGACCTCGGTGTGCGCCAATTGGGAGAACGAAGCGATCCGCTTCGCGCCGACTCTGAACCCTATCGTGCTCGGTACCGGCGACCGCCAGCGCTTGCTGGAAAATTTGCAAGCCTTCGATCTGCTGATTTGCAGCTACGGCTTGTTGCAGCAGGAGCAGGTGGCCGAGATGCTGGCGAAAATCGAGTTCGGCACCGTGATTCTCGACGAGGCGCAGGCCATTAAAAACGTAGCCACTCGCCGCTCCCAAGGCGCGATGAATTTACAGGCCGGCTTCAAGTTGATCATGACCGGCACGCCGTTGGAAAATCATTTGGGCGAGCTGTGGAATCTGTTTCGCTTCATCAATCCGGGCCTGCTCGGCTCGCTGGAACAATTTAATCAGCGCTTCGCCGGACCGATCGAACGCGAACGCAGCGCCGAAGCGCGGTTTCGCTTGAAGAAATTGATCCAGCCCTTCATCCTGCGCCGGACCAAGACTCAGGTGTTGCAGGAGTTGCCGCCGCGCACCGAAATCCCGATTTACGTTGAACTCAGTCCGGAAGAAACCGCCTATTACGAGGCCTTGCGCCGCGACAGTCTGCGCGTGCTCAGCGCGGCGGAAGGACCGGCCGGCCAACGCCATCTACAGATCCTGGCCGCGATCACCAAATTACGGCGCAGTTGCTGCAACACTCAGTTGGTCAACCCGGATCTGGCACTGCCCAGCAGTAAATTGGCCGCCTTCGGCGAGATCGTCGACGAATTGCTGGATAACAAACACAAGGCGCTGGTGTTCAGCCAGTTCGTCGATCATTTGCAATTAATCAAGCAATACGTCGAGCGGCGCGGCATTCGTTACCAGTATCTGGACGGCTCCACGCCGGCCAAGGAACGCCAGACGCGGGTCGATGCCTTTCAACGCGGCGAAGGCGAACTGTTTTTGATCAGTTTGAAAGCCGGCGGCGTCGGTTTGAACCTGACCGCCGCCGACTACGTGATTCACATGGACCCGTGGTGGAATCCGGCGGTCGAGGATCAGGCGTCCGACCGCGCCCACCGGATGGGCCAGCAGCGGCCGGTGACGATTTACCGGATGATCGCCAAGCAAACCATCGAGGAAAAAATCGTCGCGCTGCATGGCCACAAGCGCGACCTGGCCGATAGTCTGTTGGATGGCGCCGACTTGAGCGGCAAGGTGTCGGCCAACGAATTGCTGGATTTGATGAAGGCCGAAGTCGCATAGCGGCTTATTGCCGCCTTAGATTGTGCTTCTTGCGAGCGATCGCCCGATCGGCCTTATTCTGTTGATGCGTCAAGCGGGCGCGTTCCGTATTCGTCACCACGCCGTCGGCCTTGGCATTGGCTTCCTGGCGTTCGATACGGGTTTGTTGATGTTCTAGACGATTGGCTTCGCGGGTGGTCAGCGCGCCGGAGGCTTCGCCTTGTTCGATACGACGTTCTTGATCGATTTGGCGCTGATCGATGCGTGGCGTGCCGGCCACGCCCGGTTGGCAGAACCCGATCGCCGCCAACAGGGCGGTCGTGCTAACAATCTTGGCGATGTTGTTCATCGGTGGTTTTCCTCGTGAGTTGAGTGAGCTCGGCCTATCGGCCGGGCGCCGGCTTGCTTCAAGCCGGCGGGCCCATTTTAGTCGCTACCATTAAACCTTTCTTAACCCTGCCGGCTAACCGGGAAATCGATTCGGTTTCAACTGCGCGCGCTAACTCCTTGAACTGAAAAGGCTGCGCGTTTTTCCTCGGGCGTAGCGTAAAAAGTTCTGCCGGCATCACAATATATTGTGCTAACATTTTTCCAATGGCACTACATGCAGTGGCGCAAGCCCGCACAGTGTCTTCGCGTTAATTCGTAATAAACATCAATATCTTACAAGCACAAACGTCGCCGAGTTCGCCGGTTCGGACACTATCGGTTCGAGGCGGCGCGTTTGTCGGCTTGTGAAACTCGCTCCGACGAGCGGGTTCGTCCAGTAACCATCAGACCAAAAGGGAATCCGCGCATGACCGCAAAACTTTCCGTTGTACCGTCCACCGATACCGATATTCCGCTGCAAAGCGCTTCCCTGGACATCTGGGACAGCAAATATCGTTTGAAGACCAAGGACGGCAAGGCCATCGACGCCAGTATCGACGACACATACAAACGGGTTGCCCGCGCGTTGGCCGATGTCGAGAAAACCAAGGCCTTGCGCGAACAGCATTACAAGGAATTCCTGTGGGCCTTGCGCCAGGGCGCGATTCCGGCCGGGCGGATTGTGTCGAATGCCGGCGCGTTGGAGCACAAGCCCGCTACCTCGACCATCAATTGCACCGTGTCGGGCATCATCGAAGATTCTATGGACGACATTCTGCATAAGGTCCACGAGGCCGGTTTGACCCTGAAAGCCGGCTGCGGCATCGGCTACGAATTCTCGACCTTGCGGCCGCGCGACGCCTACGTGTCCGGTGCCGGCGCCTATACTTCCGGCCCGCTGTCGTTCATGGACATCTACGACAAGATGTGTTTCACGGTATCGTCGGCCGGTGGCCGGCGCGGCGCGCAAATGGCGACCTTCGACGTCGCCCATCCGGACGTGGTGGACTTCATCCGCGCCAAGCGCGAGGACGGCCGACTGCGCCAATTCAACTTGTCGCTGCTGATTACCAGCGAATTCGTCGAAGCGGTCAAAAACAACGGCCCGTGGTCGCTGTCTTTCCCGATTACCGAGCGCGAACAGATCGCCGACCAGTTGGATTTGAACGATGGCGCCAAAGTGATCTGGCGCGATCTGCCCAATAAGAAAGGTTACGTGGTCAACGAGGCCGGTCTGGTGGCCTGCCGGATCAGCAAAGTGATGCCGGCCCGCCGCCTGTGGGACATCATCATGTCCTCGACCTACGATTACGCCGAACCCGGCTTCATCCTGATCGACAAGGTCAACGAGATGAACAACAACTGGTTCTGCGAGCACATCCGCGCCACCAACCCCTGCGGCGAACAACCGCTACCGCCTTACGGCTCCTGCCTGTTGGGCTCGATCAATCTGACCCGCTTCGTCGAGCAGCCGTTCACCGAGCAAGCCCGCTTCAACTGGGACGACTACCGCAAGACCGTGCGCATCTTTACCCGCATGTTGGACAACGTCGTCGAGATCAACGGCCTGCCGCTGCAAAAACAGCGCGACGAAATCACCGGCAAGCGCCGCCACGGCATGGGCTATCTCGGTCTGGGGTCGACGATCACGATGCTGGGCCTGAAATACGGCAACGCCGAATCGCTGGACTTCACCGAAGAAGTCACCAAGGTCATGGCCGTGGAGGGCTGGAAAACCGGCCTGGAACTGGCGAAGGAAAAAGGCCCGGCGCCGATCATGGAGCAACTGTTCGAAGTCACCGGCGAAATGCTGCATAAACGCCCGGAAATGCTGGCTGACGGCTACAAACTGGGTGACCAGGTGCCGGGTAAGGTGCTGCACGCCAAATACAGCCGCTACATGCAAAAGCTGGCGCAAGTCGAGCCGGAACTGGTGGCGCAACTGGCCGAAACCGGCTGCCGCTTCACCCACCACAGCTCGATCGCCCCGACCGGCACCATCTCGCTATCTCTGGCCAACAACGCCAGCAACGGCATCGAACCCAGCTTTGCCCATCATTATTCGCGCAACGTGATCCGCGAGGGCAAGAAGTCCAAGGAAAAAATCGACGTGTTCTCGTTCGAACTCCTGGCCTACCGCCACTTGGTCAACCCGGACGCGATGCCCTATAGCGACAATCCCGAGCAACAACTGCCGGACTACTTCATCGCCGCCGACGACATCAGCCCGAAACAGCACGTGGATATTCAGGCCGCCGCGCAACGCTGGATCGACTCGTCGATTTCCAAGACCGCCAACGTGCCGACCGACTACCCCTACGAAGACTTTAAGTCGATCTACGAATACGCCTACGAACAAGGCCTGAAAGGTTGCACCACCTTCCGCTTCAACCCGGAAGTATTCCAGGGCGTGTTGGTGAAAGAGTCCGACCTGGAAAACACCACCTACCAGTTCACGCTGGAAGACGGTCATGTGGTCGAATTCAAAGGCAACGAAGAAGTGGAATACGACGGCGAAATCCACACCGCCGCCAATTTGTTCGATGCGTTGAAAGAAGGCTATTACGGCAAGTTTTGATTCGTCGAACGATTCCAGATGAACGGATCATTTTCTGATTACATCGTATACGTCGATGAAAGCGGTGACCACGGTTTGAATAGTATTGACCCGAGTTATCCGATATTCGTACTGGTGTTTTGTATTTTCAAAAAGCAGGATTATGTTCAAAGTGTGGTGCCGTTGATTCAGGCGTTTAAACTCAAGCATTTCGGCCACGATCAGATAATCTTGCATGAAACAGATATTCGTCGGGATCGCGGCAGTTTTGCTTTCTTGAAAAGTCGGCAGCTTAAATTCGATTTTTTGAACGAATTGACGTTAATCATTCAACAATCGCCGTTTACCTTAATCAGTTCCGTGATCGATAAACAACGTTACCGGCAAAAACATCATATGGTGGAAAACCCTTACCATATCGGCCTGCGTTTTGGATTAGAACGGATTTTTTATTGTTTGCGACAATCGTCTTTGACCCATATCGTCGTGGAACAACGCGGCAAAGTAGAAGACGATGAATTGGAATTGGAGTTTCGGCGTATTTGCGCTGGTGATAACTACTTGCACAAGCCTCTGCCGTTCCAATTGGTGTTCGCCGACAAGAAAAGCAATTCCGCAGGATTGCAATTGGCGGATTTGGTAGCGCGCCCTATCGGGCTGCATTATTTAAGGCCGGAACAAAGCAACAGGGCGTTCGAAATCGTGAACGAAAAATTCTATACCAATAACCTGGGCGATAAACATGGATACGGATTGAAATGCTACCCCTGAAAAACAAAAAGCCCCGATGTAACCACCGAGGCTTTTTGTCGACCGAGTATCCTCAATCCTTGGCGACATTATCTGTTTGGCAACCTGTTTAGTCAAGCTCGGTAACTGACGAATTCAACAGACAAAATTTTAAAGGCAAGCAACATGACCCTACACAAAATCAGCAAAAAAATCGTCGGCTACAAAGTCCTGAGCAAGGACAGCGCCGAAGCGGTTCAACAAGCGGAAGCGGAAAAGCCGTCGCTGGAATCGATGCACGAAAACGTCGAGCGTCCGGAAATGCTGGTCGGCTCCACCTACAAGATCAAGACGCCGCAATCCGAGCACGCCTTGTACATCACGATCAACGACATCATCCTTAATCAGGACACCGCCCACGAAGAGCGCCGGCCTTACGAAATCTTCATCAATTCCAAGAATATGGAGCATTTCCAATGGGTACTGGCGTTGACGCGGGTCATCTCGGCGGTGTTCCGCAAGGGCGGCGACGCTTGTTTCCTGGTCGAAGAACTGAAAGCGGTGTTCGATCCGCGCGGCGGTTATTTCAAAAAAGGCGGGGTGTTCATGCCGTCCTTGGTCGCTGAAATTGGCCATGCCATCGAGTCGCATCTGAAGCACATCGGCATGATCAAGCCGGAAAAACTCAGCGACCATCACCAGCAGTTGTTGGACGAGAAGCGCCGGGAATTCGAGGCTTTGCACGGTTCCAGCGAGGGGCAGGCGTTTCCGGAAAAGGCCGTGCTGTGTAACAAGTGTTCGACCAAGGCGATGGTGTTGATGGATGGGTGTATGACTTGTTTGAATTGTGGGGAGAGTAAGTGTGGTTAATGCTAGGCAGTCCGTTATAATCCGGCAATGACTGAGTTGGCGACGACCGAATATTTTCGCAATGATGTACTGCTGAAACGGCCGTACATTAAACTCGAATGGTGCCAAGCCGCATTGTCCGAACCGTTTCGCCGCGAAATGCAAGATGATGGGCGAATTCGTCATTGGATATTTATAGGGGAGCTGGATAAATATTTGCGAGTTGTTACATTGGGCGACGGATTAACTGTCCATAATGCTTTTCCCGACCGGAGATTTAAACCATGAAATTAAGTTACGACCAAGCAACGGATTCGCTTTACATTCATTTAGCCGATAGGCCTTCGGTTGATTCGGATGAAGTCAGCGATGGGGTGGTTTTGGATTTCGATGAAAATGGCGCACTGGTGGGTATTGATGTGCAGCATGCCAGCCAAAAAGCGGATATTCAGAATTTAGCGGTATTGCATCTGCCGTTGAGGGAATTGCAGGCGGCATGACGGTAAAAGCGAAGAGCTTTCCCCCGCCGGATAGCATGGCGCGTGACGCTATCGCTTGAGCGCCTTACAGCTCTATAGTCAATCCACCAACTATAGTCATAATGTCAAACACCGGAATGCTATAAATGAGTTCAGAAAAGCATCTTACAGACATAAATTTCTTTATATGCTCGACTTATATTGATATGAAAGATTATCGCGATGCAGTAATAAAAGAAATTATTAGTCATGCTGGTATTATTAACGCTCAAGAGTTTTTTGGTGCAAGAGATCAGAAGCCTTTGGAAACTTGCCTTGAAGAACTTACAAAATCACAAGTATTCATAATGTTCCTTGGGCCGAGATACGGTACTATTGATCCATTATCTAAAAAGTCTTTTGTAGAATGCGAATTTGATAAGGCGACAGAGTTAAAATTGCCGCGTTTTGCGTATTTGATGGATGAGAAACATTCGTTTCCCGTTGAGTATATATCCAAAGGTGAAGATGCTGTTAAACTGGATGAATTCAAAGAGCGGGTTAAAGCTGATCTCACTGTGGATTTTTTTAGGTCACCTAGTGATTTAGCAGCAAAGGTATTTGCTGATCTTAAGCGCGAGTTGCCAAAATCAGACTTCAAGCTTGGTAAAGAGGATTCTGAAAAGGAGCTTGAGTCCTCTATAAGCTTGCTTTCTAAGTTTATTGCCCTTCCAAAACTGTTTCATGGCAGAACTATTTCTATAACGGGAAAACTTGGAATTTATGGTCGTGCTGAAGAACACGAGTGTAAAGCTCTTTCATATTCCTACGGAAGTGCTATAAAGAGATCTTTTCAACCTGTGGATACGTCAATTAATTCAGTGCTTTCTGGAAAACTCAATAAGGTATTCGCTGAAGGTGAGCAAGCTCTCAAACTGATTGAAATCCCGGCAGATAAGGAAGTAAGCATTATTGTCAGAACAGTTCAGGGTGAATATGAAACAAAGCAACCTGTATATGGGTTTGACTATGAGCCTGGAGTAGCGAGCACTTTATTTGAAATATCAGCCAGAAATATTAACGGTCGTCGTCGCGTTATCATTGATCATGAAATTGAGTTGACTTTAGTTTGTGCTCTTGAATATGTAGAAGGGCCGTAGATATTGTTATCTAGGTCGGGTGTGTACGGTTTTTGTGCCCACTCGGAATTTAAAACTTATATGGATATTGTTTCGCTACCGCGAAGCCACATTTAACAGGCTGGTGAAAAA
>NZ_LUUK01000036.1 GCF_001644025.1 Methylomonas koyamae
CGGCGCCAGCGCGGCGGAACTGGATTTCGCGTCGGTGCAACGGGAAAACCCGGAGATGCAGCGCCGTTGTCAGGAAGTGATCAACCACTGCAATTCGCTGGGCGAGCGCACTCCGATTGTCTCGATCCACGACATCGGCGCCGGCGGTTTGTCCAACGCGGTGCCGGAGATCATCCACGACTGCGTTCGTGGTGGTCGCTTCGAGCTGCGCAAGGTGCGGAGTGCCGACAAAGGCATGTCGCCGATGCAAATCTGGTGCAATGAGGCCCAGGAACGCTACGTGGTGGCAATCAAACCGGAATCTTTGGATTTGTTCGAATCATTCTGCCAACGCGAGCATTGTTTGTACGCGGTGATCGGCCACGCCACCGACGAAGAACATTTGAGTTTGAGCGACGAATGGTTCGGAACGTCTACACCTATCGATCTGCCGATGTCGGTGCTGTTCGGTAAGCCGCCGAAAATGCATCGCGATGTGCAACGTATCAGTAAAAATCTGCCGGACTTATCGCTGGAACCGGTCGAACTGGCCGAAGCGATCAAGCGCGTGCTGGCATTTCCGGCCGTGGCCGACAAGAGTTTCCTGATCCATATCGGTGACCGTTCGGTGACCGGGTTGGTGGCGCGCGACCAGATGGTCGGTCCTTGGCAGGTGCCGGTTGCCGATGTCGCGGTCACCGCGTCGGGCTTTTACGCGTATACCGGCGAAGCGATGGCGATGGGCGAACGCACGCCGCTGGCGCTGATCGACGGCCCGGCGTCCGGCCGGATGGCGATCGGCGAAGCGCTGACCAATCTGGCCGCCGCGCGCATAGCCAAACCGAGCGATGTCAAATTATCCGCGAACTGGATGGCAGCCTGCGGCAGCCCCGGCGAAGACGCGGCATTGTTCGATACCGTCAGGGCGGTCGGTATGGAATTGTGCCCGGAGCTGGGCATCGCAATTCCGGTTGGCAAGGATTCGCTGTCGATGAAGACGGTCTGGCACGACGGTCAAACGGATAACACCATGACGGCGCCGCTGTCGTTGATCATTACCGCGTTCGCGCCGGTCACGGACATCCGTACCACCTTGACCCCCGAACTGAAGGCCGAAGATAGCGTACTGTTGCTGATAGACTTGGGATTCGGCAAAAATCGTCTCGGCGGCTCGGTTCTGGCTCAGGTTTATTGTCAGCTCGGCAACCAAGCGCCGGATCTGGACGATGCGATGTTGTTCAAACGTTTCTTCGAAACGATCCAAACCTTGAACGACAAGGGCCTGATCCTGGCCTACCACGACCGTGCCGACGGTGGTTTGTTGGCGACAGTCGCCGAAATGCTGTTCGCCGGCCGCCTGGGTGTCGATCTGGATTTGTCCGATTTGCCGGGCGACGCACTGACGGCGTTGTTCAACGAAGAATTAGGCGCGGTGTTGCAGGTCAAAAATAGCGACTATAACCACGTTGCTCGCCTGCTGGACCACGCCGGTCTGGACGATTGCAGCCATGTGGTCGGTCGCGTCGTCGACGGTCAGCAATTGCGGATATTCAAGGCGGGACAACAGCTTTACGGTGCGACGCGCGCCGAATTGCAGCAAACTTGGTCGCAAGTCAGCTACCGGATGCAAGCGCTCCGCGACAATCCGGATTGCGCCGAACAGCAATTTGAACGTATTGCCGATGATGGCGATCCCGGCTTGTCGGCGGTGTTGACCTACGATATCAACGACGATATCAGCGCTCAATTCGTGCATGCCGAGCGCCCCAAAGTCGCCATCTTGCGCGAACAGGGTGTCAATGGCCACGTAGAAATGGCGGCGGCATTTGACCGTGCCGGCTTTGCCGCGATCGACGTGCACATGACCGACATTATCGCCGGCCGGCTTAGTCTGAGCGACTTCAAGGGTTTAGTGGCCTGCGGCGGCTTTTCCTACGGCGATGTACTCGGCGCCGGCGGCGGTTGGGCCAAGTCGATTTTGTTCAACCCGAAGGCGCGCGATGAATTCGCCGCCTTCTTCGCCCGCCCGGATACCTTTGGCCTGGGCGTCTGCAACGGCTGCCAGATGATGTCGGGCTTGAAGGACATCATCCCGGGCGCCGAACATTGGCCGGCTTTCAAACGTAACGTGTCTGAGCAGTTCGAGGCTCGCGTAGCGATGGTCCAAATTGCCGCGTCGCCGTCGATTTTCTTCGACGGCATGGCCGGGTCCAGATTGCCGGTGGTGGTGGCGCACGGCGAGGGTAGGGCGGTGTTTGGCGAACAGGGGCCGAGCGACGGGCTGATCGCCGTGCGCTATGTGGACAACGCCGGCCAAGCAACCGAGGCCTTCCCCGCGAATCCGAACGGATCGCCTTTCGGCATTACCGGCCTGACGTCTAGTGACGGTCGCTTCACCATCATGATGCCGCATCCCGAACGCTGCTTTAGAGCGGTGCAGAATTCCTGGCATCCGGCCGACTGGCGCGAAGACGGCGCCTGGTTGCGAATGTTTCGAAATGCGCGGGTTTGGGTCGGCTAATTTCGGTTGGTTGGGTTCGCTTAGCCGGTTCGGCGCATGTCCGTGACATTGCGGGCGGTCTTGAGCGGCGCCGAAGCCGAGGCTTTGGGCATCGATGTCGCGGTGTTGGCGGCGCGGGGCATCGCCCTGTCGCCCGAGGACGGTATAACGACGGACCATGCCGACATCGTATTATTGGCGGGCGCGGGACTACCGACCCGGATTAGAAGCCTTGCATCCACGTATCCCGATTGCAAGATTGCGGCGGTGATTGAGATGTCGGTCGACGACGCCTTGAGTTGCTTGGCTAGCGGTGCGTTGGGTGTTCTGCTGGCGCCGCTCCCGGCCGACCGACTGGCGCGGATTCTGGTTCAGATCGCGGCCGGCGGCTATTTTATCGATCAGCGTATCGCGCAAATGTTGGCCTTGCGTCAGCTAAAAAAAATCCTCGAACCGTTCAGCGCGTTGAGTTCGCGCGAATACGATGTTTTCTGCCTCTTGGCCGACGGTAAATCGCTGGCTGAAATTGCCGTTCAATTGGGTGTCAGTCGCAAGACGGTCTCGAACACGCAGACCCAAATCAAACTCAAGCTCGGACTGTCCGGCCGGCCGGCCATCGTTGCCTGCGCAAAAAGACATGGCCTCGTGGGTTAAATTGGCTATAATTCCCGTAAATCGGGAATTATTCCTTTTTTAACAACCTTTGGGAGGATGTCATGAATAAGTCACAAATTGGAATCGCCGTTGCTTTGCTGATTTTCGCCGGCGCCAGCGCCGCGGCCGACCAAGGCTTGGAAAATTGTTTGCAGGCGGTCAAAAAGGACAAAGCCGGCGAATTGTTGAAGCTGGAAAAACTCAATATTGCCGGCAAAGGCGCTTACGAAGTCGAAGTTCGCGACGCCAATCGGACCGAATGGGAGTTTGTTTGCGATGCCGATAGCGGCAAAATCACCGAACGTGAAACCGAAGTCGCCGATCCTAACACCAGCAGCTTCAAGAAAAACGTCAAGGTTACCGAGGAAGATGCCGCTGCCACGGTACTGAAAGCGTATCCGGGTACTATCCAGGAAGTGGAATACGAAGTCGAGGAAAACGGCGCGTCTTCTTATGAGTTCGATGTCGTTAGCGACAAAGGCGTGGAAACCAAAGTCGAAGTCGATGCCGCATCCGGCAAGATCATCGAAACCGCGACCGAAGAGTGGGAAATCGGCGAAGAAGCCGACGAGCTGCGTTAAATTTTCCCGAGCTTAGCGGTTATTGCTCGAACCGCTAAGCTCCGTCTCCTCGGGCTCGGTCGAAGAGTCCGCTTCGTGCCGTTAAATCCAGGCAGTTCGGTTTCATAGCCGCCGGAGGTGTTTAACTCCCGAGCCGGCCTTGTCGCTGGCTTTCAGGTCGCTAACACCAACACTCTCGAAGTATTGCACACCAGCATCAACCGGCGAGAGGCGAATACCAGCGTTTCGCCGACTGATCGCGCCGATGCGTGGGTTTGCGGTTAGACTATCGGCCCGAATCAATCTTACGGAACGGAGCATTTCATGAAAATTATCGAATACGCCGGCGTGCTGGTCGCGTCGGCATTGGTGCTGGTCGGCGGCGAAACTCTGGCCGAGACCGGCGTCGCGGCCAAAATCGAGCATGGCGAATACCGCGACTGGCGCTTGTTGGGCGTATCGCTACGCCACGATAAGAACAGTGTGCGCGCCATCGTTGGTAACGATGCCGCCATCGCGGCGGCTCGGGCTGGCAAAACCAAGCCTTGGCCCGACGGCACGGTTATCGCCAAAATCAAATGGGATCAACGAAAACATCCGAATTGGGAAGCCGCCACGGTTCCCGGCGCATTCACCGCCGCCGAAGCGATGGTCAAGGACAGCCGGAAATACTCGAATACCGGCGGTTGGGGATTCGGCATTTGGGAAGGCAAAACCTTGAAGATGCTGGACAGCGACAAATCCGCGACCTGTTTTGCTTGTCATTCGCCGATGAAGGACAGCGATTACGTCTACACGCTGAGCAATTTGCAATAAACACTCATTGGGCGTCGCCGCTCGCCATTAGAGCGGCGACATGCGCCGCCACGCTGGCGCCCAGCGCTCGAGGATCATAGCCGCCCTCCAGGCTGGAAACGATCCGCCCCCGGCAACAGGCGTGGGCAATCTCGCAGAGTTGGTCGGTTAACCATCGGAAATCGGCTTCCAGCAGATTCAAGCCGGCCAGCGGATCGTCGCGGTGAGCGTCGAAGCCGGCCGAAATCAATAGCAATTCAGGCTGGAAGGCCGCGACGGCCGGTATTAGGGTTTCCCGGTATTGGGTCCGGAACGTCGCGCCGTCGGTGCCGGCGGCAAGCGGGAGATTGACGATATTGCCGACCCCGGTTTCCCGCGCTAGTCCGCTGCCTGGATAATGCGGCCACT
Source organism: Methylomonas koyamae (assembly GCF_001644025.1). Lineage (GTDB taxonomy): Bacteria > Pseudomonadota > Gammaproteobacteria > Methylococcales > Methylomonadaceae > Methylomonas > Methylomonas koyamae_A. The sequence continues at coordinate 4,897 of NZ_LUUK01000036.1, forward strand.
GATGGCTGGATGCGTACAACACTTGCGGCTGCGCGTAAAACGCCGCTTGAGTCCCGTTGCCGTGATGTACGTCGAAATCGACGATGGCGACGCGCGTCAGCCCGTAACGGGTTCTGGCGTATTCGGCGCCGATCGCGATATTGTTGAATAGGCAGAACCCCATCGGGTAGTCCGGCATTGCGTGGTGGCCTGGTGGACGGATCGCGCAAAAAGCGTTATCCGCTGCACCGCTCAACACCTTGTCGATAGCATCGCACACCGCGCCGACCGACCGAAATGCCGCCGAACGCGAACCCGCCGACCCGACCGTATCGGCGTCGAACTTTACCAGTCCCTCGGCCGGAACGGCTTCAACGACCTTGGCAATCATGGCCTTTGAGTGAATCAAGGCCAATTTGTCTTCGATGTCGTTCGGTAATGGCGCCGCGACCCGCACCAGTTTGGCGAAGTCCGCTGACGACAGTGCGCTATCGATGGCTCGCAGACGAACCGCTGTTTCCGGATGGGCGGGGCCGGTGTCGTGGTTTAAGCAGTCCGCGTGGCTGTAATAAAGTGTCGTCATTCCGATCTCGTTAGTCCTGGGCCGCGCGTGAACGTTGTCGCGGGATCAATCGCCGGACGATGCCGGTTCGGCATGTGCTCGCAACCAATCGGTGAAGGCCTCGGCCGGGAGCGGCTTGCTGAACAGATAGCCTTGCATTTCGTCGCAGCCCTGCTGGTGCAGGTAGTCCAGTTGTTCGACCGTCTCGACGCCTTCGGCGATGGTCTTCAGGCCCAGACTCTTCGCCAAACTGATCACCGCCGCCACGATGGCTTTATCTTCCTGGTCGCTGGTTAGATCGCGGACGAAGGATTGGTCGATTTTTAATTTGTAAACCTTGAATTTCTTCAAATAGCTCAGCGACGAATAGCCGGTCCCGAAGTCGTCTATCGACATCCGGATGCCGCGCTCGTGAAACTGCGCCATCATCGCGATGACGCCTTGCGGATTGTGCATCGCCACGCCTTCGGTCAATTCCAGTTCCAGGTATTCGGCCGGCAGGCCGACTTCATGCAGAATGTCCGCGACCAATTCGGGCAGTTCAGGCTGTTTGAATTGGGCGGCGGATACGTTCACCGCCATGATGAACGGCGGGAAGCCGGCTTGGCGCCAGCTTTCGGCTTGGCGGGCGGCGGTTCGGATCACCCATTCGCCTATGCTCAGGATCAAGCCGCTCTCTTCGGCCAACGGAATGAATTCGGCCGGCGACACCAAACCCAATTCCGGATGCCGCCAGCGCAACAGGGCTTCGGCACCGATAAGCCGCCGGCTGCCGGCGGCAATTTGGGGTTGATAGTGCAAGGTCAATTCGTCGCGCTCCAACGCCGATCGTAACGCATTCAACAGTTGCAGATTCCGGGCCGAACTGGCCTGCATTTCCGGCGTGAAGAATCGGGCGCCGTGGCGGCCTTCCTGTTTGGCGCGGTACATTGCGGTATCCGCGCACCGCGATAGCGCTTCCAGGTCGTCGCCGTCGCCGGGATAGATGGCGATCCCGATAGAGGCGGTCAACGTTAAATCGTACTGATCGATCCGGTACGCGGCGGCGATGGTATCCAGCAATTTCTGAGCGACCCAAGCCGCGCCGGTGGCATCGGTGCCCGGCAACAGGAAGATGAACTCGTCGCCGCCCAGACGAGTGATGGTATCTTCGTCTCGCAATACTTGTTTCAGGCGGCCGGCCAATTCAATCAGCAAGGCGTCGCCTATGGTGTGCCCCAAGGTATCGTTAATGTCCTTGAAGTGGTCCAAATCCAGGAACATCAGGGCCAGATGCCCGTTAGTGCGTTTCGCGATGCCGATCGCCAGCTTCAGATGTTCGTTAAGCCTGGCCCGGTTCGGCAAGCCGGTCAACGGATCGAAATTGGCCAGGAAATAAATGTCGTCCTCGGCTTTCTTACGCTCTATCGCCAGCGTCACGAAATCCGCCGCCATTTGCAGCAGTTGCAAATGATAGCGGTCGGGCTCCGCCGGATAACTTCGATAAATTGCGAAGGTACCCAGTACGCGGTTGCCGTTGGCGAGGATGGGTTCCGACCAACAACAGCCCAGGTCGGCATGACGGGCGATGTCGCGGTACGCGGCCCAGTACGGATGAGTTTGAATGTCGGCAACGATGGTGCGTTGGCCGGTGTAAGCGGTATTGCCGCAAGCGCCAACGCCGGCACCGATAGGCAAGCCGTCGACCGCCTGATTATAAAATTCCGGTAAATTGGGCGCGGCCGCTAAGCGCAATTGTTGAGTGGCTTCGTCCAATAGCAGTACCGAGCAACGGCTGTCGGCGATAATGGACTCCAGTTTGGTGACGACGTCGATCAATATCGCCGACAGCGGTGCTCCGCTATTCAAGCTCTCCAACATAAAGCCGCGAAACTGCTCGGCTTGCTGGTTACGGCGGCGTTCTTCCTCACGGTCGAAGCCCATCAACGCGTAGTCGATATCCATCGCCATTTCCAGCAACAGGTTTCGGGCGTCGTCGTCGAAGGCATTTAATTGGCCTGAATATAAATTAAAACTGCCGATGACCCGGCCGTCGCGATGCAAGGGCAATGCGGCGGACGCTTGGACGTAGCACTCCGTGGCTCGGTCGCGCCAGGTGGCGGTATTGGGATCGTTTTGAAAGTCCTGGCACCAGTAAGGGCGGTCCTCGCGTATCGCAATCCCGGTGGGGCCGCGCCCGCTCGGCAGATTCGGATCGATGCTGATTTCAAGCTGATTCAGATAGTCCATGCTGTCGCCGTAACCGGCAACCGGTTTGACCGTTCGGGCGGATTCGTCCACCAAACCGATCCAGGCCATCGTCATGCCGCCGAACAACACCGCGTCGCGGCAGATGATAGGAAACAATTCTTCCTGATTGGCGCAGCGCACGATGGCTTGATTGCACTGACTCAGCGCTGCGTACAACTGAGTCAGCCGCCGAGCCCGCATTTCGGCTTGAAGCTGCTCGGCCTCCAGGCTGGCCAGCCGACATTGCATGTCGGCCAGCCAGGCAATCACGCTGTTGTCTTGCTTGGCCGTCAGCGGAATCGCGGTTCGAAAGTCGCCGCCGCCGATGCGGACCATATGACTGTGTAGTTCTTCCACCGAAACGCCCAACGCTCGGTTCAGATTGCGGAGCGCAAACAGCAAGGTCAGCACCTGAAGCGCGGCCAGAGCGATTAGACCGATCCGCATCGTCATCGCGGTGGAAATCGCTTCGTTCACGGTTTGTTGGGTACGGTTTTCGACCATTTGGTAGGCGGAGCCGATCGGTTCCATGATCGCCGCCTTGGCTTGGTGGTAGGCCGCATCGTGCACCATTTGGCTAGCTCGCATGCGGGTCGGATCGGCGATCGGCTCCGCCTGATCGACCAGAGCCATCGCGGCCCTTTCGATCGCGGTCAACGCGTCGGAGCGGGTCTTGGCCAAGGCGAGATCGGCCATTTCGGTGTCGCTGAAGCCGGCCGTGCGCATTAAGTCCAGCAATGGCGCGGCTCGGTCTTCGGAAGGTCTTGGCCGTCGATCGTCGGCCAAGACCAAGTCCCAATAGACATTTTGATAGTCGACCGGCCTTGGCGCTTTACCGTCGCGAATATCCAGAATCTCTTGATAGTGTTGCTTGTAAATCGGATGGCCGGTGACCACATAGCTGCGCGCCATGTGGGTCAGATCATCCGAGGACTGGCGTAATTCGCCAGCCAGTAACACCGATTGAATACGGATGTCGTTGGCTCGGTCTATCGCTTTCTCCGAACGGACGTACAGGGTGAACATCGCGGTAAAGCCAACGAAAACCGCGAATGTCAACCACAGGCTGGTCGTGAAGCCCGGCGAACGCAAAGCCTTAACCACGTTGGCCGCTTCCTCTCAGTCGATAGGCAGCCGTCACTTCGGTGCCGAACACATCAAGACGCGCCGGCGCTAGGGTAGATGATGGGATAGGCATTGGATACCGGAGGCGATGAAAAAGGGCTTGTAAACATTCCAGATTCTAGCAAAAGTTGTTGGCCGATATGGGCAATCGAAATGCGCGGCGCGCGCTCGTGGTTGTAACTTACCACCCTAATAGTAAAATGCGCCGCTTTTGTTAAGAAATGTTAGGTTGCGCCGGTCCTCATCGATAGTTTCGAGCGGCGGCGCGTCAACGCAATTTTCATTCGACAGGCGACGATGAACCCATTTTTTTCAGGCGGCCGATCCGAAGTGGCCGAGCGACGCCGGCCGGCGCAACAGGGGGCGTGGTGAGCACGCGGCCCGATATAGTCCTGGCTAAGCCCGAACATTTGTCCCGACAATGGGCGCAGCGAATCGTTGATCAACACGTGTCGGCGGCCAGAGTCGCCGACGTCTGCGTCGATTCGGTCAATGTCGGTACCTCGACCCGCTGGCGGATTACCGTGCAACACGATGCCCAAGCGGAGGTGCCGTCGCGCTGGTTTATCAAAACGCCGTCGCTGGCCTGGCGTTCCAGGCTGATCACCGCCCTGCCTCGGTTGTTGCACAAGGAAGTCAGTTTTTATAAGGCGCTGGCGCCGTCCTTGCCGGTGAGATTGCCTAAAATCCTGGCCGCCCAAACGCGCTGGGGCGGCAGTACGCTGGTGATGGCGGATCTGGCCGAGTTCGGCCACAGGGCCGGTCAATCCGGCGAGGCCTTGACGGCGGAACAGGCCGTTCAAGTCGTCGACAATCTGGCGCGTTTTCACGGACGATTTTGGGGGAACGCCCATTTGCTGCGGGAGCACCGCTGGCTCAACGGCTTCAGTCAGCAAATCGAGCATCAAATGGGTACGGTTCTGGCGGTACCGCTGATGAAGCGGGGACTGCGGAGGGCCGGCGGATTGGTGCCGACTCGCTTGCACGGCACAGCGCTGAACTATGCCCGGAATCGCCGCCGGATTACGCAATCCCTCAGCAGCGGCACCAAAACCCTGATTCACCACGATTGTCATCCAGGCAACTTGTTCTGGACCTCGTCGGGTCCGGGGTTCCTCGACTGGCAGTTGGTCAGGGCCGGCGAAGGGATAGGCGATCTGGCCTACTTTATGGCGACCGCGCTGACTCCCGAAGTGCGACGCGCGCACGAACGGTCATTATTGCAGCGCTATCTCGGCGCGCTGTCCGAACAAGGCATCGATCAGCTCGACGAATCGGGCTTGCTACGCCGCTATCGTGCCCATCTACTCTATCCTTTCGAAGCGATGGTCGTGACCTTGGCGATCGGCGGTCTGATGGACGCCGAACCCAATCTGGAAATGATCCGCCGGGCGTCCGCCGCCGTCGACGACCACGACAGCTACGCCGCGCTGGACTTGCGCTAGGCCACGTCCCGTGTAAGCCGTTTGACCTCGCTGACCACTTGTCCGCTCGCCAGACGGATGTCCAACCAATCGCCGACCGCCAGATCCGCGGCCGATTTAATGATTGCCGTTTCGCCGTGACGTTGGACGATCGCGTAGCCGCGCTGCAAGGTTGCCAGCGGGCTAACCGCGTGCAGGGTGGCGCCCGCCGCCGCTTGGCGTTGGGCCAGGTCCGCCAGTTTACGGTTCATCGCCGCAGCCAGCCGTTGCTCCAGAAAATCCAAGCGATTCCGGTAGCGTTCCAATGCGGCGGTGGGCTGGGCCTGTTTCAGGCGAGCCTCGATTTGCAACCAGTGTTGACGCTGCTGGCTAAGCCGGCGCTGCTGAGCGTGGGCCAGACGGCGCTCCAGTTCGTCCAAGCGTTGGGCGTTGCGATGAAGTTTTTCGCCGGGGTGTTGAGCCTGCAAGGCTTTTTCGCGCCAAGCCAGCTGTTGCCGAGAGCTGCTCAGTTTCAGTTGCATTAGTCGCGTCAAGCGCCGTTCCGCGTCGGTAAAGGCATATAGCCAAGCGGCTTGTTCCGGTACGGCGTGTTCGGCGGCGGCCGACGGTGTCGGTGCGCGTAGGTCGGCAACGAAGTCGGCGATTGTAACGTCGGTTTCATGGCCGACGCCGACGATCACCGGCAAGCGGCTGGCGGCGATCGCCCGAGCCACGCGTTCTTCGTTGAACGCCCACAAATCCTCCAGCGAACCGCCGCCGCGCGCCAGAATCACAAGGTCCACCGCCGCATCGCGATTGGCCGCCGCCAGTGCGGCGCTGATTTCGAATTGCGCGGCCTCGCCTTGCACCGCGACCGGATAAATCACCACCGGAATCGCCGGAAAGCGCCGCTTCAGGACCGTCAGGATGTCGCGGATCGCCGCGCCGCTCGGCGAAGTGATAACGCCTATCCGGGCTGGAATTAGCGGCAATACTTGTTTACGGTCGCTGTCGAACAAACCCTCCGCGGACAGCTTGACTTTCAATTGTTCGAAAGCCTGCCGCAACGCACCTTCACCGGCCGCCTCCATCCGTTCGACGACCAGTTGGTAATCGCCGCGCGGCTCGTACAGGCTGACTTGGGCGGACACCAGCACTTGCAGACCGTTGGCCGGCTTGAACCGCAGCGTCGATTGCTGGCCCTTGAACATCGCGCAGCGTACCTGGGCCTGCGCGTCTTTCAACGTGAAATAGGCGTGACCCGAAGCCGGCAGGCTGAGGTTGGATATTTCGCCCTGTACTTGTACGGTTAGGAAATGCTGCGCTAGCAAGCGCTTGGCTTCGCGGTTGAGCTGGCTGACGGTAAAAACGGACGGATTGGCCATCGGAATTTAGGTGGGTATAACGGAACCGGCATTTTAAAGCGAATCGTGAATTGGCGCCGAGAACGTACTGGGAGTTTGCCGGTCGGCTGAGCTAGAATGCGGTTTTGAATTCGCGCCAGCATCGGGAAATCGGGAAGCCAGTCATGCATGTACATCAATTAAGTCGTTGGGAGCATCCGCACAACTTCGCCAGAATCAACCGTAAGGGTGAGCGGCGGACCAAATGGGTGTTGTTGTTGACGTTTACGACGATGTTGGTTGAGATCGGCGCGGGCATGCAATTTCATTCGATCGCGTTGCAGGCCGATGGTTGGCACATGGCAACCCATGTGGTCGCTTTCATGATCACCATCTTTGCCTATCGTTACACCCGGCTGCACCAATTCGACAATACCTTTGCGTTCAGTCCGGCGAAAGTTGGGGTGCTCGGGGGGTTTGCCAGTTCGATCGCGTTGGCGATGGTGGCCTTGGCGATGACCGCCGAGTCGGTCGAAAGGCTGATGATGCCGCAAACGATACGCTTCGACGAAGCCATTATCGTGGCTGCGGTGGGGCTGGGTATCAACTTGTTGAGCGCGCTGTTGCTGCGCGATCACCACGATCATCACCATGGTCATGCCGACCAAGGCCACGATCATCGCCACCACGATCATGACGATCACGACCACAGCCATTCTCACGATCACCACCAAGACCATAATCTACGGGCCGCCTATCTGCATGTGATGGCCGACGCATTGACGTCGGTGCTAGCGATGGTCGCGCTGCTCGCCGGCAAATACTACGGTTGGGTCTGGCTGGATGCGGCGATGGGCTTCGTCGGCGCGTTGGTCATCCTGATTTGGTCTTACGGACTGGTCGGCGAGACGGCGCCGGTGTTGCTGGATCAGAGTATGGCAACCGGTTTTTTGGACAGTATTCGCGGTGAACTGGAGGCCGACGGCGAAACCAAGGTCAGCGATCTGCACGTTTGGCGACTCAGCGCCAATCATTGCGCGGCCATTGTCGGCGTCGTCACGCAATTCCCCCAGTCGCCAGCGTATTACAAAACCCGCTTGGCCGGCTTCTCCCAATTGGACCATGTCACGGTCGAAGTCAATCGCTGTAACGGTCGGGATTGCGACGCAGAATGATGGCGTCGGCGGCCACGAATTCGATGCCGCAGTCATAACGGTCCGCCAACCAAGTCAAGGTGTCTCGGGAATAAAAGCCGACATGGGTGAGATCGTTCTTATAGTGCCAGCGCGCGAAGGCGGCGGCGTCAATGACCAGTTTGGTCATCAGTCCCAGATAGCCGCCAGGCCTTAACATGCCGAATATTCGTTCGAACTCCTGTGCCGGCCGCCGAAAATGTTCGACCACTTCGGTGCAGACAATGAAATCGTATTGGCGTAACAACAAGGCCGGGTGCGCGGCGTAAATCGGATCGTATAGCTTCACCGCGTGGCCGGCTTCGCTTAGCATTGCCGCCAAGGCCGGACCGGGGCCGCAGCCGAAGTCCAGGCCGCTAGCGCCGGGCGCCAAGCGTTCTTGCAACGGCGCGGCCAAGCGCGACAGGAAACAACGATAACCGGGGTCGTCCGTTTGGTTCCGATGCAAATCGTAAATCGCTTTCTCGGCATCCTGCGATAAATGCTGGCTGGCAGGCACGTAGACCAGGCGACATCGACCGCAACGCCGATAGTCGCGGTTACGGTCGCGATGAAACTCGACGGAAGATGCGGCGCCGCAAAGCGGGCAGGGAATATCTGGCATAAATGGTATTGGTTTTGCTTGACGGTTAGCAAATATACTGTAGAATGCGCCGCTCTTAACAGCGGAGCGGTAGTTCAGTTGGTCAGAATACCGGCCTGTCACGCCGGGGGTCGCGGGTTCGAGCCCCGTCCGCTCCGCCAACTTCGTTTTTCAGTAGGCCGTTTAGGCTATCCGCCGGTTGTTTTCAAACCGCGATTCATTCCGTATCATTGGCTTTCCCCTAATAACAGCAGGAGAATTGTGATGAGCAGTTTGAGTTCATTCAGTCAACGCGGTTTATTCGACGAGTTGTTTCGGGATATTAGTCCCGGCTATCTGGTGCGGCCGTTGCACGGCGATCCCCTGCCTAGCCAGATCAAAGTCGACATAAAGGAAAATCCGAACGAATTCATCGTCGAAGCCGAACTGGCCGGCGCCAGCAAGGACAACATCCACGTCCGTATCGAAGGCAACGTGGTCGGTATCAGCGCCGACATCAGTCAGATCGACAGCCAGTCCAGCGAAGATAAGCTTCTGCGCAGCGAACGCTATTACGGTCAGGTTTCGCGCAGCTTTCAGTTGCCGGTCGATATCGATCAGACCGCCAGCAAGGCCAAATACGATAACGGCGTATTGACACTGACCCTGGTAAAAAGCAAGGCCAAGAGCGGCCAGCGCTTGACGGTAGAGTGATCTAAGCCGTGCGGCCCTGCCCGCGATAGCGGCGCCAGATAATTTTGAACGTGACGGTCAGGGTCGGATCGTCGCGTTCGACCCGTTCGCTGACGGCGTCGGACGTTAGCCAGATGCCGTCGTCGATTTCGGTTTCCGCCAACTGGAATGGACCGTTGTGACGGCAACGGTACACCTGGATGAATTCCATACCCAAGTCCGGTGTCGGCGCTAATTTGAACAGTGCTTGCAGGTCGGCGTTGACGCCCAATTCTTCCATCAGCTCGCGCGGCGCGGCGGTTTCGTAGTCCTCGTCGGCATCGACATGGCCGGCCGCCGAACTGTCCCAGAGTCCTTTGTTCAAGTCTTTCAACATCGAGCGTTTTTGCAAAAACAGCTCGCCTTGTCGGTTAAAGACTAAAATATGCACCGCGCGGTGGCGTAGCCCTTGGGCGTGAATCACACCGCGCGGTAAATGGTCGACGACGTGGTCGTCCTGGTCGACAACCGCCAGTAATTCGTGATGCATGACTCGATTCCCAATCCAAGGTCGTGTATGTTAAAGGTTTTTGGACGCTGCCGCAGGGTAAACATGGCTAGAAGAAGCGAACACAGTCAGGAGCAAATCAAGGAAATGGTTTTGGCCGCCGCCGAAACCATCGTCGTGGAGGACGGCTTCAATGCGTTGACGGTCAGAAAAATCGCGATGGAGATAGGCTACACGGTTGGCAGCATTTACATGGTGTTCGCCAATATGAGCGATCTGATCATTCATCTGAAAGCGAGGGCACTGGACGAGTTGGCCGAGCATCTGGCGGCCTGTCCGGCCGACGGCGATCCGGGCGAACGTTTGATGAAACTGGCGGATATTTACTTGGATTTCGCCGCCAAACATTTCAACCGCTGGCGGATGATATTCGATATGCAGAGCGAAGAAGCGCCACCGGATTGGTATCAACAAAAAATCGAGTATATGTTCGATATCGTCGAAAGCTTGATACGGCAACTGCATGCCGGTACCGACGCGGAATCCGAGCGGCGAGCGGCGCGCGCGTTGTGGAGTGGGGTCCACGGCATCAGTATATTGGCGCTGACCGGGCATGGCCAACCGTCCGGGATCGACTCGGCCCGGGCGTCGGTGTCGCTGTTGGTGTCGACGTTTATTCGGGGTTGGCGGGTGGCGTAGTCTCAGGCAAATGCCGGACCACGACGAAGGTAGCAGCCATCAACAAGCCACCGAGCACGATCAGGGCTATGGCCGGCTGGTTTGCTTCGGCCGCCGCGGCGGTATAACCGCCGACCGCGATCAACATCGCCAGGTTCTGAAAGAAATTCTGCATCGCCACCGCGCCGCCGCTGCCGATGCCTTGCTGACCGATTTCCTGCAAAGCCGCGTTGATCGGGACAATGAACATCCCACCGGCGGTACCCATTAAAAACAACACCGCGCGTGCCGGCCAAACTGCGTCGGTAAAGCTCAAGGCTACGATCAGCAAACCCATCGCGTATGCCGGCAGTCTGGCTCGGCGCAGATGTTCCAGCGGAATCAGGCGCGGTACCAAGGCCGCGCCGGCAACGATGCCGATTGCCAAAAACAAGGTTAAATCGGCGATGTCGCTGGCGTTATGCATCAGCAATACCGCCGGCGCCCAGGCGATGACGATCACCCGTACCGCGGCGGCGGCGGCCCAGAATAGCGAAGCGCCGAGAACCGCGAAGCGCGAACGCGGCGACGCCAGAAACTCGCGGACCTCGCGGAAAAACAGCAAGATCTTCGATCCCTCCGGAATCGGCTTGCGCAGCCCGGTCGGCAAAAATAACGTGGTCGCGGCCGAGACCATAAACAGCGCGATCGTCGAGGTCAGCGCCCAATACACCGAATAATCGGCCAGTCTGGCGCCGACCGTCATACCGGTCAGAATCGCCAGTATCGTCGAACCTTCTATCCAGCTGTTGGCTTTGACCAAACCGGCGTGGCCAGCCAGTTCCGGCAATATCCCGTATTTGGCGGGGCTGTATAGCGCCGCGCCAACTCCGACCAGACAATAGGCCAGCAGCGGTTCGACCTGCAATAACAGTAAACCGGCTCCGCCAGCCTTAATCAGATTGGCAACGATCAGGATTCTGGCCTTGGGATGTCGGTCGGCGATGCCGCCGACCCAGGGCGCCAGCACCACGAACGCTACCAGAAACACACTTTGCAGCGCCGGCACATACCACGGCGGCGGATGGTCGGCTTGCATTACCATCGCGATAACGGTAAACAAGATGGCGTTGTCGGCGAACGCGGACAAAAATTGGGCGACCAACAGCGGGTAGATAGATTTATTCATGACCTTGGGGCGTTAGGATTAAGTCGCTAGGGTCAGGCGTCGTCGCCGTCGTCGGTGTTTGCGGCGTTTAACCACTCGGCTGCCAATTGGGTCGCGCCGGGGTAATCGGTTTTGCCGGTTCCCAATATCGGAATGTGTTCGACGATCATGACTTTTTTCGGCAGATTGATTGCCGCCACGCCGGGCGAGGCCGCCGCTAGGGCCTTGGGCGTCGCCAGCTTGACGTTGGTCAGCAATACCAGTTGCTCGCCTTTTTTCGGATCGGGTAGGGCGACCACGGCATGATGGCCGTCCGGCCAGGCCTGACCGGCCAGGCCTGACCGGCCAGTTGCTCGACCGCAGTTAGCGACACCATCTCGCCGCTGATTTTGGCGAAACGTTTGCTGCGCCCTTGAATGTGGATGAAGCCTTCGTCGTCCACTTGCACGATGTCGCCGGTATCGTACCAACCGTCGCCGTAGACCGAGGCCGGTGGTACCAGGATGCCGGGATTGGTCGGTAGCAGATAGCCTTTCATGATGTTGGGGCCGCTGACATGCAGTTTACCGCCGTGCTCTATGCCTTCCACCGGCTCCAGCTTGTAGAGCATGTCGGGCATGAAACGGCCGACACTACCCGCTTTGTAGTCCATAGGCGTGTTGACCGAGGTCACCGGCGCGGTTTCGGTGGCGCCGTAGCCTTCCAATATCCGAATGCCGAATTTGTCCATCCACAAATGGCGGGTGCTTTCCTGCAATTTTTCGGCGCCGGCCACGACGTAACGCATGTTATAGAAATCATAGGCGTGGGCTTTCTTGGCGTAAGCCGCCAAAAAGGTATTGGTGCCGAACATGATGGTCGCGCCGATGTCGTAGGCGATTTCCGGAATCACGCTGTAATGCAGCGGCGACGGATAGAAAAATGTAGTCATCCCGTTCAACACCGGCAGCATGGTGCCGACCGTGAAACCGAAGGAATGAAACATCGGCAGAAAATTCAACACCACGTCTTGCGGATTGAAATTGATCCTGGCCTTTAACTGTTTGTGATTGGCGATAATATTGCCGTGCGACAACACAACGCCTTTCGGTTCGCCCTCGGAACCGGACGTAAACAGGACCACGGCGGCATCGTCCGGACTGCAGCGGCGGTGATCGTACCAATAGTCGGCGGTCTTGGCTTGGATAAAACCGATGATTTTGGCAAAGGCATTCACGCCGGCCGCCAAATCTTCCAAATACACCAGATTCACCTGCTCGGACAAAGCCTGTGCTTCGGTTTGCAAGTGGGCCAGTTCGATAAAGCGCCGCGAGCTAACCACGGTTTTGACGATCCCGGTCCGGCACGCCGACTTCATACCCGTCGCGCCGATTGAGTAATTCAACATCGCCGGAACTCGGCCATACAGTTGTAAACCTAGAATCACGCACAGGGTTTTTGCCGAATTCGGCAGCAGAACACCGACCTGATCGCCGCTGGTGCTGATATTGCGCAACAGTTTGCCGACAATAATGCTACGGGTCACCAAAGCATCGTAATTCAGCGGTTTGCGATCCAGGTCTTCGGCTACCCGATGTTTACCACCGTGTATCGTTCTGGCCTCCAACAACGCCGAAAAAATGGTTTGCCGGTAGTGACTGCTGGCGAACATCATCTCGGTCATGATGTCGGCCAAAATATGGCCGCTGTATTTTCGGCGGGCTTTGCCGGTCACCGCGCCGTGGGTGTCTATCCGGGTCGGCGGCAGAATTTGCAGCGTGATGCGCGGAAACCAGCGCAAGCGCACGATATTGCGCAGCTTGGAAAAATGGGTGTACTCGGCGCCGTCGATCCGGATCGGCAAAATCGTCGCGCCGGATTTGTCGGCGACCATGCCGGTACCGTCGTAGATTTTCATCAGCGAGCCGGTCACGGTGATACGGCCTTCCGGAAAAATGACCGTGCGGGTGTCGTTTTGCAAATGATGAATCAGTGCCTTCAAGGACAGCGGATGGGTTGGGTCCATCGGAAAGACCGTCGATAACCTTAAAAACGGTTTCAGCCACCATTGTTGGGAAATTTGGGTATTGATCGCGAAAGTGATGTCGTCCGGCAAAAACACGCCAAGTAACAACGGATCGAGAAAAGAAGTGTGATTGGAGATAATCAGCACCCGTTTGCCGGCTTGGGCGTAGTGCTCCAAACCATTGACCTTCACCTTGAAGACCAGCGTCATTAGCCAGCGTAAAACAATCTTTAACATAGATATCCTCCCGTGCGCGCATATTAGCAGACAGTCAGCGAATTGCCGGGCGCCAATATATTACATAATTAAACAATGTTCAATTATTAACGTAATCGCCTCCCTCCGTCAGTTCGGAATGAGCGAGGCTTAGAGTCGACGGTGTGAGGCTAGCAGCCGGTCCGGCGCGGCCGGCGGCGCTTGGTTACGCTTAAAAACAGCATTGCCCGACAGGACCTTAAGGATGCGGAGCTTGATTACCTGGACCGCTAGGTCGAACAACTCAGCAATCCAGCTTTAGGACTCGAGACGAGGGAAAATATATCATCGACCGGCAATCGGCTTGGTTGCAACGCTTCCGCATGAAAAAGCCCGCTCGCGTTGCCGCGCGCGGGCTTTCGGAAAGAAGGCGTTTTTAGCCTTCGGTGACGATCAAGGCCGTGGCCTGATTTTTCAGAGTGATGGCCTGTTGCAGCAAGCGTAGGCGTTGTCCACCAGTCATGAACCACCCGTTAACGGCGCGATGTTCATAATCCAATGCTTTTTCCAACTTGTTCAGGGCTTCCGGATAGGGATTGATCACCGCCTCGGATAGCATCCTGATTGCATCCTGAGTGTCGGCGATGGCCAGTTTTACCGATTTCACGCTGTTGGCGTTAGCCTGGTCGATGGCTTTTTGATCCAGCGCATTCGAACTGCGGATGTTTTCCAGCACATTGATCGAACGCAGAAACAGCGCAACCGCGATAACTTGCGACGAGTCGAGCTTCACCTGACGATTGACGCCTTTGGAGGTAAACGCCCCCGGCGACTGGTTGAAGGATTCGGTGTTGTAGTAGGCGACGGTCTCTTCCAGCGTTGTGACGCTGTTATTATGAAAGAACGGCGCGGTATCGGCGGCTTCGACCAACGGGGGCGTGTTGAAACGGTTCAGGCGCGGATGATCCGCGGGCCGAATGTTGCGCGGATCGACGCTTCCGTCGCTGTAACAAGGCTGATCGTAGTCCGGACCGCAATCGCTTTGCAGAACTTGGCCGAATCCGCCGTCGTAGGCCACGCTAGTGTCGGCGAGGTGATGCAATTGATCGCGCATGCGCTCGATGCCGGTGTCGCGGGTCGGATTACCGCCGGTCGTGGAACTGATCGCGCCGGCGTTCATATGGCAGCCATTGCAGTTGGCCGAGGTGCCGAAGACCGGCGTGCCGCCGACCGGGTAGCCGTTGCTCAAGGTCTCGCCGGGGTTGTTCTTGGTATTGAACAATTTCAGACCGCGTTGCACCAGCGGCGACTTGAAGGTCATCGCCGCCAGATTGATGTCGGCGCTACGCCCCAGCGACAGCATATAAGCTTCCAGCGCATCCAATTCGTCTTCGGTTGGCAGCCGGAAATCGACATTCTCGACCCGATCCAAACGCTTGGGCAAGTGTTGTTTGACCGCACCCTTGGCGAAATCGCGCAACGAACCGCCGTCCGGCGCGCCGTCGCCACCCCAGCCGATGGCTTCGGTTTGGCGATTGTCTTGCTGTGCGATCGGATCGTGTTCCGCGAAATAATCGTTGTCTTCGGTGAATTCACCACCCATCGCCAATGTCTCGAATTTCAACGAAGCCGACAACCCCAGCAAATGCGGCGCTGCCCGCATCACCGGCGGTTTGTCGAAGCCGTCCACGTTAGCGACGAACAGCCCGAACTGACGTAACAGCGCGGGTTTTTCCAGATCAGCCAGGGCCGGGTTGTTTTCCGCGACGAACAGCGGATCGCTGGGCGGTAATTTAGCGATATACGCCGGATCGATCGTGTGATTGCGGTCGGGACGGTGACAGGTGGAACAGGTTCGGCCGTTACCGCCGAAGGTTTCTTCGGTGAACAGCTTTTGACCCTTGGCGATTAATTCGGCCAATTGTTGGTCGGTGGTTGCCGCGGTGGCGGCGTGTGCCGTTTTAGGCAGCAGAAAACCGAAAGGGACTTCGGCTTGACCCGCCGGTTCCGCGTGGCCGACAGTGCCCAGATTGGCCGCTGGCCAGTAGCGTTCAGTATAGTAAACCCGTTGCAGCAATCCGGGAGAACCGAATAGTAGACCGCCTTCGCTTGGGGTTTTGCCGGCCAAGGTTATCGCAACGCTGTCCAACGTAAAGCCGTTCAGACGGTCGCGATCGAGCATGGTTGCGAAAACTTGTTTGTCCGCTTTTACGGACAACGGACCCAGCTTGATCGCGTTGCCGCTGTGATGGTTGTCGATCAGCCAGGCATCGTAGGGCCGCTCGGCAGACAAGCCTTTAACCGAAATGCGCACTTGCCCGCTCATCAGATCGATAGCGGCCTGACCTTGGCCGTCGCTGAGTTCGCGCGAAAGCGATTTGGAATAGCCGAGACCGATGTTGACGGTTTCCGGGTGGCCCTGTATTTCGAACGCGGATTTCCAGCGTTCGTAAACCGAGCCTAGCGTTTCGACGCTGCCGACACCGGTATAAGGCGCCTCGATTCGCGGCATCAGGCTGTAGCCCAGCGCCAGCGCGGCTGCAAAGGCCAAGGGAAGTGTGATGGTTTTTCTCATAATGTATCCTGTCGTGGGTGATAGTCCGATGCGGCGGCTGCGGGGCGATGGAAACGGATAGAAAGCACTATTCCGGGTGTTTCTGCTCCAGACAACCTGAATCGACGAATCCGCGCGGCATCGGCTTTCGCGGAGCAATCGGCGTGCCCACATTGACGGTTGATTTTTCCAGAAAAAATACTCTATATAAGTCAATAGCCTACAGCTATTTTTCTTCAGGCGGCGGCTTAAAAAGATCGGAGCAGGGTGTCGTAGACGAATAATGAAAAAAGTCAAATAGACATCGATTCAAAAAATAGGGGATATGACCTAGTGGTGTGTGAAATAACACAGAACGAATCAAATTCGCTCGGATTCGACCCAATTTGTCTGGGAAATCCTCAAAAATGCCGACGTACGTTTTTACTTACAAATTACCCGTATTGATACGTTCGTTATTTCCTTGAAGAAATTCAGGTATTTAACTTGGAGGACGGTTCCGGAGCGAATAAAGCGGAGTGTGTGAAATGACCTATTCTTGCCGCCTTCAACCAAGCCTACACGCATTTCCCTGTATCACTAGCGGCTTGCCCGGTCCAGTGCCAGATTCAATCTCAACACATTGACTCTGGGTTCGCCGAACACCAGCCATTGCCGGCCTTCGGTATGCGCATCCACTAGTTCGCGCAACGTGGCTTCGTTAATTTTGCGGACCTTTGCGACCCTTTTGATCTGATATTCGGCAGCGGCGACGCTGATATGCGGATCCAGGCCGCTTCCGGATGCGGTGACCAGATCCACCGGCACCGGCGAGTGGTTGCCGTGATCGGCGTCTTTCAGCGCTTGTATCCTGGCGGCGACCGCGTCGGTCAACGCCGGATTGGTCGGCCCCAGGTTGGAACCGCTGGAAGCGACAGCGTTATAACCGTAGGGACCCGTGGCCGACGGCCGGCTCCAGAAATATTTCGGCTCGCTAAAAGTTTGGCCGATCAGTTCGGAACCGATCGGCTGGCCTTGCTGGTTTTTGATCAGGCTGCCATTGGCTTGCTCGCTGAACAAGGCTTGCGCCAGCACCGTCACCAGGGCCGGATAAGCGGCACCGGTCACCAGGGTCAGCAGGAACAGCATCATCGCTGCGGGTTTTAAGTAAGTAGTCATCATTTAATGCCCTAATAATTCTGTAAAAACGCCCTCTCGGCAAATGCTCCCGGCGTTGCTCTACCTCCTGCATCCTTGCAGTCGTCCACCAGGAGAGGGAACAAAGCTCCCGGTATTTGTTGTGCCTGGTTTACACCAGATTCATCGCAACCAAAATTAAATCAATCGCCTTGATGCCGATAAACGGCACGATCAGACCGCCGACGCCGTAGACCAGCAAATTGTTTTGCAGCAGTTTTTCCGCACCGACCGGTTTATAGCTGATGCCTTTTAAGGCCAGCGGGATCAGCGCGATGATGATCAGGGCGTTAAAGATAACCGCCGACAAAATCGCGCTGGCCGGCGTCGCCAGACCCATCACGTTCAGCACGTTCAAGGCCGGATAGGTAGTGGCGAAGGCGGCCGGAATAATCGCGAAATATTTGGCGACGTCGTTGGCGATACTAAACGTGGTCAGCGCGCCGCGCGTCATCAGCATTTGCTTGCCGGTTTCGACGATTTCGATCAGCTTGGTCGGGTTGGAATCCAGATCGACCATGTTGCCGGCTTCCTTGGCTGCCTGGGTGCCGCTGTTCATCGCCACCGCCACGTCGGCTTGGGCGAGGGCCGGGGCGTCGTTGGTACCGTCGCCGGTCATCGCCACCAAGCGGCCGTCGGTTTGATGTTGACGAATCAGATTCAGCTTGGCTTCCGGGGTGGCTTCGGCCAGGAAGTCGTCGACGCCGGCTTCGGCGGCAATCGCGGCGGCGGTCAGGCGGTTGTCGCCGGTGATCATGATGGTTTTAATGCCCATCTGCCGCAGTTCGATAAAACGTTCCTTGATGCCGCCCTTAACGATGTCCTTTAGTTCGATGACGCCCAGCGCTTTAGCGCCATCCGATACCACCAGCGGCGTGCTGCCCCGGCGCGCGACATCGTCGACCATTTTCTTCAGCTCTTGCGGCACCTTGCCGCCTTGTTCTTCGATATGTTGCCGAATCGAGTCGGCCGCGCCCTTGCGGATTTGCCGGCCTTCCAGGTTGACGCCGCTCATCCGGGTCTGGGCGCTGAAATGTACGAAAGTAGCACCCAGGGAATGGATGTCGCGTTCGCGAATATTGTATTTTTGCTTCGCCAGTATCACGACGCTACGACCTTCGGGGGTTTCGTCCGCCAACGATGCCAGTTGCGCGGCATCGGCCAGTTGGCGATCCGTCACGCCTTTGACCGGAAAAAAACCGGATGCCTGGCGGTTACCCAGCGTAATAGTGCCGGTTTTGTCCAACAGCAGCACATCGACATCGCCGGCCGCTTCCACGGCCCGGCCGGAGGTGGCGATGACGTTTTTCTGCATCATCCGGCCGATGCCGGCCACGCCGATCGCCGACAGCAAACCGCCGATGGTGGTCGGAATCAAGCACACCAGCAAGGCTACCAACACGGTAACGCTAATCGGACTACCGGCGCCCGCGGTCTGCACGCTGTACAGCGAGAACGGCAGCAAGGTGACGGTAGCCATCAGGAACACCAAGGTCAACGCCACCAGCAAAATGGTCAACGCAATCTCATTAGGGGTTTTCTGGCGTTTGGCGCTTTCCACCATGCCTATCATGCGGTCCAGAAAGGTTTCGCCGGGATTGGTGCTGATACGCACCACCAGCCAGTCGGACAGCACTCGGGTGCCGCCGGTCACCGAACTGAAATCGCCGCCGGACTCGCGGATTACGGGCGCCGATTCGCCGGTGATCGCGCTTTCGTCCACCGAGGCCACGCCTTCGATGACATCGCCGTCGCCGGGCACGAAATCGCCGGCTTCGATCAGCACTACATCGCCTTTACGCAGACTGGAGCCTTCGACTTTGCTGTAGTTGCTGCCGTATTTGGCTTCGTCGAGCTTTTTGGCGGCGATGTCGCGTTTGGCACTGCGCAAAAACGCGGCTTGGGCCTTGCTGCGGCCTTCCGCGACCGCTTCGGCGAAGTTGGCGAACAGTACGGTAAACCACAGCCACAGCGTGATGCTGAGGATAAAGCCGGCGGATTCTTCGCTTTCGCCGTTCAGCGCCTGCAACCACAACACGGTGGTCAGCAAGCTGCCGAGGTAGACCACGAACATCACCGGGTTTTTCCATTGTTGTTGCGGCGTCAGTTTGGCAAAAGCATCGAACAAGGCTTGTTGCAGAATTTGCGGGTCCAGTAAGGACGTTGAAACGGGTTTGCTAGTCATGGTGTTATCTCTATTCTGATGCGCCTTTGGGGGCAATCGGCGCTGCCATGGCGGGTTACGGTGCGCATATAGATCATCGTTTGTCGGAGAACTTTCTGCCTTGCGCACCTAATCCACCCTACATTTATTTGGTGGGCGTCATCTGCAAATGCTCGACGACGGGCCCCAAGGCCAAGGCCGGGACGAAGGTCAGCGCGCCGACCATCAGCACGGTGACGATCAATAAAACGGCAAACAACGGAGTATGGGTCGGCAGGGTGCCGGGGCCGACCGGCACGGTCTTTTTAGCCGCCAGCGAACCGGCTATCGCCAACACCGGAATCATCAGCCAGTAGCGGGAAAACAGCATCGCCAGACCCAGCATGAAGTTATAGAACGGCACGTTGGCCGACAAACCGCCGAAGGCGCTGCCGTTGTTATTACCGGCCGACGACCAGGCATACAGCACTTCGCTGAAACCGTGAGCGCCGGGATTGAAGATCGACGCTCTGCCGACCTCCAGCATCACCGACAGCGCCGTGCCGCCCAATACCATCAAAGGCGGAATCAGGATAATGATGGCGGCCATTTTCATCTCATAGGCTTCGATCTTTTTGCCTAAATATTCCGGGGTACGGCCTATCATCAGGCCGGCGATGAACACCGCGACGATCGCAAACACGATCATGCCGTACAAGCCGGAACCGACGCCGCCGAAAATCACTTCGCCCAATTGCATCAGCCACATCGGTACCATGCCGCCGATCGGCGTGAAAGAATCATGCATGGCGTTGACCGAACCGTTGGATGCCGCCGTCGTCGCCACCGCCCATAGGCCGGAGTTGACGATACCGAAACGGGTTTCCTTGCCTTCCATATTGCCGCCGGCCTGTTGGTTGGTGGCAGATTGATCGACGCCCAAGGCGGTTAAAGCCGGGTTGCCGTTTTGTTCGGCCGGCACCGTGACGAAAATCAGCGCGACAAACACCAAGGTCATTGCCCCAAGGATTACCCAGCCCTGGCGGGTGTCGCCGACCATCGCGCCAAAGGTATGGCACAGTGCTGCAGGGATCAGCAGGATGGCCAGCATTTCCAGGAAATTGGACAGCGGCGTCGGGTTCTCGAACGGATGAGCGGAGTTGACGTTAAAAAAACCGCCGCCGTTGGTCCCCAATTGTTTGATAGCAACTTGCGAAGCCGCCGGCCCCATCGCCAGGGTTTGCGTTTGGGTGGACACCGTTTCGGTCACCGGTTTGCCATCGGCATCGCCCATGGCTTTACCATCGGCATCCAGTTTCGGTGCGGAGTAGCTGACCGCTTCTTGCAAATTGACGGTCTGATACGGATTAAACGTCTGCACCACACCCTGCCCGACCAATACTATCGCCAGCAAAAACGACAAGGGCAGCAAGATGTATAAGGTGCTACGAGTCATGTCCACCCAGAAGTTACCGATGCTGTTACTGTTACGGCGGTTAAAGCCGCGAATCAACGCCACCAGCACCGCCATGCCGCTGGCGGCGGATACGAAATTTTGCACCGTCAAACCCAACATCTGGGTCAGATAGCTCATCGTGGTTTCGCCGCCATAGCCTTGCCAATTGGTGTTGGTGGCGAAGCTGACCGCCGTATTGAACGCCGAATCGGGCGTCACTGCCGCTAAGGCATGCGGATTCAGCGGCAACACGTCCTGAAAACGTTGTAAGCAGTAAACCGCCAGCAATCCGAACAAATTGAACGCCAGCATCGCCAGCGCATATTGAGTCCAGCGCATTTCCTGTTCCGGATCGACGCCGCTGAGCCGGTAAAACAGTCTTTCAACGCCGCCAAACCAGCGGTTCAATCCGACGGATTCGTCTTGATAAACCCGTGCCATATAAGCGCCCAAAGGTTTGGCTAAAGCCAACAGCGTAAAGAGGTAAACGGCAATCTGTAAAAAACCTTGACCTGTCATCAGAATTTCTCCGGATAAAACAATGCCACGACCAAATAAACGAACACGGCCAGCGTCAAGCCGCCGCTTAGTAAATAAATCCAGCTCATGATTGCCCCCTCAACGCTTCGCAAGCGCCGATCAATAATGCGGTTGCCACAAAGAACACCGCCGTTAACAGCAAATACGCAATATCCATTTGGATTACCTCGTTGAAATTGAAAAACTACGATTGCAATCAGCGGCGATTGCCTGTTAAACAATGTACAGATCGATCGATAAAAAAGTCATAAAAATAGCCATGCCGGATATAAATGGAATATAAAAATCAGAGTGCCGGAAGCACGCAACGGCCTTTTCGATCCTAACTGCGGCTACGACAGGGTTACGCCACGGAGACTTAAAAAGAGGGCATCGGCGCGGCTTTAGCCGGGATTAAGGGCGTCCGGACACCGGTATGTCTGCAGCGTCCAGCGACTTTTATAGTAACAAGATGGTCTGAAATTAATCATCCATGTTGCGGCTGATTAAAGTCCATAGGGTACGCTGATAAATGCCGATATAGTTTAATAACGGTAACGATTCAGCTCGCGGCACATACCTGCTCTCCATCGGCCGAGGAAGTAAGCCGCCTTTTTTAAAATGCCACGATAATAGAAAAAATCAGGTAGTTATTAACGATGCTTCGCTCGACGATTGTTAAATCCGGTCCTAGCATCTGAGTCGAGATTACTGGAAATGCTCGCCAAGCAAAACAATACGGTAGATAGAATAAATTCGCCGGACATAAATACAAACATTCCCGCCGTAAAGGTAATCGCGGTAAAAATATCTCTAGTTAAATTCTTCGATTTGCGCATTTTGCCCCCAAAAGGACTGTCGCTATCGATAAATACTCGATAGCCGTTAACCCCATCCCTTCACCGATCATTCAGCCGTCCTTGATGGCCTATGGCTTAAGTTACCGAAACACGAATAAAAAGATCGTAAAAGTTAATAGATCGCTTGTAAAGAAGATGTAAAACTGCTTGACGGATTACGTCTTTTGTCTGCCAATGTTGAATAGTTTGGCTGAGTTGTTTTTCGGATAAGTCGCTGTAATTTAAGGCGGGCGTTTTGACGGCCTTTGGGCGTCGGCTATTGGGAGCTGATGGAGAGGACATCAATTTAACCCTGAACAGAATCGGATTGTGTCCGTATGCATTGAAAGGACGATATAAGAATGCGACGGTATCGAAACGCATTGATCGATGAAGGGCCGCGACGAGCCGCAACTCGGGCCGGGTAACGTGGAACCCGGCCCGAGCTTTGTAGAAAACGCTTCGCGCTAAAACTCCACTTTCACCGAACCTAAAAACGTCCTGGGCGCGCCGGGCATCGCCTGGTGGATGAATTGGCTATAGCCGTTGGCCGAGGCGATGTATTCCTTATCCAGCAGATTCTCGACGTTGAATTGGAAGGTCACGTTGGACGGGCCGATCTTGCGCCGGTAGCGCAGCATCGAATCGACGCGGGTATAGCCGGGGATTTCGTAGCTGTTGTTGACGTTGCCTTCGCGGCTGTCCACCAGATAAACGCCGGCGCCGGCGCTCAAGCCTTCCGCGCCCAGGTGGCTGAAATCGTAAGTCGACCACAAACTGGCGGTGTTGCGCGGAATGTTTTCCAAGCGGTCGCCAGTGCCGCCGACCCCGGTGAAGTCCCCGGTCAAGCCTTTGGTGACCACCGCGCCGATGTAGGTATAGGTGGCGATGACGTTCCAGGCGTCGGTCAATTGGCCTTGCAAATCGAACTCGATGCCGCGACTGCGCTGCGCGCCTATCGTAACGAAATAATCGCTGAACGGCGCCGGCAGCGGCGATTTGACGTTCTTCTTGGTCAGTTCGAAGAAGGCCAGATTGGCTTGCAATTTGCCGCTCCACCAGTTTCCTTTCATGCCGAATTCCATTTCGCGGGATTGCTCGGGATCGTAGGATGAGCCGTTCAGCGCGGTGCCGCTGTTGAACGCGTTAAAGCCTTTAACGAAGTTGACGTAAACGCCCAGCCAATCCAGCGGGTGGTACATCAAACCGATACGCGGGCTGAAATAATCGTCGTCGGTCTTATCCCCGAAGCTATTGCGGTAGGTGGCGTTGTCGAAGCGGCCGCCGAGCAATAAATGCCAAGTATCGTTCCAAGCCAATTGGTCCTGCAGATAAATGCCGTACCACTCGTTATGTTCGATATTACCCAGCCTTAGCGGATCGTTCAGAAAGCCGGTAAAACCGTATTGCGGGTCGAACACGTTGATGGTCGGCACCGCGGTTCGGTAAGGGCTGCTAAAGTGTTTATCGGTCGAGTTGTAATAATCGGCGCCGAGCAACACGTTGTGTTGTATCGGTCCGGTTGCGAACCGGCCGGTGATGTCTATCGTGCCGTATTTGTTATCGAAATCCGTGGCGTTCTTCAAAAAGCCCCTGGCAATATCGCCGGAACCGTTGGTCGTTTCGTTCGACGGCGTTTGCGCGGCGGCGTTGTCCTGCACCAACGCGGAAAACTTGGCCCGCACCTTCCAGTCGTCGGTGAAAGCATGGGTCAGCGTAATACCTTGCTGGTAGGAGCGCTTGTTGCTGTAGTCGGTTGGCTCGTTGCCGTTGAAACTCAACGGAATCTTGCCGGGAATCGCGCCGGACAATTGCTGATCGTAAGGAATGCCGGAGTCGGCGATGCTGCGGCTGTCCTGGTAGATAAAGTCCAGATCAAGCTGGGTTTTATCGGTGATATGCCAGGTCAGGCTGGGTGCCAGAAAGTCGCGTTGATTGTAGATGTTGGTCCGGAACGAATTGCTGTCCAGATGTTCGTAATTCACGCGATAAGCCAGCGCGCCGTCTTCGGTGATTTTGTTGGTCGCGTCCAGCAGTGTCCGATAGGTATCGTAGGAGCCGAACTGTTGTTGCAGCGAGTAATAGGCATCGCCGCGCGGCCGTTTGGTCACGACGTTGACCAGGCCGCCGGGTTGCGCTCGCCCGTAAAGCATCGCGGCCGGGCCTTTCAAGACTTCGACGCGCTCGGCGTTCGCCAGCGAGATCGGCATGTTGGGCGTCAGTACGCCGTCGCGATAAATATTGCCGACGCTGTTGATGCCGTTGGCAAAGCCTCGCAGATAAATGTTTTCGTTGGCGTCCGCGCCGAAGCCCCAGTTTTTCGCCACGCCGCTGACGTTTTTCAAGACGTTTTCCAGGCCGATCGCCTGTTGATCTTCGATGACGGCTTTTGGTATCACTTGTACCGATACCGGCGTATCGAACTGCAACGTATCGGTTTTGGTGCCGGTGGTGGCATTCGGCAGCGCGTAGTCCTTGTTGTAGGGCGAAGCGGTGTCGTAGACGCCTTGGCCGGTCACCGTCACCGCCGGCATCGTCGCGGTGCCGTTGGATTGTGGCGCCGGCGCCGCCGGGGTTTTATCCAGCGTCACGGTCGAGGCGTTGCTAAAGCGGAAACTCAAGCCAGAGCCTTGCAGCAATTGGCGCAAGGCCTGTTCCGCGCTGAAAGTTCCTTTTAACGCCGGCGCTTGAATTTGATCGGCGAGCCGGCCTTCGTAAAGCACCTGTAAGCCGCTGATCGCCGAAAACCGTATCAATGCGCTGCTCAACGGTTGCGAAGCTATGTCGAAGCTCAGCGTCGTAGTCTCGGCGGTCGCAATCCCCGGTATCGTAACGGCGGAAATCAATACTACGGCGCGGGTCAATGAGTCCTGGTAAATCATCGTACATTCTCCATAAGTGAACGGTATCGATTACCAAGACGCCGCGACCGTGTCTGTACCCTTAGCGGCGGATGTAAAAAAGTTTCGGCCGCACGCGGTAGATGGGCTACGCCGACACACGAAGTAGGACGGGCATCAAGCGCGATAGGGCAGTGGTCTATAGGTTGGGGCTGGAAAGCTGCTACGAGGAAAGGCCCGAGCCGATCCGGCCAAAGGGTTACATAGCGGTGAAGTGGGCAAGCCGGCGGAAACCACGCGGGTTCGCTGGGTTAAGGGACTGGGTTCGGCCATTTTGCGACATTCGATGTATGTCAGCTATAAAACGAAAAGCTGTCAATCAGGGGTTAAATCACACGTCGTGCCAATTGTTATCGAAATTTAATTGCTGTTTTCGAGCATTAGAGCATCAACAAAAGCCTTTGCACCATTAAAACTAAATTTTATTTCTCTTTCACCAAAAAACTTTGACCAATGCAATTCTAGATCTGCCGTATTACCTTCTTGGCGATAATCAACAACATGAATCTTTGCGTTTTTTCTCGTCATTCTAGACAATAACTGGCGCATTTCGAAATCAGCATATGGCAATGAATATCCAATAAAGACAATTTCATCTGCTTCAGAAATTTCGATTCCTGCATTTTGCCAAATTATTCGGTATTGAGGATTAGATAAATCTTTTAAATAAGTAGGCATTATTAAGTTTGGTGAAAGTTTGTGGTTTCCAACTTCCTCTGGAAAATTCTTATCACAATGCCTGCATGACGAGCTTCGCACAAAGTTATCCATTGCTTCTTTTCTTGAGAATCTTGTATATAACCTTGCACATCTTGGGCATTGAAACCAGTTTAGTGAGCCATGTAATTTTAACAATTTAACATTAAACCCACCTTTACCAAGTTTTTCTAATCCTGGCATGATGGTGGTATCAGATTCGTCTTTCGAGCTTATATAACAACAGTAATCTACAACCCCATCATAAGTATTATTCGATTGTAGCAATTGATAAATTGAATTATCCAAGAGAATGTCCCAGTTAGTGCTAATGACACTAACAGGATCTTCCCTTTTGTAATTTTCCCCAGTTCTTATTGATGACTTCTTAGTTAAATAGTTCGCGAATTTATTTATATAATCCTTCGAATTGTTTGTCTCATTAAGTAGACATTGTATGGTACGACCAACAACGTAGAATACCGACTCCCGTACCTTCATGATTTGATCAAGACCAATGCCTCTATATTGAGAACTTTCAGTTAAGCAGCGATCTAGGGGGGTGAATATGTCTTCTAAATCGACGTCAGCAAAATGTTCCTCAGTTACATTTAACTGTTTTCTAATGAAGCTAACAAATATATCAAACCGTTTCCGATCAAATTGCTGGTCATTACTGTTATAGAGCCTGAATGCTTCACGTATGATAGCGGCCTGCATCGGTGCTCCAGCTTCGACAGAAAATCCTGCTCCTAATATGTATACGGTTTTCATAATTTCCTTCAAACCCAATCTGTGTTCATGCTTATAGCGCTGTAGGCTAAGTTGGACGTTGGCTTCATCAAATAATTAGCGAAGATTTGCACCCTTAACGAACATGTCACGATCTATCTCACGTAGCGTCAAACTTTCGCTCTTACTCATCCTACGCCAAAAGCAATCAATTAATCGCGGATAATATTTGTCAATATCTACCACTTGTCCCTGCTTTGTTTGGTGCTTAATTCCGAAACCACTTAACACATTGCGATCGATAACCGGCAATAAATTTGAAAAATGCGCGCAGAGAATCGCTGAAGCATAAGAAGATTTAAAACCCTTTATGCCAGTAACTGGATTTAGCGGCATCTCAATAAATTGCTGCGCAATGCTTTTTACACAATTCTTCTGTGCTTGTGACATTTCATTAAGGGATTTCCCGTCAATTTGACTATTGATTTCCACCAGAGCAACAGAGTATGAGCTCAATGCTCGGTTTACATCAGACTCCGTGCTCACAATAGATGCGTTGCCGCCTTTAAAATTACCAACGTACAATAAATCGATTATTGTTAATTCGAATCTATTATGTTTCCGCTCTATGTACGCAAGATAATTGTTGAATGCCACATTAAAGTTGTTCCACTGCGTTTCACTTTTCGACATTGTCAACCAACTTTTATCGCTAACAAGGAATTAGATAGTTAACTATATATCTACCGAAAGATACTCGTATGCCTGATAGCTGATTGATAAGCATACAATTTCCTTTTCTATTTTCATCGGCGAGAACTATTAATGGCCGGTGATGATGAGTTTTCCGTCATTGAATCACATGAAGCTCGTAGGATGGGTAGAGGCGCTAGCCGAAACCCATCAAAAACACCATCGATTACGCCAAATCCAATTCAGGATAGATGCCGCCCGCCCAATTTGCCGGGAGGATGCCGCGTTTGACGAAATCATGAAATGAAGAATATCGCCAATCGGCAACACAACGAACATAGCCGTGTTTTACTGGATTGTAATGAATATAGTCAACATGCTTGACGAAGTCGTCCTCGTTTCTGATTCGATGCTCCCAAAACCGTCTCTGCCACTTGTGCCCTTTGGGTAAATACCGCGTTCCTGTTTGCGTTCGCGGCTTTTGGAAATTCGTTCGCCTTTTTCGACCTGTTTGGTAAAGCGGGTCTTGATCAGCCGCCAGCGACAACTAAAATCATCGTCACCTTCCGGCAAAGTCCAAATCGTATGGAGATGTTCCGGTAACACGACAATCGCGTCGATATTAAACGGGTGTTGCTCTTTCACGTGACGAAAAGACTCGCGAAGCCGTTCAATCCTATCGGTCAGCAAAGTCCGATTTCGCTCCGCCAAATTGACGGTGAAAAAATAACAACCGCCTTTGAGGCGATGTCGGCGATATTCTGTCATATCTGGTTTATCGGCGCTTCGATTGATGGGTTTCGCTTCGCTCTACCCATCCTACTGTCGGCCATTGGCTCACCCCCGGTTATTGGATAACCGTCTCCTATGGGTCGTTACAACTAAAGTCCCTAAACGCAACGAGCCGCGAGCATAACGCATGGAAAAATGTCCGTGCGAAGTCGTTAGCGGCTATTCTATGCTGTTTTCGATTTATAGACTATTCTTTCGAACGCTCAAGGAGTGCGCGCCTCTGCTAATCCACTAGCTTTTCTGCATAAGTTAGCCCGCTGGCGAGCGAATAGGCGCGCATCTCAACGCGGCTGGCGGTAAGCCGCTTTGCTTGCCCGTCCCTGAACGGTTTTTACACGCGCTTCCAACGTTGGGGGAAAACCGCTGCAGGCCACGGCTGGCAAGGCTTCCGGCGATTCGGGTTTCACGGAGCTGTAGAATCACGACACGGAAGCCTGGAAGGATGTCACGGAACGTTGGAAGGACGACACGGAAGGCTGGAAGGACGTCACGGAACTTTGGAAGCATGTCACGGAAGCCTGGAAACACGTCACGGAACTTTAGAAGCACGTCACTGGACAGCGGAAGGACGTGTTTCCAACATAAAAACACGGCACGGAAACGCCGATATCCTCGTCGCGGGTGTTGCCGGTGGCGAAACTGGAGTAGGTGGGCGGATTCAATTCATTCATCAAGGAATTTAATATGCCCAAATCCACGTTTATCCCGAACGCCGATCACGACTTTCTGGCCTGGTTCGATCATTTCCTGGCCAATCTGAAACCCGAACACGGCGTGGCGGACGCCGACTTGGCGGCGCTAACGGCGGCGAACGCCGATTTTCACGATAAGTCGCGGCTGGCCGGCAATGCC
>NZ_LUUK01000037.1 GCF_001644025.1 Methylomonas koyamae
TCGACTTGCGCTTCGAACAGTTGATGAATACAGCGCTCTTGTGGGTAGCTTACCTCCGTCGCGTTCCAGTCGACTATTAATTGCATCTTCTGAGTAGCGGATAACATGTTGATTTGGGAAATTACTTTATCGGGATCATTTTGTAAGGCCTCGACTAAACCCTCGACAACGGTTCGCACATTATCGGCAAAATGCAAAGGATCGATTCCCGACACCGCTTGCACTGCTAGACTAAACTCGACGCCAAAATCGTCGACCGTCAATGTCAACGGATAATTGCTGCGTTCTTCGCTGAACAATACGCGCGCACCCTCCCAAGTCGTCAAGGCCTTGTCATCCCCCTCGACGACGGTTGCATGTCGAAAATTGATCAATGTTGTGAACAACGGTTTACCGGACGGTACGCCACTACAGCGTTGCGCTGTCGCCAAAGAGGCTTGTTCATGCGCTAACAAGTTGTTCAAGCTCTGATGCGTTAACGCAACTACCTCGCGACAGCTCCGCCTCCTTAACGGAACTCGAATCGGTAAGGTGTTGATGAACATCCCAACGGCCCGCTCGGCGCCGGCACCGCCGTGCAAACGCCCGGACAACACCGTACCAAACACCACGTCATCACGACCACTGTAACGCCCCACCATCACGGCCCAGGCGGCGTGCAGCAAACTAGCAGGACTAACACTGCAACTGCTCGCCGTATCGCGTATCAGCTGCGATAACTCTTTTTCCAGGCGCAGGGTGGCTTCTTTGACTTTGCCTCCGTCGCCTTGCACGTTCAAGACACCAAATGGCGCTGTGGTCTCGTCAACATCACTAAGCTGCTCTCGAAAATAAGCTTCGGACTCAGCCTGTGACGTGCCGCGAATCCTAGCGATGAAATTGCGGTACGGCAAAGACGGCGACAATTCGCCGCCACGGTCAGCCAGCAATAGGCGGATTTCCGACAACACCAACTGCAAGGTATAGTTGTCGTCGATCAAGTGATGATTCAGTAACACCAAACGCCAACTCAAACCGTCTTGCTCGGCGGCGATGTAAGCCTGCAATAAAGGCGCTTGTTGCAAATTCATCCGGCACTGTCTGGGGTCCGTTGTCGCCGACAAACGGGCTTCTGCGTCGCCGCCGGATAAGTCGTGTACCGGCAATTTCGCCCGGCGCTGCACGACCTGCACCGGCTGCCGCAAGCCTTGCCAATGCATAGCGCTGCGTAAAATATCGTGCCGCTCTATCACGGTTTGCAAGGCCGCGAGAAAATGATCCAAATAGCGCCGATTTTCGAAGACGATTTGGGTCCGCGTAACGTAAGGATCGCCTTGGCTTTCCAGCAAATGATGAAACAAGATACCTTCCTGTAACGGCGCCAAGGGATAAATATCTTGAATATTGGCGGCACCGCCGTCGACGTTTGCGACGATGGCATCGATTTCTTCCTGGCTTAATTCGACCAGGGTCAGCATTTGCGGCGTAATCGATACATCTCGGCCGTTACGCAAGGCAGTCAGCAAACCCTGCTTATGTAGTTTCAACCGCGCCAGCAAGTCTTCGTCCATCGCCCCCTGCGGGGCCCGTATCACCAGTTCGCCTTCTTCTTCCAATAAGGCGATATTCCGGGATTTCAGCAGCGAAAAAACAGCGTTCAAACTCATAGCCGGAATTCCTCCGTCGGCGTATTAGCGGATAATGAAAAAGCATCGGAAATAAGATTCGGCGGTATCCAGTCGGTCGCCTCATCCTCGGCGATCGCTGCCGCCAGATCCGCCAATAGCGGCAGGGCGAATACCTCGCGGGCCGGCAAATTCCAACCTCGTTGCCGCAGGCGCTCGACTAGCGTTAAGGCCAACAAGGAATGGCCGCCTAATTCGAAAAAATGATCGTTACGGCCAACACGCTCGAGTTCCAACAAGTCTTGCCAAATTTCGGCCAACGCCGCTTCCGCCTCGCCTTGCGGCGCTTGGTATTCCCGGCCTAATACAGTCTCCGTGTCCGGTGCCGGTAAAGCGCTTCTATCGAGCTTGCCATTGGCGTTCAACGGCAAGGAAGGCAACAGCACGAAGGCCGCCGGCAACATGTAATCGGGCAAATCGGCCGCCAACTGCTGGCGCAATTCGCCAAGCGATAATTCGCCGCCGGAACGGCTGGTCAAATAAGCCACCAAACGCTTGTCGCCTAAACGATCGCTACGGGCTACCACGACCGCCTCGCCGACGCCGTCACAGGCTGCCAAACGGCTTTCGATCTCCCCTAATTCGATGCGAAAACCGCGCAACTTGACTTGAAAATCGTTGCGGCCTAGATAATCGATGCCGCCGTCGGCGCGCCAGCGCCCCAAATCGCCGGTCTTATAAAGCCGCGCCCCTTCTGCAAACGGATCGGGTAGAAAACGCTCGGCGCTCAAGGCCGGCTTGCGGCAATAACCGCGACCGACCGCAATGCCGCCGATATAAATTTCGCCGATAACCCCCAACGGCACAGGCTGCAACGCGGAATCGAGAATGTATAACCGAGTATTGGCAATCGGCCGGCCGATAGGCGGCGTAGCGCCATCGTCTTGTTGGCACGGCCAGGCCGTCACGTCGACCGCCGCCTCGGTCGGCCCGTAGAGATTATGTAAGGCCACCTTCGGCAAGGCTTCGTGAAACCTAGCCTTCAAAGCCGCCGGTAAGGCTTCGCCGCTGCATAGCACTTGCCGCAAGGAACGACATTTTTCCGCCTCCAAGCCGGGCAAAA
The DNA here is from genome assembly GCF_001644025.1 of Methylomonas koyamae. Taxonomy (GTDB): domain Bacteria; phylum Pseudomonadota; class Gammaproteobacteria; order Methylococcales; family Methylomonadaceae; genus Methylomonas; species Methylomonas koyamae_A. The sequence goes on from NZ_LUUK01000037.1 coordinate 2,728, forward strand.
AGGCCTGCAGCATCGACGGCACGAAATGCAAGGTCGTCACGCCGGCCGTTTCGATCAAGTCCTGTAAATAGTCGGGGTCTTGATGGCCTTCGGGGCGTGCCATTACCAGTTCGGCACCCGCCAATAACGGTAAAAAAAACTCCCAAACCGACACGTCGAAGCTGAAGGGCGTTTTCTGCATCACCTTATCTCCGGCCGTCAGCCGATATTGGTCTTGCGCCCACAACAGGCGGTTAACCACCGCATCGTGCTGGTTCATCGCTCCTTTGGGCTGGCCGGTAGAGCCGGAGGTATAAATGACGTAAGCGAGATTGGCTGGCGCCAAACCCATGGCCGCCGCGTCGGGATTGGCATCGGAGCACAGGGCGACCGCTGCCTCGGTATCTGCATCGTCGAGCAACAGCGTATTCGCGCTGGCAAGCGCCGGTTCCGGCCAATGTCCGTATATGCTTTGCCGGCTAATCAGTAATCTTGGCTCGCAGTCGGCCAGCATAAATCGCAGCCGTTCGGCCGGATAATCGGGATCGAGCGGCACATAAGCCGCGCCGGCTTTTAGGATAGCCAACAACGCGACCACCATTTCCAGAGAACGAACCAGGCAAATGCCGACCAGAACTTCCGGCCCCGCGCCGCGCCCGATCAGCTCGTGAGCCAAACGATTGGCGTTAGCGTTCAACTCGGCATAACTCAGGCAATCGGCCTCGAAACATAAGGCCGCTGCATTGGGAGTCTTGGCCGCTTGAGCCTCGAACAAGGCATGAACCAAACGCGGCCGGCTTCGATAATCGCGCTCCGTGGCGTTAAATTCCTCGATGATCCGCCGGTATTGTTCGGCCGGCAAAGCCGTTAATTCCCGCAAGGATTGCTTAGACTCGGCCGCCGCTCGTTCCAGCAAAGTCCGTAAATGCCCGACCATCCGCGCTATCGTTTCGGCGGCGAATAAGTCTTTGGCATACTCGAAACTGCATGCTAAACGCCCCTCCCCTTCGTCGACGAACAAAGTCAAATCGAACTGGGCGGCGCCGTTGTTTAACGTCAAAGGCGAAACATTCAAATTCCCCATCCGAAAATCCGCCGCCGGCACGTTCTGCACCGCCAACATCACTTGAAACAAGGGCGCATGGCTGGGGTTGCGGGGCGGATTCAGGGCATCCAATAATTGGCCGAAAGCTAATTCTTGGTGATTTTGGTCCTGTAAGGCTTGCTCGCGAAGCTGAGCCAACCAGTCGGCGAAAGAGATTTCGTCGTCGACCCGGCAACGCAAGACCAAGGTATTGACGAAAAAACCGATCAAACTGGCAACCTGGCTACGATTGCGGCCGGCCACCGGATAGCCGATGCAAAAATCCCGGCTGCCGGAATAGCGGTGCAACAGCGCCGAAAACGCCGCCGCCATGACCATGAACAATGTGGCCTTGTGTTGCCCGGCCAATTGCTTGACTTGCCGGCTCAAATCCTCGCTTAATTCGAAGCGATAAACTTCGCCGCTGTAACTAGGCTGCGGCGGCCGCGGACGGTCCAAGGGCAATTCCAGCAGCGGCGGCGCGCCGGCCAACTTGGCCGTCCAATATTCCAATTGGCTTTGCCGTTGCGCGTCGCGGCCGCGTTGCCAAACGCAATAATCGGCGTATTGAATCGCCAGTTCCGGTAAAGGCGACGGCCGGCCTTCGGCGAAGGCTTGGTAAAGGGTCGCGACTTCTTGCATCAACACCGCGACCGACCAACGATCGGACACCATATGGTGTAAGACCAGCAACAAAATATGCCGCTCGCCGCCCAAGTCAACCCATGCTCCCCGAAGCGGCGGCTGCAGGTCTAGCCGGAACGGGCGGCGAATGAAGTCTTGCGCCCGCGTCTCGAAAGCCGGCATTTTTTCGTTTTCCGCCAACGCCGACAAATCCCAATCTTCCAGCGGCAATTGCGCTTCGGTTTCGACTTGCTGGCACGGCCCCCCTTCCAACGCCAAAAAACGACTGCGCAAAATTTCGTGGCGCCGGACCACTTCGCTCAAGGCTTGCGCCAACAGCTCGCCGCGTAAAGCGCCATCAAGCCGCACGGCTCCGGCAACGTTATAAATCGGATTGTCCGGCTCCAATTGCGACATAATCCATAGCCGCTCTTGCGAATAGGATAAAGGCGCCGTTTCACCAGCTGCGCGCTTCGCTATCGAGTCAGCCGTGGTATTCTGCCCGAGGCGGGCAATCAAACGCGAGCGATCAGTTGTTACGGAAACAGGGTTAGCGGTTGAGATCGTCATGTCTTGTCGAATCCTTAAGTTGATAAAAGAGAGCCGACTTAATCCTGGCCTAGAAAAATCTCGTCGCATCCATATAGACGCCGGGCATCGCTAAAGCCACGCTCATGACAAACCGTTAACATTTTGTTGATTTCGCGAATGTAGGCATCGTCGTCTTCCGGCTCCAGCGCCATGAAATATTGCAGCCACGGCTCGCGACCAATGGCGTAGACGTAGACGCGATTGGCGCCGACGGCTTCCAGTAATTGCAATGCGCCTTCGGCATTGCTGCCGTTGGAGCGTCTGGCCTGACAGTGCTTGTGATCCGGCAGCTTAGGTAATAAAGCGCCGTAAACCCAGGAGAGCGGTGCGCCAATGCATTCCATGCCTAAAAACACCGTGTCGATAGATCCATATTCAGCACATAGATTCTGGTACATGTGCTTATCCAGGCAGTTCGAATCGGCAGCAAACAACAATTTCCGGTTCCCGGCGCGAACTAAATACGCGCTTTTCGCAAAAGGCAAATCATTGTGTTCGCCCAGGAAAGGTACCGCGACGATCTCACCACCGGTAAACGAGATACTGTCTAACGGATCAACTTCAACGACCTGCTGAAAACCCAATTCTCTGGCCAACAGTTTCATCGAGATATCGGCATAAAAAATGCCCGAACTTTTAGGTACAACTAGGCAACCAATTTTGTGCCGTAACCGTAATAGGGTTTCGAAGACATAATGGTCGTGATGAACATGAGTAATTAGCACGTAATCGATATGTGCCGGCAAATCTTGAAAACTATAACGGTCTATTCCACCCTGACTGGGTTTTACAGCAATGAAGGGATCAATCAGCACGGCAATACCAGCGGTTTCGATTAAAACGCCGGCATGACCAAGATATCGGACGCGCGCACCTTGTCCTTGCCAGGGTTCGGCAGGGCGAGCCGATTGCTCGGTCAATAACCGGATCAGTTTGTCTTCGTCGCAAGCGTCCAAACCCAGAACCTCCCGGATATAGCCCAGGGATTGAGGCTGACTATCCAGCTTGAATAATTCGTCGACAGCCGACTCGGCAAACGGGATCTGCCAAGATACGCTATCGTCATCGGGCAGGCGTGGCGTACTCATATAATACGCACGGACTCTGTCGTGGGTTTGGGTAAAAAGCCGTAACGATTGCAGGTGCTTTTTATAATGCCGGCTTTTGTAAAATAGGCTCTCGATACAGCGGACAATCGGGCGGTTGTTATAGTCATAGAGTAATTCGACGTAACCGCGTAATGACTGAGGTAATAGAGGGTAATAAACTTCCAGACTTTGCCCGATAGCCTCTCGATCCAGCAGATTCTGAAAAGCGATGAGGTCTTCGGCCATTTGTAGACTTTCCGCATGCTCACCGCCCATACGTTCCAACATTTGCGCAATGTCGGCCACTCTGTCGAGCGGTACGTTCACAAAAGGACCACCCAGCAGTTTTGGATTAGCGCTGGATTTAAGATGAATTTCCGGATTTTGCAGGTACGAGGTCAGGTTCTTCTTCTGATAATTCAGCATATGCAGGCTGTAGGGGACCGGCGAAAAAGTGTGCGGCCAGGCAACCCAGTGATCAACCAGCGCTTCTACTGCGGTGGAATCTGCAAGTCGGTATAGCGTTTTGTCGTTCATGGTTTCCGTTTCTTGTTCATTAATTTGTTATCAAGCCATTGGAAATGAACCAATTCGCTCCAAAATCCAGGCTATGCTTCATCATTCTTCACTCTGACACTCAGCCATGCGATCAACGAATTTGGCTAGCGTCGTTGCCTCGAACAACACGTTGACGGGTAGATCGATTGCGAACATTTCCTGTATTTTTGCCATCACTTGCACGCCCGCCAATGAGTGTCCTCCCAGCTCGAAAAAGTCATCGTGAATGCTCAAACGATCAATACCCAGGACTTCACGCCAGATAGACGCTACCGCTTCCTCTGCCTCGTCGCGCGGCGCCACAAAGGTGTCTTGATCGTCGGTCCGAATTTCCGGCATTGGCAGCGCTTTGCGATCCAGCTTGCCATTGGCATTCAACGGCATGGACTCAAGCCATACCCAAGCCGATGGCTGCATGTAGTCGGGCAGTCCATCCTTAAGTAGAGACTTCAACCCATCCTGAACCGAAGCATCACCGCTCCAATAGGCGACCAGACGCTTCATACCCGGTGCGTCTTCTCGAACGATGACGGCGGCGGCATTCACGCCTGGATGACGCAATAAGCAGGCTTCGATTTCACCGAGTTCAATGCGATAGCCTCTGATTTTGACTTGCTGATCGAAACGCCCTAAAAATTCAATATTTCCGTCCGCGCGATACCTCACCCGATCGCCAGTTCGGTATAAGCGCCCGCCATCGTGCACGAACGGATCCGGTACAAAGCGTTCTGCGGTCAAACCGGGTTGGCCGATATACCCACGACTAATACCCTCGCCGCCAACCAGCAACTCGCCTGCCACACCGACTGGAACAGGCTGCATCGCCGCATCGACAATATGAATGCGCATATTGGCAATGGGAGTGCCTATCGGTAGTGTCGCATCGCAATCGGTCGGTTGTACGCGATATACGCTGCACCAAACGGTGGCTTCGGTCGGACCGTATTCGTTGAATAACTCGACGTTCGGTAAACGTGTGTGGTGAAGCTCAGTCAAGACACCTGGGCAGGCTTCACCAGCGACAATGGCGGTACGCAGGCTTTGCAAAGCAACGCTGGGCACATGTTCCAGCAAGAGTTGATATAACGAGGGTAGGGTTAACAGGTGGGTGACCTGGTTGTGCTCAATCAAGGCCCCCAAACCCAGCGGTTCTTTAAGCAGGTTGTCGTCAGGCAAACACAGCGCGGCTCCCTGGCTTAAACTCCAAAAAATGCCCGCAACCGAGCTATCGAATGCAAACGACGGTAATAGCAGGTAACAATCAAGCGGTTCGCGATAGTAAGCGCTTCTCGCCAATGTTGAATGCAACAGATTGGCATGGCTGACCACCACCCCTTTGGGGTGCCCGGTCGATCCGGAGGTGTAAATCAAATAGGCAGCGGATGTCGGAAAACGTATTAAAGATGGGTTTGCCGCACTATAAGCGCTAAACTCGTGAGGTTGGTCGACGCAGATTTTCACCAAGTGGCCGGAATCCAAAGCCGGTGCCAAGGACATCACAGTTAATAACCAATCAGCCCCAGCATCCTGAAACAAATAAGTCTGCCGTTCTTGGGGATAGCTTGGATCAACCGGCACATAGACCGCACCTGCTTTCAAAATGGCCAACATGCCGATCAATAAGGCAGAGCAACGGGGCATGCTTAATGCGATGCGACGCTCCGGACCGGCACCTTGTGCGATCAGATAATGCGCCAACCGGTTGGCTCGCTGATTTAACTCGACATAGGAAATTCGCTGCTCGCCAAATATCAAAGCCGTTGCCTGGGGTTGACGATCTACAGCCGCTTCAAATAGATCAACGATGCTCGGGTGCTCTGGGTAACAAGTTGTCGTGCTATTCCATGCAGCCAGCTGCTGTTTTTCCGGCACAGTCAAAAACGGTAATTGACTCAACCGGGCGGTGGGTTCCGCCAATATGCCGTTCAGCAGACATTGAAAATGTCCCAGCATACGCAGTGCTGTCAATCGGCTCATGACGTCACAACGATAGCTAAACACGACCTTCAAACCCTGATCAATTTCCGCGCATAACAAGGCCAAATCGAACTCTTCCGATCTTTCCGGCAAGGCAACCGTTGCAACCGCAACATCACCCCACTGGCCGGCAATACTCGATTGTCCCAAGGCAAGTGCCGCCGCCAAAGGATCATCCGCGGATTGCAACACGAACCAGGTCCGAAATGGTGCTATATCGTTGGCGGTGCGATGCAAAACTTTTTCCACCAACAACGCATAGGGATAATGTTGATGATCGAGTGCTTCCAGCACGGTGGTACTGACATGAGCCAAGTAATCACAAAACGGTTGTTCGCCATGCGGTCGGCTACGTAATGCGACTGGATTGACGAAATAGCCCACTAAATCTGCAAATTCGCGCTTGGGTCGTCCTAAGGTTGGGCTGCCGACGATTAGATCGGTTTGACCACTATAGCGGTACAGCAGGGTCTTAAAGACACTCAATAACAGCGTATACAGCGTGGTGTGATGAATTGCGGCCAAGCACTTAAGTTTATTCAACGTTTCAGTCGAAATATGTAGCGTTTCCGCGGAGCTTTGGTATGAATCGGCACCGGCAGATAATCGTTCACCTGGCAGCTCCACCCTGGGTAACTCACCAGCTAGCTGCCGCCGCCAATAGTTCAAGTCTTGTTCGGCGGCAGCGCTGTCCAGATAATTCCGTTGCCATGCGACATAATCCGAGTAAACCGACTTAGAGGATGGCAATAGAGATGTCTGACCGGCGCTTTGAGCTAAATAGAGTGTTTGTAACTCCGTCAGCAATACTTGCAGAGAACGAAAATCGACGATTAAATGATGCGCACAAAATGCAAGAACAGGATAGTCATCATCACAACTGAATACCCTGCATCTCAGTAGCGGTCCATGCTCTAGGTCAAACGGCTTGTTGAAGAAACTATGCAGATTCTTCATTTGCTGCGAGTGATCACGGCAGTCAACCTGTTCCAGCCATGGCTCTAGTCGATCACGAGGTAGACAAACCGGATGTTGATCGGTGCCTAGCTTAAACCCAACACGCAATTGCGAATGTCGCTGATGCAATTCAATCAGTGCGCGCCCCAGCGCTTCGCGGTTTAATTCGTCCCTGATTTGCAATGCAATGAACATGTGATGCGATGCATTGTTGGGCCCTATTTGCGCGCGTGTCCACAATGCCTGTTGGTTGTATGACATAGCGGAGTTCGATGCCTTCTCTATGCCGACATTGGCAAGAGAAACGGGTAGGTTTGCCGCATGTTTGGCCTGATTCAGCGCAGTTACAGCACAAGCAGATAAGGTTGAGCTGCCGAGTAAATCAGTGATGGGTAGATCGATGCCTAGCAACTCGTCAATGAAATATTTCATTTCCACGGCTTTCAACGAGTCTAAGCCCAGTTGCGGTAGCGTATGGTTTGTTTCGACGGTACCTGCGGCCAATCCGGATAATGCCGAGGCTTTCAGCGCAAGATGTCCCGCCAATAAATCGGCGGCGTTGCCGCTATCTATCGCCAGTAACGCTTGGCGCAATAAGCGGCGTTCGCTTGCCCCCGAATCAACACTCACTAAAGACTGTGATATTTCACTCGTCACTTGTAAGTTGTCGATGGCGATAAATTCAAACCCATGCTGGATAAAAAGCTCACGGCAAGCGTTTCGCCGAAGTTTTCCGCTACTGGTTTTTAAAATAGCACCGGGTTTTAGAAACAAAATCTGGTCGGCTTGGATACCGCATTCTTCGGTCAACCGGGCACGGATAGCCGAGAACTCGCTTCGATAATCACCTTGTCTGACCCGATTTCGTTTTAATTCGGCTAACACAATCAATTTTTCGCCATCGCCTTCATCAACCGAAAATGTCACTGTTGAGGCAGGGTTCAACGCATCGGTTGCAGCTTCGACAGCATACTCAAGATCGTGCGGATAATAATTGCGACCGCGAATAATGATTAGGTCTTTCAGGCGCCCGGAAACGAACAATTCTCCACCGTCGATAAATCCCAAGTCACCCGTGCGTAACCAGGGTTGGCCATGGGCATCGTAAACAAATGTTTTTCCGCTAACGTCAGGATTCTGCCAATAGCCCCGGGCGATACAGGGACCGCTCAGCCAAATTTCTCCGATTCGACCATTCGGGCAAGAAATCGCGTTATCAGGATCGACAATACGCAAGTCTTGTCCATCATGAATATCGATGGTTCCGCATCCTACAAGGCTTCTGGCATTCAATTGATTCTCGTCAATCAAATCGACTACACCTTGCTCTAAGGCGGTTTTATTAAACGCTGCAATCCTTGGGTGGGATTGTTTAGCGATTCCAGTCGCCAGTAATGTTGCTTCGGCCAGGCCATAACAGGGATAAAATGCTCGCCGCTGAAATCCACATGCCTTAAATGCGTCGCTAAATCGTTGCAAGGTCAGCGGATTGATAGGTTCGGCGCCATTGAATGCCAGTTGCCAACTGCTCAGATCAATCCCCATCAACTCATCGCGACTGATTTTTTGGACGCACAAATCGTAGGCAAAGTTAGGACCGCCACTGGTATGCGCACGGTAATCGCTAATGGCTTGCAACCAGCGTAGCGGTTTTTCCAAAAAGGCCATCGGGGACATCAAAACGGCGCTAGCCCCGCAATACAAGGGTTGCATGACATTACCGATCAGGCCCATGTCGTGATAAAGCGGGAGCCAACCGACCACAGTCGACCGTTCGTCGTGGCCAAATCGGCGTTTGATTAACTGTTGATTAGCCATCAGGTTACCGTGGCTAATCATCACCCCCTTTGCGTCGCCGGTAGAGCCCGAGGTGTATTGTAGAAAGGCCAAATCCTTCGCTTGTAAGATAGGGGCCTGCCATGAGCTTGCATCGACATTGTGTTCGACGACATCAGTTTGCAACCAATGTTTATCTAAAAAATTACCCGTGGCGCCGGGGAAATGACGAATGTTCTTGGCAACTTGCTGGGTGGTAAGAATTATTTTGGCTTTGCTGTCATCGAGAATGGCCTGTAGTCTGGGCATATGCCGATTATTACTCGGCGGATAGGCCGGAACAGCAATCGCCCCTGCACAAAGGCAAGCAAAAAAGGCTACGATGTAATCCAGGCCGGGCGGATAGAGTAATAAGGCTCGCTCACCTTGCAAACCCATCTGCTGCAACAATGCGGCTAATTGCCTGGATTTTGCGTTCAGTTCGCCATAGGTCAGCGAATGCTGGCCTGATGCGCCATAATCCAAAAATGTATACGCAATCCGGTGAGGATGACATTCTGTGCGTCGCTGCAACACATCCGTCAGAGAAGTGGCTCCTTCTACCCTTAAAACATCATTGGCGGAACCATCAAAATAATGTCGCTCGTTTAACATCTTGCCTCCGGTTCTATCCAACTCAATGTTGAATGAAATTTCGTCTTTGAATTTCCGCCCCTAATTTCAAATGCAATTCATAATCGCGTATTGCTTTTGTCTTGTTACTAAGTGGCGTAAAACCGGTAGCGCTTGAGCGCTTTAGTCGGTTGACAATAGAAACCTAACGTTCCTTGAAACCGGTTATTTGAAATGGAGACGACTAACGGAAATAATTTCCCCACCATAGTGTTGGCGTAGCAACAGGTCAAAAGCACCCTTGCAATCTGTCCGTTTTTGCCCGGATGATGCAGTTCGGAGGGCTTGCGCCGAGAAATTGAACAGTCCATTAGAAGATGTCCAAAAACCCAGAAGAAAACATTCATCCTCCTTCAAAGCCAAACTTGCATTAACAAGTTGTTGATTTTATTCGCCATCGAACGACCTGCACTAAGAATTGCCTGTCCCGCAATACCTTGTTGGGTTTGGTGTTCCGACTGGCGCTGGTCGCCGAAAAAAGTTGGCGCAAGATACGCGGATTTAAACGCCTGCCAGAGGTGATTGAGGGCATCCGTTTTCAGGACGGCATCGCTGTCATCACGGAAACGTGGAAAACTGAAGAAACCCAGCAGATGGCCGCCTGATTCAATTCAGCCATACACCAGATTTGACTATTTCTCTTAGTCCTATGGCCGATTCCGAGCATTTGATACTTCAAAAATCCATCAGTGCCAAAGCTGGTCTTTTGTTGGTGGCGTCAGATTGGTTTCAATTTGAAACCGGCGGGGCGTTGAAATACCTAAATATGTGTCAAATTCCAAATTCAAACGATCAATTGCCCTTGAGTCGCTGCCAAACTGATCGTCACCACGGTACCGGAATTGAATGCCAAGTAGTCGGTTTCAATACCGTCCGAGAAGATCACGCCATTTTCAGGCATCTGCGATTCCAGTTTGAGCGGCGTGGCGAGTGTGATGGCGCCGAATACCAAGCTGGTACCGGTAGTCCGGCTCGGAAACGGTTCACGAACGGTAAATTGCAAGCGTTGTTCATGCCAGGCAAAACCCTTCTTAAGCGGATGGGACTCGCTGCCGGAAACGCCTAAGGCCCCTGCCAAGATCGACTGAAACCAGCCTGTCGAGCCAAAGCCTGTCGAGATAATGATGCCCGACGATGATTGAGTTTCCTCTCGGCCATTCCACGACAGCAGGTATCGGGCCGAAGTGTGGCTTTTCGGTCCGACAAACAGGTCATTGACTGCCAGAATGCGTTGACCATCATTGGTCCTAGCCTCGGCAAAGGTAATGGTTTTGCAAGCCGACTTGCCGGCAAGGGTACGCGTCACCACTGATTGTAACTCCCCTATTTCGAAGGGCAGCAATTTCCCATCCCATCGATCAGGATCGGGATTGATGGCAATGACCGGCTGGCCTTCGAGATATTTCAGGGTATTGGCTACCAGTCCATCCTGGCCGATGGTGACCACGATATCAGTTGGTCCAAACTGGTAATTGGGCAGCAAACGCCGTTCCAGCAGTTGAAACCGGCCCAATGCTTTCAGCGTCCGTTCGGCCTCTTGCAGACGCCGCTGATAGAGATCGTGCTCATCCAGATAATCCTGGGCATCGACTTGGTTGTGCTCCAAGTAAAACCGAGCTTGCGGCCAAGTATTGAAACGCTCGATCAACTCCTGCAGCCGCGTCTTGCGCATCACCAGAATAAAGCGGAATTGATAGTATTCACTCATGGCCGTACCGATTTTTTCAGCATTTGTCCAAACAGGTCGGGCGTGATGGTCAGTTCGCCAATCTTGCCGGCGTTCTGCGCCAATGACTCAAAAGCCATGGCCATGAGTTGCTCAGGTTCCATTTTGGCGAGCGCCATCGCCCGGAGGTTTTCCACCGGTAATTCTCTGAATGCCTTCATGCGTTCGGTAATGGCATAGGCTTCCGCATCCGCTTGTTGGCGACTGTTTTCGCTGTTCAGCACGACCAATTCTTTGCGTTGTGTTTCGGCGGCGATCTCGGCCTGCAAGCACTCGCGTTCAGTTTCGACTTTACCGCGTTGAATGGTGCGCTCGTTGAGAATTCTCGACTCCGCAATTTCCTGTTCTTTTTGTTGCACCGATAACTCGGTTTGTAGTTCCGCCTCTTTGATCGTGCGTTCCTGTTCAACTGCGGATTTACGGCGATCGTAAATCGCGTCATCCGCCTCCTTCAAAATCGCTTCCCTGGCCGCTGCCTCCAAGGCGCGAGCCATCTCTGGCGTCGGCTGTACTGCGCTGATCGAAACATCCAGCAAAACGATGCCCAATGCCGCCAAGGGGGAATCCCCCGCAAGTTGTTCCCGGAGCAAGGCCACCAACGTCTGACCCAGTTTCAAGGCATCTCTTAACCCGGTGCCTTGTACCTTGTTCTGCACAATCGATTGCACGATTCGGATCACCCTATCCGGCAGTTTCAATGGGTCTTCCGAAACATAAGTCAGACCGTCGTTTTTCAGGCTGTAATTCAGCATCTCGGCCATGCTTTCCGGCTCGGCCACACGATACGTCATCTGGCCTTGCACAGTCACAGATTGAAAGTCTGCCGTCAACAGCTTGAAAATGAAGGGAGCTTCCTGAGCACTGACCGGTACGGCGGCGATCGAAGCCGTGGCGACATTGTAGAAAAAGCTCAAGCCTTTGCCTTTTTTTCGAACCTTGCCATTGACGGTTTTAATGACAAACGTTGATGAATCCGCTTTGAAGTATTGGATGCCTAACATGGTATTTCTCCTATTTGTGTCGAAAAGTCACTTAAGACTAATAGTGGCGAATGGACTCTAATTTGTCAAGCATATAAGTGACAAAAAGACACCAATTTTGTAATAATGTTTACAAACTCAAAATTTGCCATCAAGTGGCCAGTGAGACCTACCGCTACCATGGATGAAAAACAGTTTTTAGCCGAATACGATAAACGCCAATATGAAAGCCCCCTGCTAACCGTCGATGCGGTGCTGTTTACCTACCATGAAGAACGCTTGAAGGTATTACTGGTCAAACGTTCGAGTCACCCCGACCGGGGTAAATGGGGGTTGCCGGGTGGTTTCGTCGACTTGGAGCGGGACAAGACCCTGGAAGACACGGTTTTACGCAAACTTAAGGAGAAGACAGGTATTGAACCACCCTATCTGGAGCAGTTGCAAACCATCGGCAATGCCGGAAGAGATAAGCGTGGTTGGTCGGTAACGGTTATCTATACCGCATTGATGGCGTATCTGGATTGCGAAGCGCACCTAGACACCGTGGCCGATGCGCAATGGCTATCCTTGGATGCGGTCTATAGCATGGCGTTAGCCTTCGACCATCAGCTCATCATCGGACTGGCGCGGGAACGCATGCGGCAAAAAGCGCTCTATTCGATTGTGCCGGCTTATGCCTTGCCGGAAACATTCACGTTACCGGAACTCCAACACCTGCATGAAATTTTGATAGGAAAACCGCTGCAGAAAAAATCCTTTCGCCGCCGCATCGAACAAGCGGAACTCTTGATCGATGTGGGTGAAAAACGCTCAGATGGTGGCCGGCCGGCCACTCTGTATAGAATGAAACAGGACTCAGGCGCTTACACTTTTGTGCGCAATTTGGAGGATTGAATATTTTGATATTCCTTCGGAATACAGGCCAAGACATATAAGTCTCGGGGTTGACGCCCTCTTCGCCCCAAAGAACGACGATTCTTACGGTAGTCAGTGATGTTGTACCCGTTGGTCTTAAGTTTTTTCAATGAGGGGTTTGAGCCTGACGCAAAGCTCAGCGGCGCTGCGTTAGCGGAGTTCGCTGGATGGTTCTCTAGTTTTTCAAGTCGGAACTCAAATTCCTTATATTTATCCCAGAATATAGTGCGATTAAATTCTGCTCCACCACGAAGATGGACAAGTTCTTTTCCGATGTCCTGATAGAGGGAGTATCCGTCTGATTAGTGATCAAACAACCACGCTAATGTCGTTCCCCGCCGCCCAGGCGGCGATGTCGTCTCTTACTAAGGCTACTGCCATCAAATCCGGAAACTGGTCCGGAGTACAGGCGAATACCGGTGCCCCCATCGCCGCCATGGTTCTGGCATTTCCGTCATGGTAGCCGGGTTTGCCGTCGTCGCTAAGTGCTAGCAACACAATAACGTTGACGCCTTTGTTGATCATGGTCTGCAAGCGGCCCAGCATCTCGTCGTTGTTGCCGCCTTCGAACAAATCGGAAATCAAGATAAAGTGGGTCAAGGCCGGTCGGGTGATTTTACTATCGCAATAAGCCAGCGCCTGGTTGATATCGGTGCCGCCGCCGAGTTGCACGCCGAACAACACCTCGACCGGATCGGCCAGTTGTTCGGTCAAATCGACGATGCTGGTATCGAAGGCGATGTATTGGGTTTTCAATGAAGGGACAGACGCCATCACTGCGGCGAATATCGCCGAATACACCACCGAGTTCGCCATCGAGCCCGATTGGTCTATGCACAGCACCACTTCGTCCAGCCGCGCCTGGCTTTTTTTGCGGGCATAGCCGTGCAGGGTTTCAGGAATCACCGTGTTGTAATCCGGCTGATAATGCCGCAGGTTGGCGGTTATGGTTTTATACCAATCGATGTCGCCAAATCGCGGCCTGCGAGTGCGTTTGGCTTTGTTGACGGCGCCCAGCACGGCCTGCACGGTTTTGCTTTGCAGTTTTTGCATCAGTTCCGCAACGACCTTGGCCACGACTTGGCGGGCCGTGTGTTTGGTTTTTTCAGGCATCACCCGGCCCAGACTCAATAGGTCGGCGACCAAATGCACGTCGGCTTCCAATGCCGCCAAAAATTCCGGCTCCATCAGCATTTGTTTCAAGCCCAAACGGTTGAAGGCGTCTTTTTGTACGACTTGCACGACCGCAGACGGAAAGAATTCGCGGATGTCGCCCAGCCAGCGCGCGACCCTAGGCGACGAGCCGCCCAGGCCGCCTTTGCCTTTCTTGCCGCCGCCTTGTTGATCCGCAAGGTAAAGCGCGTTCAAGGCCTGTTCGATGCGCTGGTCGCGCTCGCTCAAACCGTCGCCGGCGGCACTTTGTTCGTCGCCGCCGCAGGCTAAACGCCAACGCCTGATGCGTGTTTGCTTATCGTTCATGCTCGTTCAAACCCAATATTGATACCAATAGCGGCAAGGCTTGTTGAAAATATTCACGCCCGCGTTCGTCGTCGATTTCGCTGCCGACCGGGCCGCTTTGCCCGCCGCCTGACCTAATCTTGTGCAGCAAACGCTGTCTTTGCCCTGGGCCGAAACCGGCAAAAGTCCGGCGGATCAGCGGCAAGGTTTCTATAAAGGTATCTTCGCTCAGTTCCGTCAGCCATTGGTCCATTAAACCGAACAAGGTTGCATCGAGCAAAATCACCTCGGCGTTGCCGGATAAAAAGCCTTCCAACCAGCGGGCGCCGTCGAAGGGCGGCGTGCCGTAAGACAACGCTTCGGCTAGGCGAATGTGCAATTCTCCGTTCGGCAGCCGGCCCTCGTTGTATAAAAAGCGGGCGGCCAAGCCTCGAATTGCTGGATGGCTCAAGCTGCCGGCCGTCAGACCATGCAAAACGTTGCGCCACTGTTCCAACAGGCTGTCGTCGCCGAGTAGCGGCAGCGCGTGGTGGAAATCCTGCAAGCGTTTCAGCATCGCCGAGGCTGCCTGTTCGTCGATGTTATGTGTCGCATAAGGCAGGCGAATCAAGGCTTCTCTGACCATGCTAAGCGCCAAGGCTCTCAGCGCTTCCTCCGGAATCGGCCTGGCGGTGCCGTAACGCAGGATGAAGATCAACGGGATCACCGCAGCGATCAGGTAATCGGCTTCGTTACCCTGTACCGACAACGATTCCAGCCGGCCGATGGCTTGTTCGGCGGCCTGCGGCAAATCGGCCAGCAAACAGTTTTCGATCAATGCCGCAGCCTCTACGATGGTTTGGATTTGGCCGACGCGATCGAGCGCCGCGTTTTGCGCGGCCTTTTCTATCGTCGGCCCGAAGCGGATGGCTTGATTCAGGCGGATGCCGAATACCGGGTCCCAACACAGTTTCCATTGCTCACGAAACGTGCCGCGCCCAGAGTTTCTGATCAATGTCGCCCAAGGAATGTCCAGCAGCGTCAAGCGGTTGAATAGCACTGATTTGGCGATGCCGGCTTCGGCGCGCAAATCCAAAGACAATTCAGACACCGAGGTTTCCATGGGCAGCCGGTACCTTTTCAACAGCTTGGTCAAATCGGCTTGCAGCGGCGGCTGCGGCACGTCTGCCGCCACTTCGCCGACTGCGGTGCCCACGACCAGTCGCTCGCCGATCAAACGTAGTGGCAAGGCATCGCCGCCGCACATTACCGCCAGGCTGGCGTCGTTCATTTCCGCCAGACCCGGCGAAGCCCGGCCACGCAAGGCCGCCAATGCGGCCGAAAGCCGCACGGCTTCGATGATTGCGGCGGTGGAAGCCGGCAAGCCTTCGCTGCGCAACAGCCTGCCGACCCGGCTTTGCCAGCCGACCGCCAAACCGCCGGCGTCGTGGCCGTGCTGCCAGATGAAACGGTACCAGCCCGGCGACGGCACGCCAGCACCGTAGCCGCTGGCGAACGCCAAATGCCGGTCGCTCCAGGGCGTCCAGGTCGCTTCGGTTTTGAGTTTGGGCGCTTTGCCGACCAACTTGCGGTCGTCCGTGACTTTGGCAAAATCGCGCAAGGCCGGCGTATGCCAGGCACCGCAGACCACGGCTACTTCGCCTTCGGTTTCGGTCAAGGCCTTGCGGATTTGTAGACGCATGTAGGCTTCGCGCTGCAAGGTCAGTTCGCTTTCTTGGGTTTGCCGGCGCAATTCGGCCACGGCCTGTTCCAGCACCGGAAAATGTTCGCCGCCCGAATGCGCTTCTTCGATGTAATCGTTCCACCAGGCTTCGGCATCGTCGTAACCGGCCAAGGCGGCCAATTCGCCGAAGGGGTCGCGTTGCTGCCGCGCTTCAGTTGCCGCTTCTGCCACATCCTGATTTTCGTCCCCTTGGTTTTGTTCCAGGCGGTAGGCATAGGGCAAATCGATGAACTCGGCCGGAATAGCGTTTGCGTCGGCCCACAGCAGCGCCTGCCATTCTGGCGAATAAACCGCGAACGGGTAAAAACTGGCTAGTGCCGGGTCTTGCACCGCGTAAACCAAGATCGCTAGCGGCGGCTGCATGTCTGTTCGGCCGGCGAAGGCGATCAATTCGTTGGCTTCCGACGGGCCTTCGATCAGGATTTTGGCCGGTTTCAGCTCATTTAACGCCGCCTCCAGGCTGCGGGCGCTGCCCGGCCCGTGGTGGCGAATACCGAAAATATGCAGCCTGTCTTCGGCCATGGTTACAGGCTTTCTCGGACTGCGGAATACAAGTCGCGCCAATCCTTACGCGGTTTGACGACGTTTTCCAAATATTCTTCCAACGCAATGCGGTCCTGTACCGGATCTTTGACCACCGCGCCGATGATGTTGTTGGCCAGCTTTTCGACGTCTATGTTGCCGTCGCCGAAATAAGCGGCCTCCGACCAAGCGCCGACCGTCACCGAAATCGCATCGGCGGCCGATAAAGTCGAGGAAGGTGATTTGACCTTGTGCCGGCCGTCTTCGGTTTCGCCGTTACGCAACTCGCGGAACATCGTTACCAACCGGGCGATTTCCTTGTCCGCCGGCGCGATCTCGGGCAGACGCAAGCCGACGCCGATATCCGCGACCCGTTGCTTGACGATGGCAACCTCCTGCTCAGGACTTTCCGGCAACGGCAACACGACGACGTTGAAACGCCGCTTCAGCGCGGCGGACAATTCGTTGACGCCCTTGTCTCTGTCGTTAGCCGTTGCGATTAGATTGAAACCTTGGGTGGCGTGTACCGCGTCGTTCAATTCCGGAATCGGCAAGACCTTTTCCGACAACACCGTGATCAAGGCATCCTGAATGTCAGAGCCCATTCGGGTCAGTTCCTCGAAACGCACTATCGTGCCGCTTTGCATGGCCCGCATCAGCGGCGTCGCGACCAAGGCCTCGCGGCTCGGGCCTTTGGCCAGCAGTAAGGCGTAATTCCAGCCGTAACGGATCTGGTTTTCGTCTATACCCGACGTGCATTGAATCGTAAGCGGTCCTTTAACAG
>NZ_LUUK01000038.1 GCF_001644025.1 Methylomonas koyamae
CTTTCGTCTATGTGTTCGGCCGGTTGTCGGTTTGGCGGCAATTTGGGCTTGGTCGGCGGTTGTTGCCGTTGCTCGCGACGCTGGCGCTCGTCGCGCTCGACCCGAGGAACGACAATGACCGGCGGGTTGGGACTAATCGGAGTGATTTCAGTCATGGCCAGCCTCCCGAGGCTGCAACGCTATTCGGTAACGATCGCCGCCGGTCCTTACCGACTAGGCGAACTAGAACATGTCCAATTCGGCTTTTTCGTCGTCGCTGAGGAATTTGTTCAAATCGACCAAAATCAACAACTGGTTGTCGCGGCTGGTAACGCCCTGGATGTATTTGGAACTCTCTTCGTTACCTACATTGGGCGCGGTCTCGATTTCGGAGGCCCGCATCTCGACGACTTCGGCAACGCTATCCACCAAGATACCGATGATGTGTCGGTCGGTTTCGATGATGACGACCCGCGAGGCGTCGTCGGTTTCCTTGGACGGCAGACCGAACCGGTTTCGGGTGTCGATAACCGTGACGACATTGCCGCGCAAATTGATGATACCCAACACGTAGGACGGCGCACCGGGCACCGGAGCAATTTCGGTTACCCGCAGCACTTCCTGAACCTGCATCACGTTGATGCCGTATTTTTCGTCGCCCAGGCAAAAAGTCACCCATTGCATGATCGGATCGCTTTGTTTTCTATCTTCGCTCATGTTGTTCCATCCGGATTGATTACTGAGGTTTGCGGTGCGGCACCAATTGTTTGACGTCGACGATCGCGGTCAATTCTTCGATCACGGTGCCTATCAGCCAAGGGCGCTTGCGCCTGACCGTTCGCCACCGAACTTTTTCCGGTTTCAGTTTGCCTATCGACAAAATTTCGTCGCAAGCCAGACCCCATTTTTTATCTTGAGTCACCAACACGCACTTGAACGGCCGTTCCTCCAAATTGCGTTGCTGACCACGCGTCTTGCCGAACACCAATTGCCCGGTGTCGAGCACGCCGATCCGGCTATCCTGATCGTCGAGCAAACCCAGAAACCAGGAGGGCTGGCCCGGAATTTTACCGGGTTTACGTTCAAGGCGGATGGTTCTGGCCAAATCGACCAGCGGCGCCGCCAATATCAATTGATCGACCTTGAAAAACAAAGCCTGGAATTCGGTCAGCGCCCAATCGGGCATTACCGTCAATGCCTGAAGTTTAGCCGGATTTTCTAGCGCGACAAGCGCGGGCTCCGGCAAGTGAATGAGCGCTTTCTCGGCTTGGACCGCCACAGCGGGCGCCAGTGTCTGCGCCGACCGCTGCTCTGCTGGCGCGACGGTAGCCAGATCGGCCTCGTCCGCCTCCGGAACGACTTCCAATAAGGTTTGCAGATAGGCGTCCAGCGCAAGTTGCTGCTGGACGATGCGCGGAGGCGGTTTTGCTTGTTTCATGAATGCGGTGTCGAAGAGTTGTCGCCGCTTTTTTCAAGCAATAACAATTCCAATAATTCGGTATAGGCTTCGGCCGCCCGCGCGGTTTTGTCGAACAAAGGTAGCGGCGCGCCAACTCGGCTGGCTTCGCGGACTTTAGTATCGACCGGAATCACCGATGGCCAGACGTTGTCGGGATATTGCCGATACAGCGCCGCCAACGCGTCGCGGGCGGCCTTGGTGCGTTTGTCGAACATCGTCGGTACGATGGTAAAACGCGGCGGCGTCTTGCGCGAATGAAACACCATTTGAATGGTATGCACCATTCGGTCGAGCCCCTTCAGGGCCAGAAACTCGGCCAACACCGGCACGATCAGTTGCTCGCAGGCCGCCATTGCGTTGATCATCAACACACCCAGCATTGGCGGGCTGTCGATAATCACGTAATCGTAACGGTCGGAAAGTTTGTGCAACGCGGTGGAAATCACCAAGCCCATGCCGCCGATCGCCGCGACCTGCCGATCCAGCGTGGCAATCGCGGTGGAAGCCGGCATCACCGAGATTCCGTCGAAATCGGTGCGGGCGACATACAGCTCCGGATCGATATTCTTCTTTTTCTCGCTGGCATCCCGAAACAAGTTGTAAACGCCGTGTTCGACTTCCTCCGGATTCATGCCGAAATAACTGGTCAACGAGCCGTGCGGATCGAGATCGACCAACAGCGTGCGAAAGCCCCAAGTGCTAAGCAATCCACCCAAGGTGACGACCGTGGTGGTTTTACCGACCCCGCCTTTTTGATTGGATACTGACCAGATTTTCATACATTCGCCGCTTATGGAGCCGGTTGAGCGACCGGCGCTTCGGGAGGCGCCGGTGGCTGCGGCGCCAAATTCAAGGCCTTGGCGCGTTCGTCGTCGCTCATGCCGTAGCGGGCAAATGCCTGGGACATCAACACCAATACGACACGGCGATTCTTGAAGCGGCCTTCCTCGTGATTGTTATCGGCAATCGGATGAAATTCTCCATAGCCGACCGCCGATAAACGGGTCGACGGTATGTTGTTCTTGACCAATTCCTTGACGACGCTGGTGGCCCTGGCCGACGACAGGTCCCAGTTGGACGGAAAGTAACCGGTCGAAATCGGCACGTTATCGGTATAACCCTCGACATTGATGACATTGGGCACGTCGCGTATGGCCTCGGCGACCTTTTGCAGCACCGGAATCGCCTTCGCCGACAATTCGGCCTTGCCGCTGGCAAACAGCAACTCGCTGTTCATTTCCAGCTCCACCCAAAAATCGTGCTTTTTAATACCGACTAATTGGCTTTCGACAAAGGGTTGCAGCGCGCGTTGAAATTCTTGGGAGACTTCGTCCAGACGGCGCTTTTCCTGCATAATCTCCTCGCTCAGCTCACGCTCCTCGGCCGTGACGAGGTTGGGCAACTCGATCGGTTGAACCGTGGTCGGAATGGCGCCGATTTGAATCGGCTCGGCGTCGCGCTGGACTTTCTCGTTGTGGAACAGCGCCTGATCCAGAGATTCGGAAAAGGTTTCGTATTTGCCTTTGTTGACCGACGAAATCGAGTACATCACGACGAAAAACGCGAACAGCAACGTGACGAAATCGGCGTAAGACACCATCCAGCGATCGTGGTTATCGGACTGATGCGGCGGTTTGCGGCGGCGGCGTACCATCGTTATTTATCCAGCAAAAAACCGGAGAGTTTCAACTCGATGTTGCGCGGGTTTTCGCCCTCGGCGATCGACGAAATCCCTTCGATGACCATTTCCCTGGCCTGAGTGACTTCGAACACCAACGCTTTCAGCTTATTGGCAATCGGAATGAACAACAAATTCGCCAAGCCGACGCCGTAAATCGTGGCCACGAAGGCGGTGGCGATACCACTGCCCAACAGCTCGGGCTTGGCCAGATTCTGCATGACATGGATCAAGCCGATCACCGCGCCGATAATGCCTATCGTCGGCGCGTACCCCCCCATCGCTTCGAACACCCTGGCGGCTTGCATGTCCAGATGTTCCTTAGTAGTTAATTCCACGTCCAGACAATCGCGAATCACTTCCGGCTCGTTGCCGTCCACCAACAGTTGCAAACCCTTCTTGGCGAACCCGTCCTTCTCGGACTCTATCACCGATTCCAAACCCAGCAAGCCCTCTTTTCGGGCCAAGGTGCTCCAGCGCACGATTTTGTCGATCTGCTTTTTCAGCTGTAAGTTCTGCGGCACGAATATCCAACCGAAGATGCGCACGCTACGTAGAAAAACCTTGGGGGGGAACTGCAACAGAGTCGCTCCCAGGGTACCACCGACCACAATCACGAAGGCATGAACGTTGACCAGCGATCCGATTTCGCCGCCACCCATCAGGTTGCCGCCGATGATCGCGGCAAACCCTATCAGAACCCCGAAAATGCTGAGAATATCCATTAATGCAGTCTTTTGAATTGATTGGCGATTTCGCTCAACGAATAAATTTTGTCGGCCAAACCGGCTTCGGCGATCGCTCTGGGCATGCCGTAAACCACGCAACTGCGTTCATCCTGAGCCCAAATCGCGGCGCCCGCTCGTTTGAGTTGCTTGGCACCTTCGCGCCCGTCCGACCCCATGCCGGTCAATACGACCGCCAACATACGCCCTTTGAATTCAGCCGCCAACGAGGCGAAGGCGATATCCACCCCCGGCGCGTAGAGTTCACCGGGCGTTTTATTTCGCAACGCCACCGTCAATTTGCCGGCGGTGCGAACGAACTCGGTCTGTACGCCCCCCGGCGCCAATAAAGCCACGCCGTTTTGCAGTTCGTCGTGGTCCTGGGCCTCCCTGACCCCGACACCGCATAGTTGATTCAAGCGATCGGCGTAACTCTTGGTGAAATGCGCCGGCATATGCTGAATCAACACAATCGGAAAACGGCAAGCTTGCGGCAAGTGCGTCAAAATGTCCTGGATAGCCATCGGGCCGCCGGTGGAAGCCGCGATCACCAGCAAATCGATACGCTCGATCGATTCGCCGCCATGTTCAGCGCGGAGCACCGCCGCCGGGTGGCGCTCGACATCGGCGGGCCGGGGTGCGGCCGGAGGACTGTAACTGGGGCCGGCGACGGGTTTGGCGGGCATTCGCCGCGCTTGCGCGGCCAATAGCCGCAGACGCAAGCGCAAGGTTTGACAGGCAAGCTTGCGATTGGCGTCGATATCTTCGAGCTGCTTCGGCAGAAAATCCAGGGCCCCGGCTTCCAGCGCATCCAGCGTCGCCTTCGCGCCGACCTGCGTCATTGCCGAGAACATCAGAATCGGGCAAGGCCGGGTCGCCATGATTTGCCTGACGGCGGTGATGCCGTCCATGACCGGCATGTCGACATCCATCGTGATCACATCAGGCATTAACAGGGCCGCCATCCGAACCGCTTCCTTGCCGTTCGCGGCAATCCCAACCACTTTAAAGTCGGGCTCTTCCTCTAAAATGTCCCGGATACGTTTGCAGATAAAGTCGGAGTCGTCCACCACCAGAACCCGTATGGTCATGGCAGTCGTCAGATTGCGTATTTTTTCACCAGACCCGGCACGTCAAGTATCAACGCGATTTTTCCGTCCCCGGTGATCGTAGCTCCCGATAAGCCATCCAAGCCGTGCAACTTTGCGCCTAATGCCTTGATAACCACCTCTTCCTGGCCGACCAGTTGATCGACGACGAAGCCGACCTGACGACCGCCGGCGTTCACCACGACGACGTGACTGGTGCCTTGTGCCTCCGACGTCCGGTAATAAGGCGTCTGTACCAACCATTCGCTAAGATAAAACAAGGGCAAGGCCTTGTTGCGAACCATGACGACCAACTGCCCATCCACTTTGTTGGTTTTGCTCAAATCCAGATCGAGGATTTCCAACACGCTGGCCAACGGTAATGCAAAGGCCTGCCCGCCCAGTTTGACCATGAGGGTCGGCATGATCGCCAGCGTCAGCGGAACTTTGATAATAATGGTACTGCCGCGCCCCTCGACCGAATCGATCTCGACGATACCGTTCATTTGGGCGATCCGGGTTTTGACAACGTCCATGCCGACACCGCGACCGGACACATCGGAAATTTCGCTTTTCGTCGAAAAACCGGGCACGAAGATCAGGTTGTAGCACTCCTTGTCGTCCAGCCTGGCCGCGCTTTCTTCATCCATCAGACCTTTTTCGACCGCTTTCGCTCGCAGCACGTTGGCATTCATGCCCTTACCATCATCGGTGATCGACAGTTGGATGTGGTCGCCCTCCTGCGACGCTTTCAATACAACCACACCCTCTCTGGGCTTGCCTTGCGCTTCGCGCTCGCTGGGTGACTCTATGCCATGGTCGACGGCGTTTCTAACTAAATGCACCAACGGATCGGCCAAAGCCTCCACCAAGTTTTTATCCAGATCGGTGTCTTCGCCGACCAAGTCCAAGCGAATTTCCTTTTTCAAATTTCTGGCCAAATCGCGTACCACCCGAGGAAAGCGACCGAACACTTTTTTAATCGGTTGCATTCGGGTCTTCATCACCGCAAGTTGCAGATCGGCGGTCACGACATCCAGATTGGAAATTGCCTTGGAAAGCTGTTCGTTGGCTTCAGCCGTGGCCTTCAAGGTCTGAAACCGGTTACGGACCAAGACCAACTCGCCCACCATATTCATAATATCGTCGAGGATCTGAGTGTCTACCCTAACCGTGGTATCGGCTTGAGGAGTCGCCTTGGCATTGCCGTTTTCAACACCGACTACCTTTGTGGCCGGGGTCCGCTCGTTGTCCGAAAGGGGTTTGCTGACCTCGGCTCGGGGCACGACCGGTTTTGCCGTTTCCGGTTTGGGGGCTTCCACGACCGGTTCCGGATCGATAACCATAGGCTCGATGTCGCCTAACGGTAAATTCGCGGCATCGAACCTACCTTTTCCGTGCAATGAGTCCAGGACCTGCTCGAATTCTTCGTCGGTGATGTCACCGGAATCGGTGGCCGGGCTTGGGTTCTCAACGGGAGCGGCAGAAAACTTGCCTTTGCCGTGCAACTCATCAAGCAAATTTTCGAACTCGTCTTCGGTGATTTCGTCGTCGGCAACCGGCTTGGCGGATGCGGGCACCGTCGGTGAACCGCCCTTCCCGTGCAATGCGTCGAGCAGTTCTTCGAACTCTTGTTCGGTAATTAAGTCGCTGGTTCCGGTCTCGGATTCGTCCATTTCCTCTGGATCCAGCATCGCCTCGAATTCTTGCGCAACCAATTCCTGCGGCGTCAAACCCTGTGGGTCGACGACTTCCAAATGGTCGGACTCCTGCTCAGCATCTGACTCCGGCTCCGGCTCCGGCTCCGGCTCCGGCTCCGGGAGCGTATCTTCGGAGGAAGAAGCTGTCGCGAAACCGTGCAAACGCTGTAACAAGCCCTGATCGGCGGCTTTCGGCATGTTGCCGGTACGCACAATATTGAACATCTCATTGACGATGTCGATGACTTGCAGAATTGCATCCATCAAATCCGGAGTAACTTGGCGATCGCCCTGCCTCAAGACATTGAATACATCCTCGGCACTGTGACAAATATCGACCAGTGCGGAAATCGACAGAAAACCGGCGCCACCCTTGATGGTATGAAAGCCGCGAAAAATCGCGTTTAGCAGTTCGAAATCACTGGGCGATTGCTCTAGTTCAACCAATTGTTCGCCAAGTGACTCCAGAATTTCTCCGGCTTCGACCAAGAAATCCTGCAAAATTTCGTCGTCCAAATCGATCGCCATAGTCTTTCCTCAGAAACCCAAGCTGGAGAGCAAATCATCGACATCCACTTGACTGGTGGCGACATCGCCAGCCTTGTCGTCCACGCCCGGCACTACAGGCCCCGGCAATTCGTGCGATGCCGACTCGGCGCGAGCGGCATGCGGCACGACCCGCGAGCTGGAAATACTGATCAAATTGACCATGCTGGTTTCCAATTCCTGAACCAAGTCGATGACGCGACGAATGATTTGGCCCGTGATGTCCTGAAAGCCTTGAGCCATCAGAATATCGTTCAAACCTTGTTGAATCCGCTCAAACGAACCTTGGGTTTGATTGAAATACTGGCTGAGTTCCACGCTCATGGCCTTGAACTCTTCGAAAGGCATTTCCCTATCTAAAAACCGGTTCCACTGTTGCGCCAATTGTTTGGCCCTATCGCTCAACTCATCGGAAACCGGCAGCAATTCTTCGACGGCGGTCAAGGTCTGGTCGGCGGCCTGCTCGGTCATCGCGATCACATAATGCAAGCGCTCCTTGGCATCCGGAATGTCGTGGGCAGTCAATTCGGTAATTTTCGAGTCGACGGAAAAACTGACCATGGTGTCGTGAAGCTGCCGAGTCAAACGACCGACTTCCTTGAACAATTGCGTCTCCCGGAGCCCGGCGACTTGATCCAACAGGCGATCCGCCTCGTTTTCATCCTGCTTTTCCAGCGCCGCGACCAAATTCCGGGTCAAATTCAGCAAATCACTATTCATGGGCCTCGTTCCGGACAATTAGCCTTCGATACGCTCGAAAATCTTTTCGATTTTTTCTTTCAACGTTGCCGCCGTAAACGGTTTGATCACATAACCGTTCACACCGGCTTGGGCCGCGGTGATAATCTGCTCCCGCTTGGCTTCCGCCGTCACCATCAGCACCGGTAGATTGGCCAGGCTCGGGTGGGCTCGCACCGCTCTTAGCAGATCGATACCGGTCATCCCCGGCATATTCCAGTCGGTAATCAGAAAATCGATACCGCCCTTCTCGAGTATCGGCAACGCCGTTCGGCCATCGTCGGCTTCCACAGTGTTCGTAAACCCCAGATCTTTCAAAAGGTTTTTTACAATTCTCCGCATTGTCGAAAAGTCGTCGACAACCAGAATGCGCATATTCTTATCCAAGGAAAATCTCCACCCTGACTACTTAATTCATTTGAGAAAGAGGCGATTCGCTGAAAAAACCGAACCAACGTTCGGCAATAACCACAAATTAACCCGACTTTTCATTATCTGTTCCTTCCAGCCAATCTGCAAGCCTAGCCCGGAGCCGCAGCAGGGCTTGACTGCATATTTGACTGACCCGGGATTCGCTGACATCCAATACCTTGCCAATCTCGCGCAAATTCAGTTCGTCGTCGTAATACAACGATATAACCAACCGCTCGCGCTCCGGCAACTCGGCAATCGCCTTGGCCAGCGCTTGTTGAAAACTTTGCCGGATTAACGCTTCCTCCGGCTGAAATCCATCGTGTACCGCGTCGATGACGCCGTCTTCGCCCTGCACCAATTCTTCGACGCTAAAGGTTTTGCAAGACATCGCGTCCTGCAAAATCCGTCCGTATTCCTCCAGGCTGATGCCCATCTGCCGGGCGACTTCGCTATCCTTGGCATCTCGACCCAGGCGGCTCTCCACATCGCGAATCGCTTCGGCCGCCGCCCTGGCTTTTTTATGGACCGAGCGCGGCGTCCAATCGGAGCGGCGTAATTCGTCAAGCATCGCCCCGCGGATTCTGATGCCGGCGTAGGTTTCGAAACTGGCACCCTGAGCAGCGTCGTAATGCTTTAGCGCTTCCAACAGTCCGAGCATGCCGGACTGAATCATGTCATCGATTTGTACAGTGTCTGGCAAACGACCCATTAAATGGTAGGCAATGCGTTTGACGAGCGGCGCGTGCTGGATAACCAAGTTATCCAGATTTCCGGCCTGCACGGCAGCGTACATTGCCGCTCCACTCATGCAACATCCTCTTTGGCGCTATATTGAATCATCCGCTCGACAAAGAACTCCAAATAGCCGCCAGCCTTGGGCTTGATCGGCCAACTGTCGATTTTTCTCGCTAGATTTTTAATCGCCAAGGCCGCCTTGCTCTGCGGAAAGGCTTCGACGACTGGCTGCTGTTTCTGTACCGATTTCCGCAGATATTCGTCTTGCGGAACCGCGCCGACAAATTGTAGCGCCACGTCCAGATAGCGATCGGTAACCTTGCTCAGTTTGGTAAATAGGGCCTGCCCGTGTTCGGCGGACTGCACCATATTCGTGACGATATGAAAACTGTTCAAGCCGTAGTCGCGGTTCAACAACTTGATATAGGCATACGCATCGGCCAACGAAGTCGGTTCGTCGCAGACCACTACGATCACTTCCTGGCAGGCACGAGCGAAATTGACCACGCTCGACGAAATACCGGCCGCCGTATCGACGATCAGCACATCGAGATCCTTATCGATGTCGCTAAAAGCCCTAATCACACCGGCCTGCTCGACATTCGACAAATCGGACATACGCTGTATACCTGACGAGGCCGGAATAATCTTCAGGCCGGCGGGTCCTGTCATCATGATTTCCCGTAACGTCTTTTCGCCGTTTAGAACATGCGACAGGTTGTATTCGGGAAACATCCCTAACAAAATATCGACGTTCGCCAAGCCCATGTCGGCGTCGAGTATGGCCACCCGCCGTCCCATTTTGGCCAGGGCCACACCAATGTTGACGGACAAGTTGGTTTTGCCGACGCCACCCTTGCCGCTAGTCACGGCGATTACTCGTACTGGTTTCATCTGTCTCATTTGTCTAATTCCGGCTGCCTGATCGAGTGGCTTATGCATGGCTTTCCGCCATCCAATCGTCTTGGTTCTCGCCCTCGTACGCCGGCGCCTCTTCGGCGTCGGCCAGACATTGCCGGATCAAAGCGCCGGCATCGGGCAGAAATATATCTTCCGGCACTTGCTGACCGTCGGTGACGAACGATAACGGCATGCGTCGCTCGATTATCGCCGACAACGCCGTCGCCTTACTGACCGCCTCATCCAATTTGGTAAGTATAGTCGCTTGCGGTTCCAGTATCCGGAACGCCTCGATAATTTCCAACATCGATTTGTATTGGGTTGTCGCCGACATCACCAAATACGTGCGTATCGGCAAATCGCCGTGCTGGAGGGTTTTCAGTTGCTCGGCTAGGCGCATGTCGCGCTGGCTCATGCCGGCGGTATCGATCAAAATCAGACGCTTGTCTGAAAAACTGTCGATATGCCGCCGCAATTCGTTGGCGTCGTTGGCGACGCGCACCGGCACGTCCAGAATACGGCCATAGGTGTTGATCTGCTCGTGGGCGCCGATTCGGAAGTTGTCGGTGGTAATCAGCGCGATCTGGCGGGTACCGTGTTTCAAAATAAACTGGGCGGCCAGTTTAGCGATCGTCGTGGTCTTGCCGACGCCGGTGGAACCGACCAGGGCGGCGATACCGCCGCGCTCCAGCAAATCGTCGTCGGCGATCGGCAGCAAGCCTGCCAACATGTCCCGCGACTTAGCGAAGGCGGTATCCAATTGTTGGTGACTGCCCAATCGATTGGCGATCTTGCCGGCCAGCGTCCGGGAAAAACCGCTATCCATCAGCCGATCCTGCAAGGCTTGCCGAACCGGCGCCGCCGATTGCGGCAACTGCGTGACTAAACCGGACAATTTGGCATCCAGCATGGCCCTCAGCTCTTTCATCTCGCCACGCATCTCGGCCATGAACTGGTCGGCAACCGCTGGTTTGGCGGGGGCGGCCGGCTTGGCTTCCGCGACGGTTCGGATTTTCGGGTCACCGCCCGCCCAAGCCGGTTTCTCGGCTGGTTTGTCGGCGGCTTTCAGTTTTTCGCCGATTTTTTGGGCATTAACGTTGGCAACCTGCAGCTTTTCAGCGTAGCCGATATATTGATCGAGATGGCGGCGGATCGGATTGACTGGTGTCGAATTTTCGGCGCCGCGCTTTCTGGCGCTGCTGACTAAGTGGACGGGCTTTTGTTCAGCGTCGAAATCCGGCAACTCCAACTTCTTGGGTTCGGCGACCGCCTGTTTCTCTTGTTCCCGCTGCTTCAGATTTTTATGAATGACTTGTTCATCAAAATCGCGGGCCGCCACAATTTCGACACCACCATCCACTGAGCGGTTCGACATAATCACCGCGTCGGCTCCCAGCTCTTCTTTGACCATACGCATGGCCTGACGTATATCTGCCGCAAAAAAGCGTTTAATTTTCATCGCGCAACCTCAATTCATTTTGCACGCTGCCCAACCGTGGAAACCACTCTGATCTGCCGATCTTGAGGAATTTCATTATAGGCCAGCACATGTAAGCCGGATATCGAATGACGGACGAAGCGCGCCAGCCAAGGCCTGATGAAGGAGGACACCAGCAATATCGGCACTTGGCCTTCCAATTCCATGTGCTGGGCACTTTCCTCCAACGACCTGTGCATCTGCTCGGCCAAGCCCGGTTCCAAACCCGCGCCGCCGTCGCCCGCCGTCTGCAATGACTTATGCAATATCTGTTCCAAGCCAGGATCGAGAGTAATCACCGGGATCTCGGCCTGCGCACCATTGATTTCATGGACAATAGATCGGCCCAAGGCCACCCGAACCGCGGAGGTCAAGATGTCCGGATCTTGACTCTTGACCCCGTACTCCGCCAAAGTTTCGGCGATCGTCCGCATATCCCGGATCGACACCCGCTCTTGCAGCAGGTTTTGCAGCACTTTAACCAGGATTCCCAGTGGCAGGGTCTTAGGCACCAAATCCTCGACCAGTTTCGGCGCCAACTTGCTTAGATTGTCGAGCAGTTGCTGCGCTTCTTCGTACCCGAACAGTTCGTGCGCGTTGCTTTGCAGAATATGGCTTAGATGGGTCGCGACCACGGTGCTGGGATCGACGACAGTGTATCCCAGCGTTTGCGCCTGATCCTTTTGGCCGGCGTCGATCCAGACAGCATCCAAACCGAACGCCGGGTCCTTGCAGGCCGTGCCTTGCACCGTGCCAAACACCCGCCCTGGATTGATCGCCATTTCTTTCTCCGGCATGATGCTGGCTTCGCCGACCGTCACCCCCATCAACGAAATCCGGTATTCGGTCGGCGACAAATCCAAGTTGTCGCGAATATGCACCGACGGAATCAAAAAGCCCAGCTCCTGAGATAGCTTCTTGCGCACGCCCTTGATGCGCATCATCAATTGACCGCCTTGGTTGCGATCCACCAACGGAATCAACCGATAACCGACTTCCAGGCCGATCGCATCGACCGGCATCACATCATCCCAACCCAACTCCTTGATTTCGGTTTTGGCCAATTGCTGCGGCGAGACCATCCGCTCCATTTCCAGCGCTTTTTCTTCCTCGAGCTTGCGGCGCCGATCGATCAAATAAGCGGCTCCCACCAGGGACAAGGCCAGCAGTATGAACACCAGATTGGGCATGCCGGGGATAATGCCCAACAAACCCATCACCGCCGCCGTCACCAGCAAGGTACGCGGGTCCTCGAACAACTGCGAGGTGACCTGCTTGCCTATGTCCTGTTTGGAGCCGCGCACCCGCGTCACTACCATCGCCGAGGCCACCGACAACAGCAACGACGGAATCTGCGCCACCAAACCGTCGCCTATCGTCAGCAACACGTAAACATTGGCCGCGTTGGCGAAGCTCATGTCGTGCTGGCCGACGCCGATCGCCAAACCGCCGATCATGTTGACGAACAAGATGATGATGCCCGCGACCGCGTCGCCGCGTACGAACTTGCTGGCACCGTCCATCGACCCGTAAAAATCCGCCTCGGCGGCGACTTCCTCACGGCGAGCGCGAGCCTCGTCCTGATTGATCAAACCCGAATTCAAATCGGCGTCTATCGCCATCTGTTTGCCGGGCATCGCATCCAACGTAAAGCGGGCGCTCACCTCGGCGACCCGGCCGGCACCCTTGGTCACGACGACGAAATTGATGACGACCAAAATCACGAACACGACGATACCGACCGCGAAATTGCCGCCGATCACGAACGAACCGAAGGCTTCGATGACCTTGCCCGCCGCATCGCCACCCTCGTGACCGCGGATCAACACCACACGAGTCGATGCGACGTTCAAGGCCAGCCGTAACAAAGTGGCGATCAGAATCACGGTCGGAAACGACGCGAATTCCAGCGGTTTCAACGTATAAATGACAACCAGCAGGATAATCAGCGAAAACGCGATGTTAAAGGTGAAGAACAGATCCAGCAAAAACGGCGGCAGCGGCAATATCAGCAGCGCCAACAACATGACAATCAATAGTGGCGCGCCCAGCCCCAGGCCGGTCAGCGACTTTAGCGTAGCAAGAATTTTGCTGAAATCCATCGGAATAAGTTATTGCTTGAAATCGTCTGGGACATATACGTCGGTCGGCGGCGTCGGCCGTCCCCAGCCTTGTTGAGTGGAGGCCCGCAATTGAAACACGTAGGCCAGCACTTGCGCGACCGCCAAAAACAGGCCGCGCGGCACCTCTTGGTTCAGTTCGGTAGAGTAGTACAAGGCGCGCGCGAGCGCGGGGGCTGCCACCAGCGGCACTTTGGCCGCCAGCGCCAATTCGCGGATTTGACTGGCAATCAAGTCCGTCCCTTTTGCGACCAAAATCGGCGCGCCGGCCCCGCTGGGATCGTATTTCAGCGCCACCGCGAAATGCGTCGGATTGGTGACGATGACGTCGGCGCTAGGCACCGCGTCCATCATGCGCCGCCGCGCCGCTTCCATTTGCATGCGCCGGATCTTGCCCTTAACCTCTGGACTGCCCTCCTGATCCTTGGCTTCCTCGCGCACTTCCTGCTTAGTCATTTTCAAATGGCGCTGGTTGTTCCAGAGCTGGTAAGGCACGTCCAGCATCACCACCAAGGCTAGCGTCGAGCTCATGATCAACAAGCCGACCACGATAATATCGCCGACCCGGTAGATGGCTTGATCGACCGGTATCCGGCTAATACCCATGAAGTCGTCGAAATGCAGTTTGAATAAATTCCACGCCACGATCGCCACCAGCAGCGTTTTAATGACGGCTTTGATCAATTCGACAACGCCCTGAATGCCGACCAAACGTTTCATGCCGGCGAGCGGATTCAACTTGGAAAACTTGGGGTGATAGGCTTCGCTGGCGAAATTCCAGCCGCCGAGGAGTAGTGACGCCAAAAAATCGGCGACCAGAAGAATCAGCATAAACGGCGCCACGACCGTGAAGCCGTCGACCAAGGCCAGCTTAAGGTGGACGACCGGTGTCGCCGGATCGAACACCTGATCGCGGCTAAGTCGGAATTGTTGCTTCATCATCGCCAACAGGCCCTCCGCCATATGTCGGCCGATGTAAACGAACAGCGCCGATGCCACGATTAACGTGACAAAGGTGTTAAGCTCCTTGGACCGCGGTAGCTGGCCTTTTTTACGCGACTCGGAGAGCCGCTTGCCGGTAGGGTCTTCGGTTTTGTCTTGGCCGGAATCTTCAGCCATCAGCCCAGCCTCAAGATTTGCCCAACCAGAGCAAAGCCGTCCCGCAAACTTTCGCCAAAGCCTTCCAGCAACACCGGCAAACCGATCCAGACCAGGATCATGCCCAACAATATCGTGATTGGAAAACCCACGCCGAATACTTGCAATTGCGGAGCCGCCTTGGAGGCAACGCCGAAGCTAATATTGACGAACAGCAACGCGGCCATCACCGGCAGTGCCAACAACAAGCCCTCGGCAAAGATTTGACCGCTCCACATCACGATCAACCACAGATCTTCCTTGCGTAAGCCCTCGGTCGAAACCGGCAGGGCATGGAAGCTACGCGCCAGCATCTCGATCAACAATAAATGCCCGTCCACCGCCAAAAAACTGAAGCTGCCGGCAATGACAAACAGCTGCGCGATAACCGGTACTTGCACACCGGTGGCAGGGTCAACCATCGACGCAAAGCCCAAGCCCATGCTGTAGGCGATGGTTTGCCCGGCAAACAACATCACCGAGAAGACCATTTGCAGAATGAAACCGGTCGTCATACCTAATGCCACCTGTTGCACCGCGACGACCAAGCCATCGTACCCGAACAGTTCGACATCGGGCATCGCCGGCAACGCCGGTAATAAAGTGAAGGTAATCAATAAGCTGGCCAGCACACGAATTCTGGCCGGCAAGGCGCGAACGCTGAATACCGGTATCGTCACGAACATCGAACTGATCCGAAAAAACGGCCAAATAAAGGTCGTCAAATAAGCCAGCAATTCGTCTTCGCGAACATTCATCCTATCAGCGTTGGAATGTCTCGCATCAAATCCTGAAAGTAATCGATCAGGGTCTGCAACATGCCGGGGCCGGCGATCATCAACACAACAATGATGGAGGCCAATTTAGGGATAAAA
Organism: Methylomonas koyamae; assembly: GCF_001644025.1. Taxonomy (GTDB): domain Bacteria; phylum Pseudomonadota; class Gammaproteobacteria; order Methylococcales; family Methylomonadaceae; genus Methylomonas; species Methylomonas koyamae_A. The sequence goes on from NZ_LUUK01000038.1 coordinate 15,572, forward strand.
GTCAGGGTTTGCTCCTGTATCGACGTCGCGGCCTGAAACATCGAAATCAACAAGCCGACGCACAACGACGTCAGCAGCACCGGCCCCATCAATTTTAAAGAAACCCAGACGGTTTCCTGGGCAATGATTGAAATAGTCTCGTTAGTCATTGCCGCCCCCGCATTAAACGTAAAAACTGGCAGCCAGCATTTCCAACACCATCGTCCAACCGTCCGCCAACACAAACAACATGATCTTGAACGGCAAAGCCACGATCATCGGCGACAGCATCATCATCCCCATCGACATTAGCACGCTGGCAACCACCAAATCGATCACCAGAAACGGTAGAAAGATCAGGAAACCGATTTGAAATGCGGTCTTCAACTCGCTGGTCAGGTAAGCCGGCACCAGCAACGAAAACGGCACATCCTCGGGCTTATCGATCTGTTGCCGGCCGGAAATCCGCACGAAGGTGTCCAAATCAGCCTCGCGAGTCTGCTTGAGCATGAACTGCCTGAACGGCTCGGAGGCTTTTTGCAACGCGGTCAGCGTATCGATTTTTTCTTCCAGGTAGGGCTGAACCGCGGTTTCGTTAACCTTTTCGAACACCGGCATCATGATGAATATCGTCAGAAACAATGACAGACCCAGCAACACTTGATTGCTCGGCGCCTGGGCGGCGCCGATGGCTTGCCTTAACAGACCGAGCACGATCATGATCCGGGTAAATGCCGTCATCGACAGCAACAAAGCCGGCAGCACGGTCAGCATCGTCATCAGCGCCAGGATTTGGATCGTCACCGAATAGGTTTCGCCGCCCTTGGGATTGGTCGTCACCGTCACCGCGTCGATACCCGCCGCGTCCGCGGCGACCGGCCCCAGCATCAGTAAGGCAGCGCCAACCAGCCCGACCCACAGCCGCCGCCGCATCAGCCCACCCTACCTTGTAGCACTTCCAGCAATTTCTTCGCGAACGGCGCGGTATCTGCCGTGTCGGCGGCCCCCAGAAACAAGCGCTGATCGCCTTCCAGTTCCAATAATTTGTCGATACGGCCGTTACTGACGCCCAACAATAGTTGTTTTTCGCCGACCCTGACCAACACCAACTTTTCGCGCACACCTAGCGGCAAGCCGGCGACTACAGCCAACGGCCCCTTCGCGGATATTCCGAAACCGCCGGTCTTGCGCAACAGCCAAGCCGCCAAAAAAAATACCGCCAATACAATCAATAATGCCAACAACCACTGCCCGACATCGGCCGGGGAAACCACGCGCCCGCCGGCTCGGGCCAGCGATGCGGCATCGTCGGCGCCGGCCGCTCCCGCCGATAGCGTCAACCCGATTATGCAAGCAATCCGCACGGCACTCAGCCTAGCTTTCTAACTCGTTCGGACGGACTGATAATATCGGTCAGACGTATACCGAACTTATCGTTAACCACTACTACTTCGCCGTGAGCGACCAACGTTCCGTTGACCAAAACGTCCATCGGCTCGCCGGCGAAACGGTCCAGTTCGACCACGGACCCCTGGTTAAGCTGTAACAAATTGCGGATGTTGATCTTGGTCCGGCCAATCTCCAACGAAACCGTAACCGGCACATCCAGAATCACATCCAGTTTAACCTCATCCCCGCGCGCGCCGTCCTTCGGGCCGGCTTTTCCATCTAATTCCGGAAACTCCGCAGCCGTATACCCTCCGGCCCCCGAGGCAGCTTGCTCCTTGAGCGCATCGCCCCAGTCGGCTTCGGCCTCTGCTTCCGATTGCTCGTTCAGCGCGGCCGCCCAGTCGTCGCCCAATTCGTCGTTTTCGCTCATGACCACAACCTACAATCGTTTAAATGTTGTCCAAATTCATTTTTTCGGTAATTTCGATCGCGTAATTGCCATCGGACAAACCCAACTTTCCGCGAAAAACCGGCACCCTCTCCACTTCCAGGACCACAGTTTCGGGCATATCGATCGGTATCACGTCGCCCTTCTTTAATTCGATCACTTCGCTGATCAACATTTCCTTTTCGATCAGATTGCTGTTCAAGGTCACTTCGCTACGCATCACCTCGATACGCAAAGACTCTTGCCAACGACCGTCCACTTCGCCGCGATCACTGGTCACCGCATCCAACAATTCGCGGATAGGCTCTATCATCGAATACGGCATCGCGATATTAATATCCCCTCCGCCGCCTTCCAGTTCAACGTGTATCGTCGAAATCACAACGATTTCCGAAGGACTGACAATGTTGGCGAACTGCGGGTTGACCTCTGAATTGATGTATTCGAAATCGATGTCCATCACCGGTCTCCAGGCCTCAGCCAGATCCTTGAAGATCATATCGATGATCAGACGAATAATCCGCATTTCGGTCGGGGTAAACTCGCGGCCTTCAACCTTGTTGTAAAACTGCCCGCCCCCCCCAAAGAAGTTGTCCACCGCGGTAAATACCAACCTCGGCTCCATGACAATCAAGGCTCGGCCCCGCAATGGCGACATGCGGATAACATTCAGATTGGTCGGTACGAACAAGCCCTGGATAAACTCCGAAAACTTTTGTACTTGAATGCCCGATACCGAAATTTCCGCGGCCCGCCGTAAGAAATTAAACAATGCAATCCTAAAATGCCGCGCGAAACGCTCATTAACCATTTCCAGGGTCGGCATCCGCCCCCGAACGATGCGTTCCTGACTGTTAAAGTCGTAAGGTCTGGCCGCACCTCGACTTAAGTCGTCGTCATCGGGCCCGGTTTCAACGTCGCCATCGTCGACGCCGTGCAACAGCGCATCGATTTCGTCTTGCGATAACAGATCGGCGGTAGACATTTATTGCATTACAAATTCAGTGAAATAGACATCTTTGACCGTATTCTTGCCGGCCATTTTTTCCAATACCTTGCCGATTTCCGCCAGCATCATCGCCCGCAACTCCTGCTTACCCTCGGTGGTTTTGGCCTTATCGGCGCCAATCGTGCTGATCGCCATCAACAAATTGTTGCGTATCATCGGCTCGTGCTTTTTCATCGCTTCGATACTAGCCTCGCCCTTGGTCAAAATCGTCAAGGAAATCTTGATGACCTTAGCGCTAGCCCCCGCCGGGAAATTGACCAACAGGGGGCTGGGTAATTCATAATAAACCTCCGGAACCGCTTCGGCGTGTTCCTCGTCGTGTTTTTCCTCTTCGTGCTTTACTTCGTGATCCGGTTTACCGTGCTCGGATTCTGCTTTTTTCGCCATATAAAAATAGCCGCCGGCAGCGCCAGCCACCATCGCCAACAACACTACCACGATGATTAAAATCAACTTTAAAGGCGACTTTTTTCCTTCCGATTTACCTTGCTCTTCTGCCATATACCACCTGTTGAATTGAATAAGCACCGGTCGTGCCAAGAACTGCTTCAAGTCCTAACGTAGCTCGCCGGACCGCTGTCGAGGCACCGGATAATATAAGAAACACCGGGTTCGCGAAAAGATAGTATAGCCTGCGGATGTCGTCAGCCGAGCCTAAAGAATGGCCGTAAATAGATTTTGCGGGGATTTGCCGTCAATTAGTTGACGGAGGTGAAGCGACGAGACTGCAAAGGTCGCGAGTACCTTTGCAGCCGGACGAACGGATTACAACGAGTCGACCGCGTTCAATTCGCGGAATGCTTGCAACAAACGGGTCACCATGCCTTCTTGGCCTGCACGTTGCCACACACGCGGATCATAGTATTTTTTGTTCGGTTTGTCAGCGCCTTCCGGATTACCGATTTGGCCTTGCAAATAGCCTTCGTTTTTCTTGTAATAATTCATCACCCCTTCCCAAGACGCCCATTGGGTATCGGTGTCGATGTTCATTTTGACGACGCCGTAGCTGATGGATTCTTTAATTTCTTCCGGAGAAGAACCCGATCCGCCGTGGAAAACGAAGGTCAGTGCGTTGTTCGGCAAACCGAATTTTTCGGACACATATTTTTGCGAGTTGTCCAAAATTTTCGGGGTCAGTTTAACGTTACCTGGCGAGTAGACGCCGTGCACGTTCCCGAATGATGCGGCAATCGTGAAACGGTGGCTGATTTTGCTCAAATGCTCGTAAGCATAAGCCACGTCTTCCGGTTGGGTATACAGCGCGGAGTGGTCCATTCCGGAATTGTCAACCCCGTCTTCCTCGCCGCCGGTGCAGCCCAGTTCGATCTCCAGCGTCATGCCCATTTTAGACATCCGCTCCAAGTATTTGCCGCAGATCTCGATGTTTTCCGCCAAACTCTCTTCTGAAAGATCCAGCATATGCGAGCTAAACAACGGTTTACCGGTTGCCGCAAAATGTTTCTCGCCCTCGTCCAGCATGCCGTCAACCCAAGGCAGCAGTTTTTTCGCCGCGTGGTCGGTGTGCAGGATGACGGGTACGCCGTACAACTCGGCCATCGCGTGAACGTGGCGCGCACCGGAAATAGCGCCGGCGATGGAGCAACCTTGGCCTTCCAACTTCAGGCCTTTACCGGCAACAAACGCGGCTCCGCCATTAGAAAATTGCACAATAACCGGAGACTTGGCTTTCGCGGCGGCTTCCAGCACTGAGTTGATGGTATCCGTACTAATAACATTGACCGCTGGCAGCGCAAATTTGTTTTCCTTGCAAATCGCGAAGACTTTTTGCACATCTTCTCCGGTTACGACACCGGGTTTTACTACATCAAAAATTTTTGCCATTTAACTTACCTATATTAATGAACAAAGGCCGCTTACTCGATTCGGCGGCCTTTCGTATCGGAAAAAGATCGCGCGCAAATTACGACGCGCAAATCCGGTGTCTGGAATTAAGCTTCCAGCACGGCCAAACGATCGGCCAGCAGTTTCTCCAAAGCTTCCAGAGCCTTGGCAAAACCGTCAATACCTTCCTTCAGTTTATCGTTCGCCATGCGGTTTTCTTCATGCATACGTTCGAAAGTCGCTTTGTCCACGCTAATCTTTTCGATATTCGCGCTCGCCGCTTTAGCTGCGTCCAGTTTACGTGGTAATTCGCCTTCTACTGATTGCAATTCGGCCAACAGAGAAGGGGCAATCGTCAACAAATCGCAGCCCGCCAATTCGGTGATTTCGCCAATGTTACGGAAGCTGGCGCCCATAACTTCGGTCTTATAACCAAATTTTTTGTAGTAGTTATAGATTTCGGTGACCGACAATACACCAGGGTCTTCGGAAGGTGCGTACGAGTCACGGCCAGTATCTTTTTTGTACCAATCCAGAATACGGCCAACGAATGGCGAGATCAGTTGGATACCATTTTCGGCGCACGCAATTGCTTGGTGGATGCCGAACAACAGGGTCAGATTGGTATGAATGTTTTCTTTTTCCAGTACGGCGGCAGCTTGAATACCTTCCCAAGTCGCGGCGATCTTGATCAGAATGCGTTTTTCGGTGTCGATGCCGGCGGCTTTGTACTGAGCGATGATGTCACGGCCTTTGGCAATCGTTCCTTCGACATCGTAGGACAAGCGAGCGTCCACTTCGGTTGAAACGCGGCCCTCGATGATTTCCAGAATTTTCAAACCGAACGAAACCGCCAAGCGATCGAAGGCCAGTGAAGCTACTTCAGCAGCAGACGCACCGGCACCCAAGGTTACGCGAGCACCCTTCAGCGTATCGTCAACGATGCCTTGGTATTGCGGCATTTGCGCGGCGGCGGTAATCAACGACGGGTTGGTAGTCGCGTCGCGCGGTTTGAAGGTTTCGATCGCTTGAATGTCGCCGGTATCCGCGACCACGACGGTCATTTCGCGCAATTGTTCCAATAAATTTTTTGCCATGAAAATATCCTCAGATTGAAATGAAACTCGTCTTTCGCTATCGGAAAGCCCCAAGCTCGGAAAAGCGGGCGCATCGAACTCGCGAAAGGATGGTTGATTAATAAGACCGGTAAAGACCAAATCGCCACTCCACAAGGTTCAACGCAAATAGCTTGCGTCCATCCTTGAGAAGTGGCGACTCGGAGAAAGCCGACGATCGATTTCGCGGGCGCGAAAACTAACTCGCCAACATCTATCGGCTATCGCAGATTATAATTAGCCGCGGTCGCGCAGATATTTTTCCACGCCGGTAGCTTTGGCTGCCGCCGCTTCCCGGTCTTTCACGATTTGCTTAGCCATGTATCTGGCCACACCGGTAGTTTGGTTGGAACCTTGTTTTTCCAAGTATTTAGCAACCCCGGTTTTATTCATACCCAGGCGATCGATGTATTTTTCAACACCGGTGGCCTCACCGGAGGTAGCCGAACTATCGGATGAAGAACCGGCTCCGGACGAAGAGGACCCTGACTTCCTGCTGTACAAGAAAAAACCAACCGCAGCCAACCCAACCAAGCCCAACAAGGCGTTGTTAGACGATTCCTTGGCTGGTTCGGCACTGGCCGATTCGACCACAGCATCCGAACTCGCACTGCTAACACTTGTCGCGGCTCCGCCTATCGAAGGAGCCGTTTTGTCATGCTTGTAAGCCGAATCGGAATACAACACTTTCGGCTGGAAATTGGTAGCGGGATAATTAGGATCCGCCTCCACAGTTTCCACCACTTTAGCAGCCGGCGCGGCAACATTGCTAGCCGAGCTACTGTTGGCGTAGTCCGGGTTGCTGTATAGCACCTTAGGCTGATAGTCGGCGGCGGGATAATCCTGAGCCACGACCATGGAGCTACTCAGCAGCAGGGCTGCCATCACACCTTTCGTCAATTCACTTGTTTTCACGTCTTTCACCTATGCTGTTAGAAACACAGGGTTTAAATCATTGACGAACCAACAATTTAAACCCCTGCTACTGTTTATAAAAATTAAAGTACGGCTTCCACATTAGCGACGACATTATCCACGGTAAAGCCGAACTCTTTGAAGAGTTGGCCGGCCGGGGCCGATTCGCCGAAGCGGTCCAGGCCAACCACTCGGCCTTGGCTGCCCGCGTATTTCCACCAGCTGTCGGTCACGCCGGCTTCGACTACCACGCGCGCGGTCACGCTCGGCGGCAGTACGCTGTCTTTGTACGCCTGATCTTGCGCTTCGAACACGTTGGTCGACGGCATGGACACCACGCGGATGTTTTTGCCTTTGGCGCTCAGCGCGTCGGCCGCTTTCGCCGCCAGTTCGACTTCGGAGCCGGTGGCGATGATGATGGCGTCCGGATTGCCTTCGCCGCTGAGGATGTAGCCGCCTTTGGCGATCGCGTCGATCTGGGCTTGGCTGCGCGGCATGTGCGGCAGGTTTTGCCGGGAGAAGATCAGGGTGCTCGGGCCGTCGGTGCGTTCGATCGCGGCTTTCCAGCTGACCGCCGATTCCACCGCGTCGCACGGACGCCAGACTTGCATGTTGGGAATCATGCGCAACGTGGCGGTTTGTTCGATCGGTTGGTGGGTCGGGCCGTCTTCGCCCAGACCGATGGAGTCGTGGGTGTAGACGAAGATGGTCGGTGCTTTCATTAGCGCGGCCATCCGCAACGCGTTGCGGGCGTATTCGCTGAACATCAGGAAGGTGGCGCCGTAGGGCTTGAAGCCGCCGTGCAGGGCGATGCCGTTCATGATGGCGCTCATGCCGAATTCGCGGACGCCGTAGTAGGCGTAGTTGCCGTCGTATCCGCTGGCGTTGATGTCTTTGCAGCCTTTCCACAGGGTCAGGTTGGAACCGGCCAGGTCGGCGGAGCCGCCCAAGAGTTCGGGCAACAGTGGGCCGAAGCCGTTCAGGGTGTTTTGCGAGGCTTTGCGGCTGGCGATGGTTTCGGCTTTGGCGTTGACGTCGGCGATGAAGGCGTTGGCTTTTTCGCTCCAGTCGCCGGGCAGTTGGCCTTTGACGACGCGGCGTTCGAATTCGGCGGCCAGGGCCGGATGCGCGGCTTGGTAGGCGGCGAATTGGGCATTCCAGGCGGCTTCGCGTTCGGCGCCCTTGGCTTTGGCATCCCATCCGGCGTAGATGTCGGCGGGGATTTCGAACGGGGCGTGCGGCCAACCGAGTTTTTCGCGGGTGGCGGCGACTTCGGCTTCACCTAAAGCCGCACCGTGGCATTCTTCCTTGCCTTGTTTGTTCGGCGAGCCGAAACCGATGATGGTTTGGCAGCAGAGGATCGATGGCTTGTCGGTGACGGCTTTAGCCGCTTCGATGGCTTTTTTCACGGCTTCGGGGTCGTGGCCGTCGACTTTGGGGATGACGTGCCAGCCGTAGGCTTCGAAGCGTTTCGGGGTGTCGTCCAGGAACCAGCCGTGGACGTCGCCGTGGCCGCGCACTTCGCCGTCGATGGAGATGTTGTTGTCGTCGTAGATGGCGATCAGTTTACCCAGGCCCATGGAGCCGGCCAGCGAGCAGGCTTCGTGGGAGATGCCTTCCATCAAGCAGCCGTCGCCCAGGAACACGTAGGTGTGGTGGTCGACGATGTCGTGACCCGGACGGTTGAATTGACCGGCCAGCGCGCGTTCGGCGATGGCGAAACCGACGGCATTGGTGATGCCTTGGCCCAAGGGGCCGGTGGTGGTTTCGACGCCGTCGGTGTAGCCGTATTCCGGGTGACCTGGCGTTTTGGAGTGCAGTTGCCGGAACTGTTTCAACTGGTCGATCGGCAGGTTATAGCCGCTCAGGTGCAACAGCGAGTAAATCAGCATGGAGCCGTGACCGTTGGACAGGACAAAGCGGTCGCGATTCGGCCATTTGGGGTTGGTGGGGTTGTGGCTCAGAAAATCGTTCCACAATACTTCAGCGATGTCGGCCATGCCCATCGGCGCACCAGGGTGGCCGGAGTTGGCTTTTTGGACGGCGTCCATGCTGAGTGCGCGTATGGCGTTCGCTAAGTCTCGGCGCGAAGGCAT
>NZ_LUUK01000039.1 GCF_001644025.1 Methylomonas koyamae
GCCACCGGTACCGCCGGCTGGGAAGTGGCGATGACCAACTGCTTGAACCAAGGCGACAAAGTGTTGATTTACCGTTTTGGGCAATTCGGCCATTTGTGGGCGGAAGCCGCGCGTAAATTGGGCTTCGATGTGGAAATCCAGCAAGTCGAATGGGGCAAGGGCATTCCTTTGGACCACCTGGAAGCGCGCCTGAAAGACGACAAAAACCACGAGATCAAAGCCGTTCTGGCGACGCATAACGAAACCTCGACCGGCGTCACCAGCGACATCCCCGGCGTGCGCAAAGCGCTGGACGCGGCCGGCCACCCTGCCCTGCTGTTCTCGGACGGCGTCAGCGCCATCGGCAGCATCGATTTTCGCCAAGACGAATGGGGCGTGGACGCCAGCATCGCCGGTTCGCAAAAAGGCTTTATGCTGCCGGCGGGTTTGGCAATTTTAGGCTTCAGTCAAAAAGCTCTGGCTGCGATCGACAACAGCAACTTCCCTCGCTCGTTCTTTTCGCTGAAAGACATGGCGGCCTCCAACAAGGATGGCTACACCCCTTACACCCCGTCCACGCCGATGTTGTACGGTTTGCGTAAAGCGCTGGAATTGTTGCTGGAAGAAGGCATGGAGAACGTTTACGCCCGCCACTACCGCTTGGGCGAAGGCGTGCGCCGCGCCGTGGCGGCCTGGGGCTTGCAAACTTGCGCCCAAGCAGGCTGGGCTTCGGATACCGTAACCGCCATCGTGGTACCGGCCGATAAAGATGCCCGCCACGTGATCAGCACTGCTTACAGCAAATACAATATTTCGCTGGGCGCCGGTTTGAACGAAGTCGCCGGTAAAGTATTCCGCATCGGCCACGTCGGCGACATGAACGACGTATCCTTGCTCGGGGCGATTGCCGGTGTGGAAATGGCGATGCTGGACAACGGTTTCGACATCAAAGCCGGTAGCGGCGTCGCGGCCGCCGTCGAGTATTATCGCTCGACCGCCAAATAAGCCGGCCACGCATGGGCGACCGAATCGTCGCCCAGGTTCTTAACATGGTCAGGCGATGTTGCCGGTTGCGGAGTGTCGCAACCGGCACCAAAACGCGACAACCCCGCACCAAAGTACATCCCACTGCCGGACTGACGCCAGCTCGGCCGACACACGATACTGATAACAATCAATAACTTATAAAACTGGCCCCTGAATTGCTTGATGTTTTGCAACGTAAAACAGGAGCATGCCATGAAACTCAAGCAGTTATTGATAATGCTGTTCGTCGTTACACCCGCGATTACCCAGTCCCGCGCCGATTCCCAGCACAGCCCGTTCGCGCCTGAATTCGCCGACACTATACACCTGCCAGCCCAATCGGCATGGCAAGCAAAGTCCAGCGGCTGGACTGCCTTCTGCGCATCCTCGGCCTGCCGCGGCGAAGACTCGGTGTCATCATACTTGCCGAAATCGTCCGCGCGAACCGGCGTTCCCGCCGGCGCAACCGGTCGGTCATTCGAAGTCAATTGGTTCGATTACCCAGCCATCAGCAGCGGTGCCTGGGCCTTACTCCCGGATTTCAGTTACCGCCTGACGATAGCCGAGTCGGCGAACCCGCCTCGCCAAAGCCGACTGGCCGCGCTAACCAATTTGCCGATTGCTACCGCCTGGTTCGGTTTAGGGAGCTTACTGGGCTGCTTGGCCTTACAGCGCAGGCGCTACCAAACTTCGCGAAGCCATTAAGCGTCCTGTAGCCCCCCGAATGCGCGGAGCGCGGGGCAATGGCGACTAATGATAGGTAATGGGCCATAACACCCACGAGGTTTGCGGGTTTCTAAGCACCTGTTAAAGCTAACTCAAGCTCCGCGGGCTTCGTCAGCCGGACCGACCGAGGTTATACTGAAGCCTTCTCCAGTAAACTCAAGGTGTCCCGCATGCCCAAGCCCAAGGTATTGATCAGCCGCCGCTGGCCGGCCGGCGTCGAAGCGAAGTTGCTCAGTCTATACGACGTGACGCTGAACCCCGAGGACCAGCCTTTGGATGCCGACGCATTCCGTGGCGCCATGCAAACATACGACGCGATTTGTCCCAGTGTCTGCGACACCCTCGGGTCCGACATTCTGAATGCCGCCAACCGGCGTTGCAAAATCATCGCCAACTTCGGCGTCGGCTACAACCATATCGACATCGATGCCGCCCGCGCCAACGGCTTGGTCGTCACCAACACGCCGGGCGTTTTGACCGAAGCTACCGCGGATATCGCGATGACTTTGCTACTGATGTCGGCGCGGCGCGGCGCCGAGGGCGACCGGCTGGTACGGAGCGGACTATGGAGCGGCTGGTGTCCGACCCAAATGATGAGTAGCGACGTCACCGGCGCCACGTTGGGCCTGATCGGCTTCGGCCGTATCGCTCAAGCGATGGCCCGCAAGGCGCACCACGGCTTCGGGATGAAAATCCTCTATGTCAAACCCACTCCCGCCGATCCCGAAGTGGTCGACGATCTACATGCGGAACGTTGCGCCAGCATCGAAGAGCTGCTGCCGCGCTGCGATTACGTCTCCTTGCATTGCCCCGGCGGCAATCAGACCCGTCATTTGATGAATGCCGAACGTTTGCGACAGATGAAGCCAACCGCGCATTTAATCAATACCGCGCGCGGCGACGTGGTCGATAGTCGCGCCTTAATCGACGCGCTGACCGAAAAACGCATCGCCGGCGCCGGCCTGGATGTCTACGAAAACGAACCGCATCTGGATCCCGGCTTCTTGAAGCTGGACAATGTCACGCTGCTGCCGCATCTGGGTAGCGCGACGATCTCAACGCGAACGGCGATGGGGGAAAAAGTGCTGCGCAATCTGCAGGCGTTTTTCGCGGGAGCCGAACCGCCGGATCGGGTCGTCTAAACGCTGGCCGCCGCGCCGACTCCGTTTAGCGACTTATTATTGGCAAGCCTCGATCGCGGTGGCTTGGAACGTCAAATGTCCGTGCAAATTGGATAGGTTAAACGTACCCGGATTAGTGCCGTAACCTTGGGCACCGAGCGCGCCGGACGCGGCAATGATGTAATTGCCTGGCGCCAGTTTAATGGTCAAACTTTCCAAGGTGTCGTTGGGATTATTGGAGAAGCCATCGGCTGGATTATGCGAATTGACCGCCGCTACGAAGGACACCGCGCTCCAATTACCCGCTTGGTTGCCGCAGCCCCAATTGTCGAGCGCGTTGAATTGGCCGACGTAGTTGCCGGGACCGGATGCGGTGGTATTCCGGTAGGCGGAGGCGATTCCCTGCGCATCCCGCACGGAACCGGTATCCAGCGCGCTTTGCACCTTGCCGACGCCGAACGTCGTCGGATTTAAGCGTTCGCTGGAGTCGTCGTGAGTTTGGTAATTCATCACGCCGCGAAACACGCTAAAACCGTTGTCGATATAGTTTCCGGTACTGTCGTCGACATTCCAGGTGATCGTCACCAACGACGCCTTGGCCAGCCGAAAATTAAAGAAATCTACCTTATGAGTATCGCCCAAGGTGCCGATAGGCCCGGTCGCCAAACTATGGGTACCGTCGCCCCAGCCCCAGTCGGTGACATCGTCGACATCGACGGTCGCGCTGCTAAGATCCGCATCGTAATGCACGTTACTGAAGGTACCGACACCGGTGTAAGACTGGTACGTGCCGTTCCAGTAAGCCGGATCGTTTAGCGGCCGACCGGAGGTCGTATTCAAGGTCACCCCCGGTCCGGTGACGGATGGATTCGCGCCGTATTGCGCCGTGGACTGGGTCTTGCCGGCCACCGTTAAGTCGCCGATTTGCGCCCCTTGATTCAAATCGTAGTACTCGACATGCGCAAGCGCCGGCGTCAACGATCCGCTCGCGCCAAGCCACAAACCCAACAAAATTCTAGATACGTTGGCGCATCCGCGATGCTGCCTTTGTCTGCCATCGGAATCTAACACGGTATTCTCCGTTCTTGCTTCATCATCGTTTACTTGCAAACAGCCCGCTCGGGCCGGCATTCGATCGGCCAGCCACTGCCTCAAAACATATAGTTCCAGCGCGCCGAAAACGCGCCGGTGCGCTCCAGCTGATAACCGTTGACATAATCCTGAATCGGCTGCAGCCATTCCAAACTGAAGGTATGCCCGGCGAATTTGCCGCCCGGCACAGCCACCTGCACCCCCAAACCGATGTCCCAGTAGTGGCCGCCGGAATTTTGCGGGTAATCGACGGTGGAGGTCAGATTATGCGCCAGTTGCGTAGTCTGGCCTTGCAGCAAAGCGGTCGGATTCAATTGGTATAAATCGCCCTTCAGTTTGTTCTGTTGGGTGTAAACGCCTCGTACCGTACCGGACAGCCAAGGCGTGACTTTGTAGCCGGCCCAAGTCGAACCCTGATAGGTATCGCCGAGCGCGTAACCCGATTTGTTTTTATCCTGCAAGCGTTTGACCGCGCTAAATTGAGCGCCCCAGAACACGTCGTCGTGCTCGCCGGTGTAGGTCAGCGTCGGCTTGAAATCCCAAGTACCGCTGCCCGATTGCATGCCGTAATCTTGCAAGACCTTGATATTGGCTTGATAGAAATGATCCGCCCCCAGGCTGTCCGGCACGTTGACCGTGCTCAGCGTCGTATGCGGAATCGCGACATTGCCGGTCGGCGCGCTAACGCCGATACCGGCGTGCAGATGGTGGGTCGTGTCGTCGAACAGCTTGACCAGCGCGATCAACGAGGTATCGCCAAGATCGAACACGGTGTGATGCATGCCGGCATAAAACGAACGGGTGTCGGTGACGTAATGCTTTTCGGTGTAAGTCGAGTTCGGCGTGTAGTTCGCGGCACGCAGGTCGTCGCTCATGGTCATATCCATGTCCATTAGCTGCGGCATCACCATCAAATTCAGCCAGTCGGTCGGCGCATACATGATGTCCAACATATGCATGCCCATGTGCATCGATGCCGGCTTGACCAAACAGCCGTTGAAGGCCGGTACGCCGGAACCGTAACCGGGACAACCGCCCGCGACGATCTGGGCGTCGGATACCGCCTGGCTGCCGTGCAGCATGGTGCCGGCTTGGCCGTTGTACATATACATGTAGCCGACCATGACATCGTCGGCCTTGGGCATCATATGCCCGAACATCACGCCGGCCGGCACCGGCGCGCCGTGATGATGATGGTGGTGATGCGCATGCGGATCGCCATCGCCAAACAAGCTGTCGATCAAACTGCCGTCGCCGCTGAGCAAACTGCCGGGCGCCGACAGATTGATGTTGACGCCGGCGTGGGCGAGATAGTAGCTGTAGTCCGCATAATCGCTGCCGCCGCCTCCGCCCAGTTTGAAGGCGCTGGCACGCTGGTAATATTCGAAGCCGGCTTCCAATTTAACCGCCTTGCCGATTTGCTTGGACAGTATCACGCCGCCGCTCAACGCGCCGAACCCGGACAAGCGAAAATCGCTCGAATAGAAGCCGTCGGCCCGCGGCGCCAAATAGTACGGCGCGAAGAAATCGGCCTTCGATTGCGAGTAATAACGAACGCTAGGGGTGACGGTGATACCGAACGGCAGCGACTGCAACCATTTCATCTCGAAGGTATGGGCGTCGATTTTCCAATCGTCGTGGTAGTAGCGGTAATCAAAATGCAGCGCCGCATCCAGCGCTGGAAAGTAATGATTGACCCCGCCCGAAAACGAAAACAGATTGCGCTGACCCGGCCGGTTTTCCCTGAACAATTCCGGGCCGACGATTTCCAGCTTGCTGATAGCCTTCCAATCGATTTCGGAATTGGCCCCGGTATTCGACAAGGCCAGATATTCTTCCGGGGTGATTTCACCGCGCACATAAACCGTCTTGTAGGCATTACTCAGAAAGCCGGACTGGTGCGTGAACCAGCCGGCCAAGTTCAGCAAGGTATTCTTGTCGAGCACGTGCGAAATCGCCAAGTTGACGCCGTGAAACAGGCTGTTGGCGTTCAGACTGGAATAATCCGTACAGGTACTGATTTCGCAATCGGCCGGGTGAATGTGGCCCAGGCCCAAGCCGGACGGGGTATGGGAATGCCCGCCATTGCGAAAAATCGCATTGCGAGTAACCGAATACCCGCCAGACACGGTAGTCAGTTTGTCGTTGAATTCGTGACTGAAGTTCAGGCTACCGAAGTTGGACTGAAAGTCCGGCTCTTCGGACTGACCGCCGGTAATGCCCAGCGTGGTGTCATCGAAATAGTATTTGAGCCCCAACACCGGCTGGGTTCGCGTTTCCAGCGGCTGGGTCTGAAACCGCTGCACGGCTTTGTCGTTGGCGGGTATGAAATTGTTTAAGGCTGCGTCGAAACCCGCCAAGCTGGCGATCTGTTGATTGTTGGCCAATACATCTTGCGGAATGTTATTACCGTAGATCGCCGCATCGGCGTCGTTCAGCGACGTCAAAATGCTGTTATAGGCCTCTTGATAGAACGACGAAGTTTGTAACAGACTCTCCGCGCCGGACAAGGTGGCCGCCGATACCGCCGATGCGGCGGATACGACGTCCGCGTAGTCCTTGCCGTTTTCGGTGGTCTTGATCGCTACCGGCTGGTTGGTCATCGCCGACGGCAAACTGTAGGCCGGCGATGCACCGGTATAGGTGTCGCGGTCCAGGCTAAAGTTGAATTCCAACCGGTCGTTCAACGGGATAAGGCCATCCGCGTGAAAGATCTGGACATTCATCCGCCCGCTGCTTTCCTGATAATAACCGTACTCGGTATTGCCCTCGGCCTGAGTGGAAGGCACGCCAGCCGCGCAATCCAGCCCCGGCAAACTCAACGCGGCGGTCGTCAGAGCCGCCAGCGCCTTGGATTTTTCGGATTTAATTGCAGCCACAACCGCCTCCCGATCCTGAACGGCCGCCTTGCGCGGCTTCCCTGCTGGTAAAGATATGGTCGCGGATGTGATTCAGATTGGGGTTCGGGTCCAACGACATAATGTCCTTGGCCATCACGCCTCGTTCCCATGGCGCCACATCCGCACAAGCTTGGCAGCCCAGCCACGCTAGGGCCAGGTACGCCGCCCGCTTTAATTTTCGCTGCTTATCCATGATATACTACTCCGCCAACAAACCGGCAATCTTTTCCGAGAGCACCGTTTGATCCTCTTCCCTAAATCCCAAATGTACATAACGAATCTTGCCGGTTTTATCGACCAGATAGGACGACGGCATGGCCTTGACTTGAAACGCACTCGGACAAGCGCCTTCCGCATCGAAGGCAATCGGATAGCTCACCGGATGCTGCTCGATAAATTGCCGCGCTTGTTCGGTGTCTTCATCGACATTGATCGCGACGATTTGCAATCCTCGTTGCTGAGATTGACTGAACAAGCGATCGAAAAACGGCATCGACTTCAAGCAGGGTCCGCACCAAGTCGCCCAAAAATCGACCAACACCACTTTGCCGCGGTAGGCGGAAAAATCCAACGCTTCCTTGCCGGCAAAGCTTGCCGCGCAGGACGGTAGCGCTTGCCCTACTTCTGCGCCAACCGCGTTTAGCGACAGCGCGATGCCCAACACAAAAATAAACACGGACGAACAATAGCTCTTATTCATAAATTACAACAATGCCCAACAAGCCTTAGCGAAAGTTAACGTTTAATTTGCGTCGCGAACCAAGCGAACGTAATGCGCGGACGTTTTGGCGTTCAAGACATAACCGCCGTCCTCGAACGACACCCCCCACGCGTTGCCGTCGGACGAATCGGAATTGGACCAATAATCCGCCGTTTGGCTATTCGGATAAAAATCGTAGTCGATCAGGCGCGTGACCCGCGCAGATGCATCGTCGGTTCGGGCGCCGACTAGGCTGAGCAATTCCTCGGCGGTCGGCAAGCGCCAATCGAAGGCACCGCACAAACCTTGGGCGTTCACCGATTGCACATAGGCCTGAGCTTCGCTCCAGGTGTACACGTTATCCTTGTCGCGTAATCCACTATCATCGCTTTTTACCTCCCAAATCAGGCCGCTGCTGTTATCCTTGACGCAAGACCAACTGGCGCTACTGGCAATCGCCGCCACGCCGTTCGTATTCAATTTGGTCAAACCGACCAGGCTTGGGCTGGCGCTGACCTCGCAAGACAACGGCGCGGTCGTCAGACTAAAGCCCACGGTCTGATTGCCATCCAAATTTAGCGGATTGCCATCAAGAGCCAGACTCCATGCCTTGCCGTGACGGCCCGACAACACGCCGACACCGGCGGAAACGGCAACCGAGAAGGTTTTGGTTTCGCCTATCCCCCAATTATTGGCCACTGCGGGCGAAATGGCGCCTATCGTCAAATTGCCGGTCGCCGAACCGGGCGACAAGCTAACATTGTTCAATACCACGCTGCTGTCGTTGCGGATATCCCATTTCACGGTACGACCGCCCCCCTGAGCGATCTGGCTACCATCGACCACGGCGGCGTTGTTTTCGAAATAACGACGCACCAACACCAAATGGATATTCGGATTTGGCGTTTGCAAACTGAATCCGATTTGCTGACTATTATCCAGCGTCAATGCCGTACCGCCGCCGTAACTCAAATTCCAGTTTAACGCATGATTTCCGCCTAAATCGTCTGCGGGAGCGGTCACCGTAACCGAAAAGGTCTTACTTTCGCCGCTCGCCCAACTGGCGACCGACGCCGGCGAGATCGTCGCGACCTGCAAGTTGCCGGTCGCGGCACCCGCCGCGAGCACGACGCTGTCGAGCGAGGTGTTGCTATTATTTTTCACAACCCAATTCAGCACCTTAGACGTGCCTTGAGTGATCGAATCGCCGGCATGGTAAGTGTCTGACGCGTCGCTACCGTAATACGCGTTCAGCAACGAAACGCTGACGATGGGCGCCACCGAAAGTTGCGCTGACAATCCGCTGTCGTTGCCGGCGATCGGTAAACTCTGGCCGCTGTCGTAACTGAAGGTCCAAGCCTGTTGATAGCTACCGGCCGGTATCGTCGCCGGGGCTATCGCGCTCACCGAAAAGTCCTTGGTAACGCCGTTCGCCCAATCATCGGTACTCTCCGGCTGAATCGTTGTATACGTCAGACCACCGGTGCCGTTCCCAGCGACCAACGCAATTTTACAAGAACTGATGCCGCCTTCCCTCGCGCACAAGGTGTAGCCGCTGTCGTTGCGCACGCTCCAAGTCAACACCTGGGTCTGACCGGCGGCTATCGCCTGATTGGCGTTAAAATTTTGCGAAACCAGGGTCAAACCCGGCGCATTCGGCACGACCGTGACGCTGACGACCGCGTACGCCTTGGGCTTGGCTTTGTCGGTGACGGTCAACATGAATTTCAGCGTCCCGGCAACCGACGGACTAACGAAACTAGCGGACGCGCGATTGGCGTTACGCAACTTAACTTTCTTGCCGCTGATCTGCCGCCATTGCCAGCGCTTGACGGCCTTGGTCACATCCGATGCGCTGCCGCTCAGCGTGACGGTCGCGTTGTAGAGCACGGTCTGATTCGAACCCGCACTGGCGGACAGAACGGCCCAACAGTTCTTCACGGGCCCCACCATCAAAAACACAGCGAGCCAGATTAAGCGAAACCAAACTTTACCAGTCAAAAATCGATTCATAGTCACCACGGCCAAGCTTACTTTATGCTATCGAAGCGTCATTCCTGCGGACGATTCGGCGAGATCAAACGGTTATTCGGTATTAAAGGAACAATAATTCGGGTGCGATTCGTTCCATGAAAATTTTCCGGTAGCTCTCGGCCTTCCTGACCTGCATGCTTTCCATCGGATTATAATCGTCGGTAATCAGAATACCGTCGGCATCGGTCATCGCATATTCGTGCTCCGACAACCATTGAATCGGCCGAGCGAGTTCCGGCTTATTGCGATCGAATTCGATGCCCCCACGAGAGGCCAGAAAAATAAAATCGGTGAATTCGCCTTTTTCGGTGGTGAAAACGCGAATATTCGGGAACAGACTGGCCAACGTTTTATAAACCGAGGTCACCGCGTTCGCGCCTTCGCCTTGCGTGAAGCCGACGTAGTTCAGCGCCAGAATACCCTGCTCGTTCAACATCGCTCTCAAGCCGCTCAACATCTCGACCGTCAGCATATGTGTCGGCTCTGAACCGCCGGTAAAACAGTCGTGGATGATGAAGTCGTAGCGCTTATTGAGCTTTTTGACTTCGTAACGCGCATCGCCCACCAAAAATTCGCCGGTCGGCTGAAAATTGAAATACTGCTTCGCGGCATCCGCGACTACCGGATCGATTTCTATCGTATCCGTCGTCAGCCCCTTAGCTTTTAAATCGCGAGCAACATGGCCGCCGCCCAAACCGATCAGCAAGGCTTGATTGGCCTCGGGTCTGAACAACGGCGGCACCAAACCCAATATCACCTGATACCCCAGCAAACTGCGACCTTGGGCTTTTTCGACCGCACTCAGCACCGAAGAATCGGACAACAGCAAGCGAAAGCCCTTGCGCTCGTCGTCGACGACTCTAACCCAGCCGTAGATGCTTTCCTGTTCGTGCAACACTTTAAATCCGCCGACCGATTTGACGGTCTTGGCGTAGCCGTTCGCCGCCAACGTACAAGTCAGCGCGGCCACCAATACTACCGAAAACGTCGCCCCACCCGTTGACGGCGCCGGCCTGTCGAAAACCAGTAAACCGATCACCACCACTAATAACGCCAGACTCAAGCTGAACACGATCGCGCGGGTACCGAATTCCGGCAATAAATAGAAAGCCAGCAACAGTGTGCCGATCACGCTGCCGACGGTGCTGACCGCATACACCGAACCGACTGCCCGGCCTACACCCCGCAAGTCGCGAGTGGCCATTTTGATAACGTAAGGCCCGACCATCGCCAGCGAAGTCAGCGGCAGCGTAAACAATAACAACGCACTGACAAACGCGCCGCCGCGTATTCCCAAGGGATTAGTCCACGTCATTACCGGACCGCCGAGAAACGGAATCAGCGCCGTTGTCACCGAAGCCAGCGCCAAAATATGCGCCAGCCGCAAGGCCGGATAACGATCCGACAAATAACCGCCCAGGTAGTAACCGATCGCCAACGCAATCATCGTCACCGAAATCAGCGCGGTCCAAACGTATAAGCTGACCCCATAAAACGGCGCGATAATTCGCGTACCCAGTAGTTCTAATATCATCACCGCGCCGCCACTAAGCGTCACCAGGGCAAACAACGCGGCGGTGCTCAATGCGCCACTCCGCGCTTTAGAATCGGTTAAACCGTTTTCAGACATGACTGACCAAACTTTGAGTAAGAAATAAAAACCTATTGATCGCCGCGAACGTCCTAACAAGTACTCGATCGGTAATCGGGCCGGGCATTATAAGCGCGAAAAACCAAATCGTCCGTTGCCGGCATCGAATCGACAGTATGCCGGCGACTAAAGAAAAACGCCTCGGCCATCGAATGTCATTTAAAGCGGCATCCTTAAGCGTCACAAACCGGCCCGATGGCATCAAAACAAAAACGAGCGCTTGCCCCAATCCCTGGGGCAAGCGCTCGCGAATGGTTGGCATCCCGCCAATACGTTATCGAATCAATCTGATAACCTTCCTTGAATTAAGCGCTACGCGCGCGGCGTTTCATGCCCAGGAAACCCATCAATGCGCTACCGAACAACCAAACCGCACCAGGAACCGGAACGGTGGTTACGCTGAAGTTGCTGATAGTCAAACCGCGGGCCAAACGGTCGGCTGTGTAGGCTGCCGCGTACTGGCTACCGGCGGTGGCGCCGCCGTTGACGATGTCGTTGAACAACTGAGTGTAATCCGCGACATTGGCGCCGCCGATTGCCAGGGTATAGACGCCGGCGTGCAAAAAGCCATTCCAAGACACGCTGTTATCAACCGTACCGTCGGCCGCTAAAACGCCAGTAGTTCCGCCTGATGAGTTGGTGAAGCTGGAACCCGCCGCAGCGTCCGCACCCGATTTGCCGGTATAGGTAATCGTTGCGATCTTAGCAGTATCTAAATTACCCAAATAGTTCGGGCCATGGGTATCGGTCGCGCCGGCAGTGCCATTGTTGCCTGTGGTAATACTGCCGTTGGTATCGAACACGCCCCACAAACCGGTAGGGTTAGCGGCTGTGCCGGCCGCCGCGCCACCGCGAACGTCATTGACACCCGCGAACGGCGACCAAGAAGCAAAATCAGGCGCTCCCGCCAAATATGCAGCGGTATCGGGATCAGCCGCGGTTGAAGCGACATCGCCCACGCCGTCGTGCGAGGAAGCTGGAACCACGCCGTTGTACAACGAGAAGCCTGGGTTCAATGTGCTTGCACCATTGGCATTGGTTGTACCGGTAATGGTGAAGCTAACATTCGCGTCTTTTTCCAGAATGAAATAACGGAAGCGGATGTCGTGAGTATTACCCAAGGAATCCGGGTTCAAACCGGCCAGATAACCGCCGTTGCTGGATACGGTGGGTGTAAAGTTTGCCGCAGCTCCATAGGTACTTGTCGCGCCTTGGGTGTTACCTGTCAACGGATCGTAAGTGCCCGCGCCCCAATATAACGCGCTGCCGTAGCCTACGTGCGCCATTGCTTGTCCGGACATTAATGCCATACCGCCAACCAACGTTAAAACCGAAGCTTTTAAAGTCATTTTTTTCATAGTTATTTTTACCGTAATAATTATTATCCCTCTGACAGACATTGAATTCGCAGTGAACCCCAAATCCGCCCCTTACATCGATTGCAACCCGGCCGTCCCTTCCCCCTAAGAGGACCCGTGGCTTTCCGGCTTCGCCTCGCGGCGAATGTGGCGAACCATCCCTGGCAAAACGTCCTGTTTTCTCCTCATTTCCCAAAACGAAAGTCAACCTTTGGCGCTATTGCGTTTCCTTGCCGTTGCCGTCAAACCCGCCAAGACCGGAGCGAACAACCATACTGCCGCCGGCAAAGGCACCGCCGTCACGCTTAAGGAAATCTGGCCGTCCAAACCCTCCAGCGCGGTTGCAGCGTCATAAACCGTTCCGCCGCCGGCCGCGATCGTATAATCGCCGGCGCCCAACAGATAATTCACCAGCGACACCGAATTGCCTCCCGCAGGACCCACGTGAGTCAGATATTGAATCACCGCCCATTCGCCGCTGTTATTGGCCATGCTCCAGGAATCCAGCGCATCGAACTGGCCGCGATATTCGACGTGCTCGGTATCGCGAAACGGCGACAACACCCCGTTATCCACCGGCGAAGCCAACTTGACGACATGCGGCGTTGGTGTGGAAACCAATACTTTAGGGTTCAACGGGTCTACCGTCGTATCGTCGTGCGCTTCAGCCGCGAACAGCCCCGAATACAAACTGAATGCCGGATTCAACGCATCTGTTCCACTGATATCGCTAAAAGTGATGGTCACTAACGAAGATTGGTCCAGATGAAATTTAAAAAATGTCCCGCCGGCCAACGAGTGACTGTCGCCCAACACAGCCTCGGTACCGTTATGCCAACCGAAATTGGTAAACGTTCCGCCGTTGACGCCACCCGGCGACGAAATCGGATCGCTTAAATCCGCGTAATCGACATGCGCCTGCGCCTGTCCGGACAAACCGCACAGCGACACGACAGCTAGCGCCGCCCAATTAAACCTATTCATATTCAACATAAATCCCCCAAGTAAAAAGATCCAACGTCCGTGCCGATGAAAACCAACTTTCATCAATCGTCCGACAACACAATAGCCAATCCAAAAATCTTTTCTATACTTCGTCGGCTAAGCTAGCCTGTACGGATGCAAGTCGTATGCCATGCATTTTTCCCGCATAGAGCCTGGGGAAGACACAGGTAAAATAATTAAACTATGTTATTTACAATAAAAATATCGGCAAATCGCACAACTTTCCTTCCTCGACAAGCTCCCGCTCAAGAACAGCTTTCGTAGGCAAAAAAAAACGGCCCTTTCGGGCCGTTCACAACCGATAACACATCCTTGTGTCTTTTATTCATCGGTTACATATCGAGCTTTCCGAGTCGGAAATTTAGGCAAATAATACTTTGCGGCGATTCAAGCCTACGAATCCAGCCAAGACAGTACCGAACAACCAAACAGCACCCGGCACCGGCACGGCGGCTGCGGTAGCAACAGCCGAGAACTCCAAATGACCATGCAGATTTGACAGACTAAAATCGGCTGGATTCACCGCGCCGGAAGCCCCAATTGTGTAATTGCCGGCACCCAGAATTAAGGTCAGAGTCTCTATAGTCTCGCTGGCGGAAGTACCGGCACCGCCAGCCGGGTTATTGTCGTTCACGGCTTGTCGAAACTCGATATTACCCCAGTCGCCCGAGACATTAGCTTGCCCCCAGTTCGCCAAGGCATTGAATTGACCGACATAGTTAGTAGCCCCCATCGTCGCGAAACTGGTATCGCGAAATGAAGAAGCGATACCCTGAGCATCGACCGGCGCATTCGCCGAGTCGAGAGCGTCCTGAACCTTGGTGCTATTTGCCAAACCGGTCTTCGGATTCAACTTCTCATTGGCATCGTCGTGCGCTTGGTAGTTCAGTACACCGTTATATAAGGTAAAGGCCGAATCGATGTAGTTACCGGTACCATCATCGACAGTCCAGGAAATCGTCACCTTCGATTCCTGATCCAGGCGGAAGTTAAAAAAGTCGACTTTGTGACTATCGCCGAGCAGCGCCGTCGTACCGTTGTACCAACCATAAGACGTCACATCGTCCACATCTACCGTCGCCGAACTAGCAGCGGATGAGTAATTGACGTTGGTAAAGCTGCCAACCCCGGTATAGGCCTGATTAGCCGCATTCCATTGAGAAGGGTCGTTCAGGGGACGGTCGCTTTGGCCGCTAAGCGCGGAGCCAATACCATTAGCGGAACGCTGCGCCGGGGTAAGCCCAGCACCGCCCAACGCCAATACCGCCGCCGGCGTGCCACCGTATTGCGCGGTTGAAAGCACCTTACCGGCCGCCGTCAGATCGCCAATCTGCGCCCCCTGGTTGAGATCGTAATACTCGACATGCGCTTGAGCTTGCTGAGCCACGCCAGCCAGCGCCAGCGCAATGCCCAGACCCAATTTAGATGCCGATTTGGCATTCGATTTGTAAAAAATTTTATTTTTCATGTGTTCTCCACTGAAGGATTGATAAATTTCAACGATTCTTGCAAGTAAGGACGTAAGCAACCCAGTCCTAAAACTAAAGCAAATAGCAAGCCAACAACACCGCTAGAGAATTCCGGCCCGACAACACCCGAGCAAATCTAAACTGTGTTAAATACCGCATCTATTAGGGCATTTAACGCACTCCTTGCGTATCCTGCTGACACAGCCGACTCACTTGGTTCCTGAAAATTTGCCAAGACCGGGCGGTAAGCGATTCCAATCCGCACCCTTTAACCGAGTTCGGCTATTGAATGTGACAGGATTGCGCAACCCTGTTATCGGGACTGATCCGCGCCGCCCCATGTTCGGAACGGCGTTTTTTGATTCCGAGAAGCCCCATCAAACCGGCCAGAAAAGACCATGCCGCCGCCGGTAGCGGGACTGGCGACGCTTCCAAATGACTTTCGATCACAACATCCGCGAACAGCCCCTGAGCTTCGCCCGCCGCCAATTCGAAATTGAACGCATCGGATTGGCCGATACTCGCCGCGATCGGCGCGCCGAGCCACGCGTCCGCTCTCTCATATCCCGCTAGCGTTTGCCCGTCCGAACTAAAATAATCGACACTCACCGAACCGGTACCGTTTTCACCGGTAACGGCAACCTGCAAGTCGTAATCCAGTCTCACGCTGATCGAATACACATCGCTGCCGAGATTCGTAAACTCCAGCCCATACCAGCCCAAATGATGGGAATTGAGTGCTCCGCTGTTCAAACTGGTGTCCACCGCAAAACGGTAAGAAAATGCACCGACAGCACTCAAGCCTGGATTCTGTGCGCTAACACTTCCGTCTCCAACGATATCGGACCATGAGTAATCGCCGCCATCATACACCGGCGTATCGATCTGTTGAAACGAACCCGCAATTTGTAAACCCGATAAATCTCCCGGATTGGTCAGATTCACGATGCTCGCCACCGAGTAACTCAAATTCGCCGATGCGTTTTGAGTGGCGGCCGCCATGACGGGTTGCGCCCCGCACAACCCGACCGCGACGGCAACCCAAGGAATCGGACTGTATTTATTCGCTATTTTCATTGTTAGAACCCTATTTAGACGGATCGTCAACACGACCGAGACCCGCTGCCAATTCACTATTCCCTAGCCGCCGGCCCAATTTACACTGGCGGCGGCCGGCTATTTTTATTGCGCTAATAACTGATCGAAGCGCAAGGTCGGCTCGGTCGATCCGCTCGCCCCAACCGCCGGGACGACCATGACCTCATCCTTCGCGAAATTCGCCAACAATGGATTGCCGGCCGTTACAAGGCCCGCATCGCCAACATGACCGTTCGGCACCACCACCTCCGGATGATCGAACGGCGCTTTTTGGTATCGCACCCTCTCGTCGGTGAAGGATTTCAAGAAAGCGATCAAATCCGCGCGATTGGTAGCCGTGTTCAAGTCCGATGCAATCGTATTGATTTGTTCGTGCAAGTTGTCGTTATAAAAGTTGCCGTGTCGCGTGTAAAACTCGATCACCTGCTCCAGTGTCGCCATGCCGCCGTTATGCATATACGGACCGGTCAATTCGATATTCCTAAGAGTCGGCACTTTGAACGCGGCGTAGGTAGCCACAGCTAATTTAGGACCGCCAACCGCCGCCCGAGCCGCCGCCACCGACGGCAAGTAGGCCCACGCGGGGTCTGCGCAATTGACGTTTCGTAACACGCCTTCCTTGCTGCCGTCGGCGATCAGGTCATCAACGGTCGTGAAATAGCTTGGAGACACATAACTGGTATTCACCGCGAATCCGGCGAGAAAATCGCAAGCCCGAGTGGTTGTAACCACATTATCTTTAATCCCTGCCGTCTCACCCAATACGTAATTGACGTATTGCGCGCTAAACGACAGCGGATTCCCGAAATCATCGACGCCGCCGACACCGGGATCATCGTCGGGATCGGCAACGCCGGTGTTAACAAAACCCAAATCCATCAACGTCGGCGTGGTATTGGCGGCGTAATCGCGAGTTACCACGTTGACATAACGTGTCAACCCTGCGTATCTGACCGCGTTGTTGGGCCCAAAGGCGTTCGGACCGTAAGCGATAGGCGTCGCGTCCGGCCCAAAGGTTTTACCTTCGGTCGGCGTCAACAAGGCCGCGCTAGACGCCAACGCCGCCAAACTCATGGTCGGCCCGGTATGGCACAGATTACAATGGTTATTGAAAAACACGCCATTACCTCTCGTCAGGGACGCGCGCAACGCGGTCGTCTCGGCGGGCGTGGCACCGTTTACGTTGGTCCAGGTCGGCCGCAATTGCGCGTTGAGCGGACTCAAGTCGAACGGCGATTGGTCAGAGATCAAAGTCGACTGATAAAGCTGCAAGGCCAAGCCAAAAAACATCGAGAAGTTGGCTTCCATCTGGCTGTAAGGCGTCTGCCCGGTTGGCGCGCCGAAAGGACCTGTGCCACTGAACGCCCAATATTTCGCGTTAAACGCTTTGATAATCAGGTTTTTATACGTCGTGTTCAAGCCGGGTTTCAAGTTACCGGCACTACTCAGACTCAACGGCCCAAGCACGCTATCCTCGGGATGAACCTTTTGATTTTGCAGCGGCTGCCGTTGAAGCAACTTACGACCGATATCCGACCATTTGCGCTTCTGGCAACTCATCTCTGTATCGCTAAGCGCCGGACCGGTCGCCAGCGATGCCAACGAGGAGTTTACCAGGCGAAGTTTTTGCTTCTCGACGCTACGCGCGTTTAATTTAACCCAAACGCCGGCATCGGGGTCGCGGTCGCCCCACGGGCTGCTACCGTTGAAAATATTGTTGGCCCGGCCGTCCCAGAAATTTCGGAAATTAAACACCGAGTTAATCACGGTCGGCGCATTGCGCGGTTCCACCCGCCGGGTACCGACATGATTGACGTTAAACACCGGATCGGCGCCACGCGCGCAATCGTCGTTACCGCCCGTCAACCGAGATGAACTTTTGAAGGTGCCGCTAAAGGTACCCGACGAGGCAACGACATCGTCGGTCGTCGAAATCACGTCGCTGAATTGATCTGCCGGATTGCTCAGTTGATGCAGCGGAAAATCGCTAAGCGACAGGGTATGATTAGGACCGCCGCCGCCGGAAGCTAGTGTATCGAAAGTCTGCCCGCTAGGCCTGGTACTCTTGGCACCGGGATTGATCTGGTTTTTAACCCGACCGTCGGCGCCCGCATGAAAATGACAAGATCCGCACGCCATGCCGTCGCTGCCCAAGTTGGTATCCCAAAACAAGGCCTTACCCAACGCAATCGCGGCGTTTTTATCGACCACGATGGGGTCGCCGCCATCCAGCAAGCCAGGCACTGGCGGCACCGGTACGTTGCGCAACGAAACCGGCACCGGACCGTGCGCCAGCGCTGGCCGCACCATCGCTCCGAGCAACAGCGCAATCTGTAACTTAACAAAAAACTTCATGGAAACCTCGTAGGAACCCGCTCAAGTTCCAGTAAAACCGACCGGAAAGCGGCACGGTGTTTAGCAGCGATAAAAAACCGGGTTTGCCCGACATGCGATCAGCTCGCGTCAGACCATCGACCATCCGGCAACTCCGGCGGAATACTCTTAAAACAGCTAAGTTCAAACGTTGCCAAGCAGTTCCCCGTCAAACAACGAGGCGACCGCCTGGGAAAGCGAGTCCAGGCTCCGCCATGCCTGGACTCTCGGTAAACGATCGCGAATCAGGCAACTCGCGACTTGCCGCGCCGTATACCTAAAAAGCCGGCTACCGCCGAACCGAACAACCAAACCGCGCCCGGCACCGGCACCGTGGTAACACCGTTATTGCTGATCGTCAGTTTATAAGCGTTACCCGCGCCAAATTCGCAACCCTGACCATTGGCGTTGTTGTCCGGGCAAGCCCCGGCGTAACCGATCAGATAGTAGCCGGCTTTCAGGCCGGTCAAGTTCAAGATGGCTTCGCCCAAACTCAAAACCGCCTCGCCTGAACCGACATAGGGCGAATTTTGGTTGTAGTTGTATAGCGCCGTACCGTTCAACGGGTCGCTAGCGCCACCGCCATATTCGCCGAGATTCTGCGGATTGCTGGCACCGGCATACAAACCCTGAATCTTGTCGCCGTCACCGTTGGTAAACGAGTAGCCGGCGTTGGCGTAGCCTATCCAACCGTCATGCCCATCCAGAATGTTACCGACACTCCCAGTACCCAACCAACCGTTACTGCCCAGAGCGCAATCGCCGCCCTGACCGCACGGATCGTCGGCAGTGCCGCCGTCGCCATAACCGCCGCGCACTTGGTTCCAGGAATGACCGTATCCGTTGTTTGCTTTTCCTGTCACCAACGGATCGCTACCGCTAGTCCAGATCGAAAACGCGGGGTAATTCATCGGAGCCACCGAAGTAGGCCCGGTCACCACGCCACCCGTTTTCTTGTAGGTCACAACGCCGGACTTCGCTTGAAGGTCCACGGTCACGTTGAAACGAGTACCGGCGGCAATGTCGGCCTCGTTGCCGACCTGAAAAATCTGAAATCCCGCCGTGTGCGTCCAACCATAGTTAAGATTTGTACCGTAGTCCGACCACGCGCGGTTTGGCGCGGTATTCGTCGCCGCGACACTGGATGCCGCTGGGTTGCCTGACGCCGACTCGACCGTTGCGACGGCACCCGCCGTCAGCGTCGGCAGCGTCGCGGGGCTAATAGCAGCAGCTTGATTGGAATACGCCGCCATGCCCGCGATGCCTAGCGCGGCCATAATCGATCTACGTAATATGTTCTGTTGTTTCTTCATTAAATGTGCCTCGAATGACATTGGTTACTTCCCATCCCGAATCCGCTTACCGGGGCAGTCTGGCAATCTTGAGGCAAGATCCAGATTTTCCGAGGCCCGCTCACACAGGCATTGGCTTTTTCCTGGTAACGACTAGGGTATTTTATTTCAATGAGTTTCAATCAAAAAACATGCCACACTTTAGCGCTATAAAAATTAATGGATTAGCTATAAAGCATATTTAAACTATGTTATTTAAAGAATTTGCTACGTCATATGCCTTACTTGAGCGTTGGTAAGCGATGTTCCGGCGAACTTGCAGCCAACCCACGAAAAACTCAAACATGGCAAAGCAATCGCCCTCCGCGCGTTTAAGCCACGCTCCGCTAACGACTCACCGCCGCGCACAGTCAATCAGCCATTGACGCTCAATCACGCGGCACTCACCGCCCTAACGCTCAAACCTATACGTCGCTAATAATCCAAGTTCGCCGTCAACTGATACGCTGTCTTCTGACGATTGAAATACCGGCGATCGCGGTCACGAATAACCAAACCGCCCCAGGCACCGGCACCGTCGTAACGCCGTTGTTGCTGGCCGTCAGTTTGTAAGCGTTACCCCCGCCAAGATCGCAACCCTGACCATTGGCGTTGTCGTCCGGACAAGCACCCGCGTAACCGATCAGATAGTAGCCGGCTTTCAGACCGGTCAAATTCAGGATGGCTTCGCCGAAACTCAAAACTGCCTCGCCTGAACCGACATAGGGCGAATTTTGGTTGACGTTGTACAGCGCGGTACCGTTCAACGGGTCACTAGCGCCGCCGCCATATTCACCAAGGTTATCCGGATTGCCGGCACCGGCGTACAAGCCCTGAATCTTGTCGCCGTCGCCGTTGGTAAACGAGTAACCGGCGTTGGCATAGCCTATCCAAGCATCGTGTCCGTCCAGTACGTTACCGCCGCCGCCACTCCCGAGCCATCCGTTGCTACCCAGCGCGCAATCGCCACCCCAGCCGCAGGGATCGTCGGCTGTGCCGCCGTCGCCATAACCGCCTCGCACTTGATTCCAGGCGTGTCCGTATCCTTCACCGTTGGATCTTCCCGCCACCAGCGGATCGCTACCGCTAGTCCAGATCGAAAACGCAGGGGAATTCAACGGTGTTACCGGCGTAGGCCCAACCAGCGTGGTCACACCATCTATTCTTTTCTTGGTGTAAGTCACAACACCCGGCTTGGCTTGCAAGTCGACTGTTAAGTCAAAACGGGTGCCGGCGGCAATGTCCGCTTCACTGCCGACCTGGAAAATTCGAAACTCCGCGTTGTGCGTCCAGCCGTTGTTATGAATCGAATTGTCCGACCAAGCGCGGTGAGGCGTGGTATTCGTTGCCGCAATGCTAGGCGCCGCCGGATTACCGGAAGCCGACTCGACAGTCGCGACCGCGCCCGCCGTCAAAATCGGCAGCGTCGCGGGGCTAATCGCCGCGGCCTGATCGGAATACGCCACCATGCCGGCAACGCCCAACGCGGCCAAAATTGATCGACGCAAAACGTTCTGTTGTTTCTTCATTTAATTCACCTTGAATGAGTTATTCACTTCACATCCCAAATCTCGGTACCGGAGCCGTCCGGCAATCTTCGGGCAATATCCAGATTTTCCACGACCCGCTCGCGCGGTCATTAGTTTTTTCCTAGTTAAAGATTGCGACCTTCAGTCTAAAAATATGCCGATGGCTAGTGCGTGCAATTCAATGGTTTACCGAAAGCGCGGTTAAATAGATCCTAAAGGATTGTCGCGCGACATCCCTGGGCTGAAAGTTCGCAAACCAATTTTCCGGCGGATTTTCAGCCAGCCCATGGCAATCTCGAACGCGGAGGAACAATTAGCCACCGCGCGCAAAGCCACGATCCGTTGACAATCCAACGCCACAAGCAATGCCGCGCCCGCGGCTCTAACGCCAAAACCTGTACGCCGTATAACAATACAAGCGCGCCATCAACCGGCGCGCTGTCTTCCAACAATCGAAATTCCGGCGATCGCCGATCCAAATAGCCATACCGCCCCAGGCACCGGCACGGTGGTTAACCCGTTGTTGGTGATGGTCAATTTATAGGCATTGCCTGTGGCCAAATCGCACTGCTGACCATTGGCATTACTGTCGGGACAAACACCCGCGTAACCGATCAGATAGTAGCCGGCTTTCAGGCCGGTCAAATTCAGGATGGCTTCGCCGAACCGCAAAGTTGCCTGGCCGGATTCGACATAGGGCGAATTTGCGTTGACGTTGGTGACGGTCTTGCCGTTCAACGGATCGCCAGCACCACCGCCGTATTCGCCGAGGTTATCCGGATTGCCGGCGCCAGCATACAAACCCTGAATCTTGTCGCCGTCGCCGTTGGTAAACGAGTAACCGGCGTTGGCATAGCCTATCCAACCGTCGTGGCCATCTACAACATTGCCGCCGCCACCGCTCCCGAGCCAGCCATTACTGCCCAGCGCGCAATCGCCGCCGACGCCGCACGGGTCGTCGGCATTCCCGCCATCGCCGTAACCTCCGCGCACCTGATTCCAGGAGTGACCATAGCCCAGGCCATTCGGTTGGCCGAAAACCAGAGGATCGCTGCCGCTGGTCCAGATCGAGAATGCAGGATAATTCATCGGCTCTACCGGATTGGGTTGAGCACTTCCGCGTCGGTAAGTCACAACGCCGGCCTTGGCTTGCAAGTCGACCGTCAAATCGAAACGGGTGCCGGCGGCAATATCGGCTTCACCGCCAACCTGGAAAATACGGTACTGAGCGATATAGGTCCAACCGTAGTTGTAATCTGGGCCGTAGTCAGACCACGCTCGGTTCGGCACGATATTGGTTGCCGCGACGCTGGAAGCCGCCGGATCCCCGGAGGCCGACTCGACCGTCGCGACCGCGCCCGCGGTCAAAACCGGTAGTGACGGCGGACTGATCGCCGCCGCCTGACTGGAATATACCGCCATACCAGCGATGCCCAGCGCCGACGCTATCGACCGGCGCAATATGACTTGTTTACCCTTGTTCATCAATTTCCCTAACACCATTTTGATATGTTGAAAATACCCAGCGAGCAATAACCAAACCGACGCCAACTTATCGGTGACCCAATTCCTCGAACGCTCCACGCGCCCTCGGACGTTAGAACATCCTAACGCAAATGTTAATTCAATAAATGTGCCAGATATTTTTAATATACAAATTAATATCTTATAAAAATAAAATAATTAAACTATGTTTAATCGCCATATTGCTGCGGCATATCCCTTAATTTACAATTCGGTCTATAACTTTTCACAATCCCATGTCTTCTGAAAACACTCTAAAAACCGTTCATTGTCAAATGACCTCAAATCGGCTCGATTCGCTACTTTTTGCTCGCGTTTAGATTTCGCGAAATTGATAAGAAAAGCACTATTGGATCTTTAGACAAGCGAGAATGTAAGATAAGCGTCCCACTTACCCCGTACCCCACTCGAATTTCTTGATTGCACCTCGATAAGCGATCGTAATGTGTATTTTCAGCATCCTGAAAACCCATGAAAAGCAAACCTATCATTTACCCCTTACGCAATAGAAACCATTCATCAGCCAGGAAAAATCCGCGACCCAGCCGAGGAAATTTACCCAAGTGTTTGCAATACTCCCGAACCAAACTTCGATAAATCTTAACGATATCCCAAGCGATAACGGCAATTCACCCAAAACCCTTACTTTTCTAGGCCATTTAACATAGCTAACTTTCACGACACCTCGACAGCCTATGGCCTACGTCTATTCTTAGGCGGCATTAAACTTGCTTTCAACTCTATAGGTCATTACAAGAATACTAACAGCATAGTCGCATCAACTTATACACTTTAAAAATTGCAAGGTCATATTCGATTTTTTGCCGATTTTCCGGCACGCGTAACCCACAATTAATTAAGTAATCGTTCTAAAACTTACTCACCTGATAATTATTAAAAGGAGATTTTCATGCCCTACAAACCCTTATATAGCGCAGGTCGGATTCACGGCAAGCGCTTCCTATCCGCGATATTTGTCTCGGTATGTATTGAATATGCTGAAGCCGCTTTATTGGAGATTCCCGGTGGCGATGTTCCAGCGGGCACAACCTTTGTCGTCAATAGCGGCGATACGCTATTAACCGGTGATCTAGCATCCGGAAACGCGGATATCATATCAATTGACGGAACCTTAGTTAATAAAGGTTATACAATCTTTAACCTGATTAGAAAGCTTCTT
>NZ_LUUK01000040.1 GCF_001644025.1 Methylomonas koyamae
GTCCGACAGGCTCCTAGGCAATTATGGCACCGAATTTAGCCCGTAAAATTTGGCGGCAACGTGGGTTTTGAACGCGCATTAAGTTTTGGATGGTTGGACCGGTGTCGAGTTTCGCCAATTCGAAATGGCTGCGTTTATTTATGGACCTTAGACAACCATTCAATCCGTATCAACGGCTTGGCATATTCAATGTGACGGTTAATGCGCATTGCTATAGCCCGACGATGTCCAGATAGCTGCTCACCGCCGCCATTTCCGCCTCGAAGCGCGGCAATAGCGCTGCCAATACCTCGAGTTGTCCCGCCTTGCCGGCCTGTTCCATTTCGGCGCAGAGCGCGCTCAGAGCCAGCGCTCCCACCGACTGCGCCGAGGATTTGAGCTTATGCGCCAGTGCTGCGACTTGCGCCGCCTGCCCATTCTCGCAAGCGGCTTTCATTTCCGTCACCGTTTCAATCGCGCCGGTCCGGAAAATGTTCAGGAAATCTTTGATGACGGCCGGATCGTCTCCCACCAGCTCCTTGAGCATGCTCACTACCACTGGCGTGGCGGATGCGGGCGGCAAGTCCGGACTTGAGGCGATCGTGCCGGGAAGCAATTTGTCCAGCATGGCTTTTAGCTGCGCCAATTGCACCGGCTTGGTCAGATAGCCGTCCATGCCGAGGGCTCGGCAATGTTCGGCCTCACCCCTCAAGGCGTTAGCGGTAAGGGCGACGATGGGGATAGGGGGCTTGCCGGATTCTCCGGCGCGAATGGCCTCGGTCAATTCATAGCCGTCCATTTCCGGCATATGCAGGTCAGTCAACAACAATGCGTAGTCGCCGGTAAGCCAACGCTCCAGGGCTTGGCGGCCATCGCCGACGACATCCGCGGCAAACCCGAGCAATGCGAGTTGGCGCTGAATCACCTTTTGATTGGTTTCGTTGTCTTCGGCCACTAGAATCAGCCGCCCCTGCAGCAAGGCCGATGAGCGCTGAGGCGCATGGAACGCCGTTTCGGGCTTGTCCGGCAACAGTGTCTCTTTTTCCGCCAGAGCGCGTCCGGCGGCGATAGAGACTGCCTTAAGAACGGTTGCCCGCGCCAGGACATTGCCGTCCACCCGCACTAGGTTGATATCCTGCAAGCGAGGTTTACGGCGCTGGCCCCGCTCGATGACGACCAGACGGATTTCCTGCTTCGGCCGGATACAGGCGATTGCGCGCAGTTCGTCCGGCTGCATTAGGCCGTCCGCGCTGTCGATAACCCAGACCCACAGGCCGGGCGTCCCTGCGCCGAGGTGTTGCCGCGCTACCGTCAGAGTCGGCGCCCTCTCCACGCTTGCGCCGCCGTCAGTGAGATAAGCGGCGACATCGTCGGCCAAACCGGGCGAGCTTCCCACCACCAGACACGACAAGCCATGGACCGGAAAGTTGGTTTTTCCCGCATCGGTCTGGTCCGGCAATGGCATAAAGGGTAGGCGGACGCAGAAAGTGGAACCTTCGCTCGGCGCGCTACGCACTGAAATCGTCCCGCCCATCAGTGTTACCAGATGGTTGACAATGGCCAAACCAAGCCCGGTACCGCCAAATCGCCGGGTGGTCGACACGTCGGCCTGGGCGAAAGGCGTGAACAGGCCGGACAGGGCTTTTTCGTCCATGCCGATGCCGTTGTCGGTCACGCGGATTTCCACCACGGCCAGATCAGGATGACGCTCGGCCAGCACGGCCCTTACCGATACTCTGCCCGGCCGTTCCTGCCCCCCGGAAAATTTAATAGCGTTATTGGTAAGATTGATCAACACTTGGCGTAAGCGCGCCGCATCGCCCAAAACTGCGGCGGGAATCGCCGGATCGGTGAACAGGGTGAGTTCCACCTTTTTTTTATTCGCAAAGTGGTCGAGCATGGCGCACACTTTCTCGACGACATCCGCCACCGGCATCGGCGCGCTTTCGATCTCCAGCTTGCCGGCTTCGATCTTGGAGAAATCGAGGATATCGTCGATGATGCTCAGCAGCGAATAGGCGGATTCGCGTATCAACTCGACCATTTCCACCTGATAGCCCTTGAGACTGCTTTGATGCAGCAAATCGACCATGCCGATGACACCGTTCATCGGTGTGCGAATCTCATGGCTCATCGCGGCCAGGAAAGCGGATTTCGCGGCACTTACCTGCAATGCCGCTTCCTTGGCGGCAATCAGCTGGCTTTCGATTTGTTTGCGCTCGGTGATATCGCGCACCAGACCGGTGAAATAGCGTTCGTCGCCCAACCACATTTGGCTGACTACTAACTCCAGCGGGAACGTGCTGGCGTCCTTGCGTTGTCCCAGAATTTCACGTTCCCTGCCGATAATGCGCGCCTCGCCGTTTTCCAGGTAATGTTCGAGGTAGCCGGCGTGTTCGCTACGAAAAGGCTCGGGCATCAGCATCCCGACATTTTGTCCGACGATTTCGGCGCCGGCATAACCGAAAATACGCTCGGCCGCGGGATTGAGAGTCTCGACGATGCCGTGTTCGTTGATGGTGATGATGCCGTCCACCACGGTTTCCAGAATCGCACTGATGCGCGCGGCGCTGTTGCGCAACTGCTCCTCGGCCTGCTTGCGATCGGTGATGTCGCGTAAAAGCACGCTGAAAAACAGGCTGTTTTCGCACCGAATGGCCACCATGGCCATTTCGATGGGGAATTCGCTGCCATCCGCCCGTCTGGCGGTGACCTCAACGCGTTTTCCCAGCAGGGCACCTTCGCCGGTTTTTAGAATGTCTTCGAGGTCGCGCCAGTGCGTATCGCGGCTCAAGTGCGGAACGATCAGGCTGACGATGGGTTTGCCCATCGCTTCGGCCCGCGAATAGCCGAATGTTCGCTCGGCTTCGGGATTCCAGTCTGTGACCTGGCCTAGTGCATCCGTGCAGACCACCGCGTCCAGCGCCGCATCCAGTATTGTTCTTAGGCGCTGCTCGCCTTCGCTGAGCGATTGCCGGGCCAGGCTTAACTCCCGGTTGCGCTGAATGGCGGCTTCGTAGGTTGACAGCAGCAGGTTTAGAATCTGCATGCGGTCGGATGTAATGAAGTGTTGCTGTCCGTTGAAGAAGATTTCCACCCCCATGCCCAGCCGCCGGGATTGGTTTATCTCTTTGTTCAGGAGCACGAACTGCACGCGATTGAGCAGATAGCTTTCGTTGTACGGTTTGAGGATGAAGTTGTCCGCCCCACACTCAAGTCCGCGAATCACATCCTCGGTATCCGACAACGAAGTAACCAGAATCACCGGCGTTTCCTTCAGGTTTTCGTCGGACTTGATAGCCTTGCACAAGGCGTAACCATTCATCCCCGGCATCATAATGTCACTGATGATCAGATCCGGTTTTTGCGCCTGCGCCGCCATTAGCGCCTGTCTGCCATCGGCGGCGACGCTAACCCGATAGCCGTGCTGCTCCAGCAGAAAACGCAGCTGTTCGGCCTGAGTGCGGCTATCCTCCGCGATTAGAATACCGGCGCCGTCGCTTGGGTTGATCATTGGTGCCATGGGCTTTTCTCCAATTTCCGGTTATTGGTCAGATTTGTCAGCATCGCGGCGATTTTTTCCGGCGGCAGCACATACGTCGCGCCGCCAAGTTCGATGGCCGCGCCCGGCATGCCATGGACGATGCAACTCTCCATGTCTTGAGCGATCGTGACCGCTCCATTCGCTTTCATCAAACCCAGCTCGACGGCGCCGTCCCGGCCCATGCCGGTGAGGAGCACCGCAACGGCGTTCGCTCCATAAGCAACCCCCACCGAACGAAACAACGCGGACACCGACGGCAGGTGACCGTTCTCCGGTCCGCTTCCCAGCAGTGCGATCCGCCCGTGGCCGTCCACCGTCGTCTGAAAGCCGTTGGGTGCCAGATAGGCGCGGCCAGGCAAAATTTGCTGCCCATCGGTCGCCACCTCTACCGGAAAGCCCGCGGCCTCCGCGAGCCATTGGGCCAGACCTTCGGTGAAACCCGCCGCAATATGTTGGACGATGAGTATCGGCGCATGAAAGTTCTTCGGCAGTTTTGCCAATATCTGTTGTAAGGCCTGCGGGCCGCCGGTGGACGAACCTATCGCTACCAGTCGAATCTGCGGGCAGTTGGGGCCGGCTTCCAGTACAATCGGCCTATCGGCTAGCGATGTGGTTTTTTTTCGCGGCGTCCAACGTTTGACGACCTTGACCTCCGACATCAGCTTGACGGTCTGAATCAGTTCTCTCGCCGTCTTTGCGTAATCCGGATGTTGGATGCCATACGGCCGTTTAACAACGGCCAATGCTCCCGCTTCCAACGCGTTGATGGTAGTCGCCAGCTCGCCGGCGGAAGTACTGCCGGTGACGATAACGATGGGGGTCGGAAAGCTTTCCATGATGGCGCGGGTCGCGGCGTAACCGTCCATTTTCGGCATGTGCAGATCCATGGTGATGACATCGGGACTTCTATCCCTGACCGCCGCCAGGGCTTCTTCGCCGTCGTTGGCCGTGGCTATGACTCGTATTTCCTGATCGGAGGCAAACAGATAAACCAGAAACTCGCGTATCGAAGGCGAATCCTCCACTATCAATAATCTGATGGGGCCGGTAGTGCCGATGATGCGATTAGTCATTATTCTCTCCGACCGGCCACATTAATGTTTATGTCCTGATTGTTTCGGCATATTGGGTCGATACTTGACTACGGGGGAGTACAATAATTTGCGCGGTTTCATTTTTTTGTATTTGTTATTTAAGGATCGTTGCTAGATAAGTCTACGGACTATATCCAATAAATTACTTTGCTCGAAACTGCCCTTCACTATATAAGCGTTGGCGCCGACTTCGATGCCGCGTTCTTTGTCCTCGCGCGATTCCAGCGCCGTCACCAGTACTACCGGCAAATCGGCCAGCCTTTTGTCGGCACGGATCTTCGCGGTCAAATCAAAGCCGTTCATGCGCGGCATATCCACGTCGGAGACCACGAGGTCGAATTCGCCGCTACGCAATTGAGTCAGGCCCTCGGCACCATCGTTTGCGGTGGTGACCTTGTATCCGGCCATCTCCAGAATACCCTTCAGCAAGCTGCGCGCGGTGACCGAATCTTCCACCACCAATACCGAATTCGTGGGCGTTGGTCCGTCGGTTTTGAAGTCGGCGGTTCGCCTGGAGCCGGTTTGTGCCGCCAGCTGCGCGGATTTCAGCAGATCGGAAACATTCAAGATGGGTGCCAACTTACCCGAACCGAGGATGGTAGCGGCAGCTATGTTACGGACTCTGGCGAGCTGCGGCCCCAAGCTTTTCACCAGTACTTCCTGTTCGCCGAGCACTTCATCCACGATAAATGCCATTCGTTTTCCACCCATTTTCAGGACCAGCAGCTGATACAGGGCTTCGCCGCCGGCCGTGCGTTCGGGCATGCCCAGCACTTCACTCAGCCACGATAGGGACAGTGTTTCATCTCGGAACAGGATGGTTTCGCGGTTTTCCACGGTACGAATATCGTCCCGGCGAATTCTCATACAACGTTCTACATTGCCGGTCGGCAAGACGAAGGTTTGTTCGCCCACGCGGACGGCGATGCCGCGGTAAGTAGCGAGAGTAAGCGGCAGCTCGATGCGGAAAACAGTTCCGTTGCCCGGCTGCGTCTCGACCGCAACACAGCCCCCCAATCCTTCTATTTTCTCGCGGACGATGGCTAGCCCCAGGCCGCGGCCGGAAATTTCGGTGATGATAGGGCTGGTGGAAACCCCGGACCGGTAAATCAGTTCGGCACATACATGGTCTTCCAGCCTGGAAGCCTGTTCCCGTTCCAGTATACCCAGCCGGGTAGCGGCAGCTTTTACCTTAGTGGTATCTATCCCGGCACCATCGTCGGAGATGTCGATTTCGATCCGATTACCGCTACGCGGCAAAATCGCGATGCCGATGGTGCCGCACGGCGATTTTCCAAGGTTAGCCCGGATATCCGGCAGTTCAATGCCATGGTCGACGCAATTGCGTAGAATATGAATCAAGGGATCCTTGATTTCCTCCAATATCCTGCGGTCGGCCTCGATTTCGCCGCCACTGATATTCAGGACTATGTCTTTGCCGCTGCTCTTGGCGAGATCGCGCACCAGCCGGGGGAAGATTTCCATCAGCGCCGAAAAAGGCAGCATCAGGGCTTTTTTCATGTCTTCCAGCAGATCGTCCACCATCCTCCCCAACAAGTGCTGATCTTGTCTGGCGGCTTTTACCGCGGCGTCGAGCCGATAATTCAGCGATTTGATGAAGGCGGTATTTTGCTCGATCAATTCCAAGCCTTGCGGCTGTTTCGACAAGTTACTGTAAAACTCTGGGCGGCTAACGGTTCTGCTCCACTGCTTGCTCCACGAGGCCGCCATAGCCTGAAGGGTTATGATGTCCTGTTGGCGTTGTTGCGCCAAGAACTTGGCCGCCAACATTTCTTCCGATTTCAAAAAAATGGAATCCAGCTTTGCCGAGGCGATTCTGACCGTTCCCGCCATCGATAATTTTTCCGCCGAACCGCGAGCGGGCGGCTTAACCGATGTTATCGTTTGGGTTTCCGGGTGCGGCGCGGGTATCTCGACCGGCACTGCTGTAATTCTATCTATTTGCGGTAGACCCAGCCGTTCGCTCAGCTTGCCGATAGCGGTATACAGGCTGTCGAACAGCTCGGCCGTCAAGGCGGAATTTTTGTTTTTCATCGCGGCGAAACCGGTTTCCAGTGCCTGGCAAGCTGTTTCGACCGGTATCAGATTCACCGCGCGGGCCGCGCCCTTTAGACTGTGCGCTTCGCGGAACACGGCCTCTATCAGTTCGGCCTGCCGGGTTTCATCCGGGCACTTTTCGAGTTCGGCTATCCCGGCGAACAGCGCCTCGACATGCTCTTGCGCCTCGATATTGAAAGTCGCCAGCAAGCGCTGGAGAAACTCGCTTTCTTGTTCGGACATCGGCGGTTCCCGTGGAGTTTGCGGAAAGTCCTTAAACCTTGTACCGGCCCATCAACTGCTTCAGTTTGAGCCCTAGTTCATGCAGGTTTTGCGCGGCGGATTCCGCCTGTCCGGTACCGGCCATGTTTTGCGAGCTGGCCTGTTTGATATTTTCCATCGCCAGCGCCACCTGATCCATGCCTACTAATTGCTGTTGGCTCGATGCCGCTATCTGCAGCGCGGCTTGAGCCG
Organism: Methylomonas koyamae; assembly: GCF_001644025.1. Lineage (GTDB taxonomy): Bacteria > Pseudomonadota > Gammaproteobacteria > Methylococcales > Methylomonadaceae > Methylomonas > Methylomonas koyamae_A. The sequence continues at coordinate 7,150 of NZ_LUUK01000040.1, forward strand.
CCTCGTCGATACTGTCCGCCAGCATGCGGATGGCTTCTCCGGCCGCATCGGATTGCCCTACACCCGCCGCCACGGCTTTGTCGCTCAAATCGATGGCCATCACCGTAGCCCCGGTGGCTTTTTGAATATCGCCGAGGATGGCGCGCACTTGGGTCGTGGCTTGTTTGGATTGCTCCGCCAGACTCTTGATTTCCTGAGCCACGACTGCGAAGCCTTTGCCTTGGTCGCCAGCCTTGGCGGCCTCGATAGCGGCATTGACCGCCAGTAAATTGGATTGTTCGGCCAGATCGTTGACGGTGAGAATGATTTCTCCGATGGCCTGGCTTTGTTCGCTCAACCTGACGATGCTTTCCGCCGCCGCCGCAGTTTGTTCGCGGATACGTCCCATGCCCGAGATCAGTTCCTCGACAGCCTCCAGCCCGGCTTGCGAGATCTTCGCCACCTGTTGGGCGCTGTCCGAAACCAGCTTGGCCTTTTGATCGGCCAGCCGCACGGTTTGTTTGACTTCCTCCACCGTCACGGTAGTCTGGCTGACCGCTGTCGCGGTTTCAGCGGTGCTGGCGGCAACCTGGGTCGTCGTCGCCAATATTTCGGACGAAGATGCGGAGAGCACATTCACGCCGTCGCGAATTTCCAGGGTGAGATTGCGCAAATTGTTCACCATGGCGGCAAACGCATTACCCAGGATGTCTTTTTCCGATTGCGCCCTGGCCTGTACCGTCAGATCGCCCGCCGCGATCTGTTTGGCGATACCGGCCATATCCTGCAGCGACCGGAGCATGGCGGCGAAGATCCGCATCAGCGCCCCCACTTCATCGCTGCGCCGGCTGAGGTCGAAGCTGACGGACAAATCGCCGATGGCGATGCGTTCGGCACTATCCGCGATCAGTTTCAGGGGCTTGGAGATATGCCAACTCAGGAAAAGGGCGTTACCGATCACCAGTGCGCCGGCCAGTAAAAAGCCGAAGACGATGGAAGCGACGGTCTGTTGCGAACTAAGGGCGGTTTCTTGCTCGCGTTCCCGCAATAATTCGTTCTCCTGATTTTCCATTTCCCGAGCCACCGCCCGCAGCTCGTCCATCAGACGCTTGCCTTTATCCGACAGTACCACAGGCAAGGCGGCATCTAATCCTTTGTTTCGGCGCAGGTCTATGGTTTCCTTGAGTTCGTCGAGTTTGCCGTCGATCATGGCGTCGATCTGTTCCAGACGGTGTTGCTGGCCAGGGTTGTCCGCCGTCAGTTGCTTGATTTCCGTCAGCAGCCTGCCGATATTGGGAACGGCCGCCTGATAGGGGGCCAAATAGCGCTCCTCGCCGGTAATCAGGTAACCGCGCTGGCCGGTTTCGGCATCTTGAATTGCCGAGAGCATTTCATTCAGCTTGGTCAGCACCTGATAGGTGTGGGTGACCCAATGCGCGGTTTCGTTCAGTTTTGCGTTGTTCTGGTAGGAAATGCCGCCGACCGCCAGCAGAACTATCAAAATGGAGGTAAAACCCGTCCACAGTTTCGAGCCGATTGAGAATTTCATGTTGTAAGCCCCCTATTTCAGTATATCTTTCACGGCGATTGCATCCGGTTTATGTCCATTTCCGCACGATGGCCGGCTACGCTAAGCAACTTCTTCATGGACGACGATTTTGCCGTCCGTCAACAGCTTTGCCGCGTCCAGAATCACCAGCCGGTCCGCGGCGATCCCGCGCAAATAATCCGCGCGAACGCCGGTCAAGGTCGGCAATCCTGGCTGTATTGTCCGTATGGGGATATTCCTGACCCCCAAAATGGCGTCCGCCATGATGCCGAACCTCATCATGCCGCTGCCGATCACAATCACCTTGTTCAGATCGGTCAGTCCGCGGGCCGGCAAATCGAAAAACTTTTTGATGTCCACCACCGAAATCACCTGACCGCGAACGTTGACGATACCGGCGACGAACGCCGGCGTGCATGGCAGCGGCGTCAGATCGTTCAGAGGATATACCTCGCTGACAAAAGCGGTTTCCAGAGCATAGGTTTCGTAGGCGAGCGAAAATGTCACCACTTCGATACTTGCCGACTCTTCGTCTTGTTCCACGGCTTGCGCCAGCTCCTCGGCCCGGGCTTTTAGAATTAAGTCGGCTTGCCGCGGCGAATACGGCTCCGGCGCATCGGCGTCAAGATCAATCGAGCCATCGAAACTTGCCTTTTTCATATGCTTTCCTCCCCGGCGTTAAGAGTGCGGATGATTTCGGCCAACCGGCCGGCAGTGACGCCTTCGGCTTCCGGCAGGATTTGTTCAGGGGGATAAGCTTCGAGTAACTGCAACGCATTCTTGAAATTTTTAACGGCTTCTTTATGCCTACCCTGCCGCCTGAGCAAGCAACCGAGCATGAAATAAGCCGGCGTAAAAGCCGGCTCCAGGTATAAGGTCCGTTTCAGCGCTTGCTCGCCGGCCTCGGTTTGGCCCCGTTCCAATAGTTCGACGGCTTGCAAATATTGCCGGCCCGGGCTTAACCGGTCGGCATCGCCTGCGCTGGGTTCTGTTTCCCCGCCGCTCGGTCGCCGGGTGTCTTCCGGTCCGGCCACGCCAAGTTTTTTTTGCTGGCACAACGGCATTACCGGACCGGGACTCCCTGGCGGCCCTTTAGCCGGTTTGCGCGCCGTTTTTGCCGCCAGCTGCCACACGGATGGCTTTTGATCTCCGGCCGCCGCCAAACCAGTATGTTTCGGCGGAAAAAGGGCCGCGGTATGCGCCGCCGCAGGTTTCCTGACCGTGGTGGAAAGGTTTTTGCGATACAGAATAGTGCCGGGAAAGTAATGTCTTTCCATATTCTCTGGCGCGGTGATGGGGGCTTCCGAAGGGCCGATGATCAACCATCCTCCGTCAGCAAGCGAACGGCAAAGCTTATTCAGCACTCGCCCAGCCAATTCGGGCTGGAAATACATCAACACGTTCCGGCAGAAGATGAAGTCCATAGTGCCGTTATCGCCAATCGGCGGCCAATCGCTATCCGCCATAAGATTGAAGTAAGAGAATCGGACCATGTCCCGCACGGAAGGTAGTATTTCGTAGCATCCCGTAGCGGTTTCGCGGAAATAGCCGGTTTTTAACCAGACCGGTGGGTTTCGAAACGACCATTCCCTATACACTCCCGCTTCGGCCTTGGCTAATGCCTGCGGGTTGATGTCGGTACCTGACAGGGAAATTCGCCATTGTTGGAAGTCTGGCAGTATCCTTTGCATAAGGATAGCCAGCGAATAAGCTTCTTCGCCTGTCGCACAGCCCGCGCACCAAATGTCGAGAGTTTGCCGGGATAGGCGGCGGGACTGAATCAGACCCGGCAAAATACTGGTTTTCAGAGCTTCGAAGACCGCCGGGTCACGAAAAAAGTAGGTTTCCGCCACTGTTAGATAGCGGGCCAGGATCTCGACGCGATGTCTGTCCATAGGCGTGGATAATAACCATTGCATGCAAGTCTCCGAATCCTGCAGGCCGAACTCTCTCGCAGCTCTGTCCATACCGCTCATCAGATCGGGCCAGCGCTCCGGCGGGAAATATAAACCCGTATGGCGTGCCAAAAACCGGCTAAAAGGCGACGGCACAGTAATTTTTGCGGTTATGGCGCTACTCATTGGGAAGATTCCCTAAAGCCAAATCCAAGGTGCGCGCTTCGTCCAGTGCCAGAAAACCGGACAAATTGTGGATCAGCACCATACCGTCTTTAAGCCGTACCACGCCTGTAACAAAATCGAAGCCGGGCATGACGGTGTCCGCTGCGGTGATATCGCCGTCTGTACAGTCGATGACCCCCATGATGCTGTCGACCAGAAGCAAAACCGTACGCTCGGCGGCGCGGGCGACTATCATTCTGTCGTCCAGCGACAATCGTTTTTCCGGCAGGCGGAAGCGCCGCCTGACATTCATAACCGGTAGCACGGCACCTTTGATATTGATAATACCCAAAACGATATCCGGCGCCTCAGGTAGAGGGGTTATAGCTGCGGACCGGTACACTCGTTCCACACCGGAAAGCTCCAGTGCATATCGCCAATCGTCCAGGGTGAAAACCAACAACATCATTGTATGACACCTCCAGCACGGATTTGGAGAACGAAGTAAAAAAGTAAACGGGTATTACCTGGAAAAGATAACACCCAGGCTTACTCGTACACCGGAATACAGAGTCAGCTACACTGTGCTTATGCAAAACTCAAATAACGTGCGCCGATCCGTAACCAGCAATTGAACGGCTGATTCTGCTGTACACGACCGTATGGATGTTAGAAGCTTAGCACCGGCTTAGAAATTTTCAATTTCGTTCTCTTATTGCATTAACGTTTGTCATAATGCGCTCATTATCGCCGATAAAACCTCATTTGGGTGAGACGTACTGCACGAAGCCGTTAATTGATTGTCTGGTTTATGTGGCCAAACACTCTGGATCGCCAGAATAACGGTGAAATGCGGGTCGTACAGGTATTCCCGGCCATGGATGTTCATGGGATGATTGGAATAAGCGGAATTGAGTCGTTTGCGTCAGTAAGTTACGGATTGTTCTGTAAGTTGTCCAACGGCCAATTGCCGACCTTTGGGGTTGTTTTTGAATGGCCGGTATATGTCAGTAATTGCTCGTTTAACGTCGGCTGGAGCGATGTATTATGTTTCACGGCCATATCCGCTTTGCTACAAGCCTTTTGATTTCGGATTGACCGCTCTTAAACCAATCGTCGCTAAGGTACTTAACTGAAGTGTATTTCGCCAAATCCGGGGTATATCTTTCCCACTCCCATGTGGAAAAATCGCCACTTTTACAGTTACTTGTGTTTTCTGGCCATGGTTCCGAAAACGTTTCCATATCAATTACAATAATGACATCAATATATTCGTTTTTTAGCTGATTCTGCCTTCTTAGCGCCGCAAAAGCCTCTTGATCAGCGAAAACCATTAGATCCCAATCAGAATCTGGGCGAAATGACTCATTAGCTCTTGATCCGAAGAGCCAAACAGATTCGATTCCGGCAAGCTCGGAAACCAGTTCCTGAACGAACGTTTTGATTTGTCCGTCATTCATAACGAAACATAACTATGAAAGTAACCGGATGCCGCGCGAGGCGGATGCAGGAAACCTAAAAGCGGGTGTTCGGCGGTCAGGTTGACTGGATTGTTGGGCGTCAAGGGCTGACTCATGCTGTCTGCCAATTAACGCCGCAATTGAACCCGCCTGCATCATAGAACGCTTTCGCGGTTTGCAGCGTAGTGCAAAGATCCATGACCCAATTGCTTGGGTAGTCACCCAACTGGCCGCCAACTACCAACTGAGTGCTTGGCATAGTTGAACGCTTGGGATCAATTAACGTTGGGAAGGATTGGTTTTTGATGGAACCGGTTAGAACGTAGCGACCAGCACCGCCGCCGATGCAAAGATAGGTTTCCGTATTATTCTTTTCTGGGTGGAGATACAGGTCATTCAGATTCTCGTTGTTCAGCGCGCGAATGGCAGACTCGATTTCTGGCCAGGTAGGACTCTCGATCATCTTGTCGCGTTCCTGTGCGCTACCCCAGTCAGAGATCGTGAGCATTGCTATCGGCATTCGGCTGACGCCCAACAAGGAATTAGATGGTTTCTGTAGATTTACCGGAAAAAGCCCGACTACAAGATAGTTTATTGATCTGCATATGATTTTCCTTTCCGTATATCATCGGTGATAAATAGCAACAACCGAAATTGATCAAATTGCGGCCATTGAATCAGATTAAGCGATAGTCAGCAACGGGCAGCGACTTTGGCTTTTACAACATCATCCAAATTTGAATGGCAGCTATCGGGATTGGCTTGTTGAAATCGGCGAATTCGCAGTTTCGGCCATTACCCGACCTTCGGGGTAACTTTCCAATTTAGTTAGTTAAGGCAACCTGTACCCCAGTTGACTGTCCGGTATTCGGCGAGCAGATTGAAATTATCACTACGTCACAACGGCCAAAACCAGCCAGACAGTGTTACAACCCAATTTCAATATTTAAGGCATCTTATAACTGAGCCGACTGTCCTGTTTTCGCCTATCAATTTGGCAGCATTATTTTCTCAATTCTGCGCCAATCGGCCACTTATACAAATAATTTTCCGAAGCATGCAATAAGATCCGACTCCACAATTTCAACTGGCGAGGCATTTTCTTCATTAGCTAACCGTTCGGCTTGATTTTCAATGGCGGATTCAAAGATTTTTCTGACAGTTCGTCCATTACCAAAATTTTCACCACGCTCCGCATATACTCTATCAAACATATTAGATGCCACTATTTTCGCTTGATCGGTAATCACAAATCCATTATTAAGGCAGAACTTAGAAAATATATTGGTCAAGTCATTTCCAGAATAATCTTCAAATTTTAAATATCTGGTAAAACGCGATTCAAGACCTGGATTTGAATTAATGAAATTTTGCATTAGCTTTGGGTAGCCGGCAACGATAACCGCTAACCTTTCCCGATGATCTTCCATACCTTTCAGCAAAGTGTCGATGGCTTCTTTACCGAAATCATGACCAGGGCTTTGAATTGAAGATTCAGATAGCGAATACGCTTCATCGATAAATAATACACCATCTAACGCCGCATTGATTGTTTCCTGTGTTTTCAATGCTGTTTGACCTATAAAACCCGCAACTAACCCACTACGATCAACTTCTATGACATGGCCACTCGAAAGCAAATCTAAACTTGCATATATTTCTCCGATCAATCGAGCTATTGAGGTTTTTCCAGTCCCGGGGTTTCCAGAAAACACTAAATGTAACGATACAGGTGTTATTGGTAAATTATTTTCTTTTCTTTTTTGATTGGCCTTGTAAAGATTTACTAGCTTACGTATTTCGTATTTTACCTCTGCTAATCCAACAAAAGTGTCCAGTTCCTCAAGCAAATCATTAATGTCCTTAGATTTTTTGCTATGCACATCTGGCAAATCATCTGCAACTATCAACGACGTGTCCGCAGCAATATTATTTGCTAGCCTTTCCGCTTGCTTCTCTAAAACTGTTTCAAAATAAGTCCGTATGACTCGGGCATTCCCAAAGTTATTCTTTCTAACTCTATATATTGTTTCAAAATTAGATTTTGCTTTTCTATGCGCTTCTTCAGATAAAAGCATATGATGGGAACTCAAAAGTTGTGCAAATATCTCCATCAACTCATCCGAGCTATAGTCATCAAAATCAACATATCGAGTAAATCGTGATTCTAGCCCTGGGTTTGTTTGAATAAATTTCCTAATTGGGTCCCTATAGCCCGCAATTATTACCGCAAGCCTGTCTCGATTATCTTCCATTGCTTTGAGTAAAGTATCGATTGCTTCTTGACCGAAATCAGGTTGACCACCCTGTGCCAATGAATAGGCTTCATCGATAAATAAAACTCCGTCCAAAGCTTTGTTAACTGCTTCTCGGACTCGAATTGCCGTTTGTCCTATATATCCAGCAACGAGTCCTCCACGATCGACTTCAACTAGATGGCCTCTTTCTAAAAGCCCGAGCTGCTTATAGATACCGCCTACTAAACGAGCCACGGTAGTTTTTCCTGTACCGGGATTACCTGTAAAGACCATATGAAGCGAAACGGGAGCAACTGGTAATCCTTGCTCCTTTCTTCTCGCTTGCACGGAAGATAAATTAATTAATTTTTGCAGTTCTGTTTTCGCAGTTTTTAATCCTATTAATTTATCAAGTTCAGAACTCGGATTTGATTTGAAATCCGTGATTTCTGATGTCGAATCATTTTTATTGAATGAAGTAACCTCAGAATTACTTTTCACATAAACGGTACAATGTAGGTCACCAATCTCATTATCTCTTATATTTCTCGCACCCTTACCTTTGAGTCTGAGAACTTGCTCAGATTTTGTATTAGGCGGTACTTTTAACTTTAATTTTCCACTTTGAATGGTTTCGAGCTCAATTTCTCCACCATTTCTTGCGATATTTTCTGGTATTTCAACTTTGCAATGTAGATGGATTCCATCTCTAGTAAATAGATGATGCGGTTTAATATGAATTTGTACATAAAGATCAGCCGGCGGACTGCTAGTAAAATGGGACTCACCCTCACCAGCCAAGCGAATTCGGTCTCCTGTATCAACGCCGGCCGGAATCTTGACAAATAATGTTTGCGTTGCACCATTGGCACGAGGTACTCTGATTGTCGACTCGCAGCCAGATAGCGCCTCACCCAATTCCAACTCAAGGTTGTATTTGAGATCATAGTTTCTATTCAGGGATTCTTCGTGTGAACGATTGAACTGAATTTGTTGGTTATGTTTATTTCTGGAGTTAGATATAGTCAAACTACTGACCGCATCATAAAATATAGAATTGTCGACCTCTAAAACTGATGGAAAAGAGCAACAGTCTAATGAAGCTTTTGCTCCATTGATAACTCTGATTGCTAAAGACGAGTTATCCTCAAATATACAATGCCTTAAAATTGATTTCGAATCGATTCCATCTAAAGTAACGGCATCCGATTTGCATTTAAAGAAATTGCAATAATTAATGTCTGCAGAGCTTTTTTCTCTTATAAATACCCCACAGACTGTGTTAGAAAAAACACAGTCATCAATAACACCCTTGCTCATTCCACCTAACCCAACCGCAGGATAAATACAATTGGAAAAATCACATTTTTCTAAATAAATTTCCGCATTGTCAACACACCAAATACCATTTTCATCAATGTTTTTGAATGAACATTTATTAGCAAAAACCCTGCTTTTTTTATATTGCAAAAAGATCGCTGGGAGTTTGATATTTGAAAAAGTACAGTTAAAAACCTCTGCAGTGGCTTCTTTCATGACAAACAATCCATTACTTAGAATGTCATGAATATGTGAATTGGTTATTCTTACATTTGCTCCAGGCCGAACCACTATGGCAGCGTATGATGAATGGGAGTTTTGTATATCACAATTTTCTACAGTACTTAGATTCCCAGCCCTTATTGCACTATCATTTGTAGTAGAAACATTGATTCCATATAGATTGGCTTTTTCGCATAATTCGATTGTTCCTCTTATAGATACTGTACCTGACTCCTTCGCACGTAATGTTATGTTTCCGTTAATAATAATGCTGCCTGTGTGCTCATAACCTGACTCAACGATTATGACATCTCCCCAGTTTGCCTGTTTTATTGCGTCGACAAGGGTTAGCCCTCCGAACCATCCTTTTTTAACTTCAATGTTTGCCATATAAAACTTACGCCAGATAAATGAAACTAAGAATATGATTTTGATACGATGATAGCATCATCACGTACTCAATATTAAAGCTGGTGGTTACATGATCAAGGCATTCATAGCGTTTACTCCGCTACTGGACTCTGGGGGAAGCCGTGAATGACTGCAATGTAGCTCTTTATTTCGCAGAACCTGGATTTGACTGAGTGGCTGCTTTAGAGAAACACGGCCGGCCGGAGTGGGTCGTGAAGTGCCTGCCGGATCTTCTTTTTCATCACCCGAAAGCGGTCAATTCCAATCACTCAAATGCCAATCAATGCCTTAATCGCCTGTCATTCCCAATATGGCTTTATAACGAGAGTCTTTGTCCGAATGCACATATATTGACGTGGTCGCGATGTTTTTATGACCTAGATTGTCGCGTACTATTTCAAGGGGAACGCCCTTGTAGACCGCGTGGCTACCGTGCGTATGTCGCAGCCAATGGGTGCTTGCTCTGCGAATTTTTTCGGCCGCGATCGGATCGGCTTGATTGATATCGTCCGCGGCTTCTTCAAAAAAGCCTTTCAGTTTTTGATACAGCGCCGACTCGCTGAGCAGTGCGGCACTGGCCTGATCTTCCGGTGCATCTTTCAGGCGCTTGCGCAGTTTGCCGATAATCGGGGTGTCCGGTGCGGCGTAACCGATCGGTTTAAGCTGTCTGTCTCGCAAATGCGCATTGATATCGTCAATCAGTCGCGGAGCGATCGGTACTTGGCGATGTACCTTGCCTTTACCGAGGACGTTTAACCACCATTGCTCGCCATCGTAACCGGACAGGCGTTCCAGGTCACCGAGTCTGGCTTTGGTCAATTCGTGCAGCCGCAAACCGGTTTGGTAGGCAAACCGGAGAATGAACAAAGTGCGTCGGTAATCGGCGGGCTTGTGGTTAGCTAAGGCTGAGGCGCCGGCTTGTCGTTCGGCATAGTCGATCAGATGGTCCCAAAGCGGGGGCGACAGTATTCGATCGGTTCCCTGGCGCCGACCGTAGCCACGTTTGTTTAATCCGGAGAACGGGTTGCTGTCCAAATAGCGCTGCCCAACCAACCAGTCGCAGCAGGCGCTGAGGATGACCTCGGCTTGGCGTGCGCTACTGGGTTTCAATGGACCTTTAAAGGGCTTCCATTGCGGCGACCAGCGTTGGGCGGATGGACCGATCCAGCGTTCGGCCGGTTGAGGATCTTCCAGGAAACGTCGGAATTCAGCGCAATCCGGCGTGGTCAGTGACGATATCGCCTTGCCGCGCTCAAAGATCGCCCACAATAAAAACCGCTCTATCTCCTTGCGGTAGGTGCGATGGGTCGGCGTCCCGGTGTCGTAGATGGACAACCACGCGAGAATCGCCTCGAAATCATTGCCGGCATCGAGCAAGCACCGCGGCGCCGGGGCTCTGTTCGAGCCGGACTGCCCGCTGAGATGTTCCGGCGGCCGGAAGCGCTCGATCGGGGCAATGCCGGACGAAACCGCCGGTAACGACGGATGGGCCGGGCGCTTTTTAGTTAAGTCCAGATGGAGGTTAAGTACGTCGGCGTGCTCGGCAAAAAACGCTTGAATCTCCGCGGCCGACGTTTGGCCTAAACGCGGGATTTGGGTCCACCAACGCTGACCATGTTGATTGACGAAATCCGCTAGCTGGGTCAAGGTGTGGAGGTTCTCTGTTTGCGCCAGGCGCACCGCGACGGGCGATGGCAGCCACCGGCCGCACGGTTCATCCGGCTTCGGCAGAGGGGCTGGTTTGGATTTCAGGCGGTCTAAAGACGCCAAGGCTTTATCGATCCAGTCGGCATTGCCCAGATGGGGCTGTTGCCAGATGGCCGCATCGGATAACAGATCCAATAATTCGGCTTTTCGCGCGAGGGTGCGGCACAGCGTTAGTACCGTACGACGGGTTTGCGCGACGCCGGCGTCGTCCAAATACAACTCCCCAAGTACGGGCCAAGATAAACCCTGGATCCAACCACGCAATAGCGCCAGTTCAGTCGGGTTCATCCGGCGACCTTGCCAGACACTGACGAAGCCGGACGGCGTTGTTTCCGGACCAACTCTTGTAACTTACTGACTTTGTCTTTCTCGGCCTGCAGCGCCGCGTCGCGCGACGCTAATTGCTCGCGCAACTGGGCGAGGTCGGCTTCCCATTTGAGTTGGTGCTCGTGACGATCGCTGAGTTGTTGCATCAATTGATTGATCCGCGCCTGCGAAGTGGCTCGATCGAGCCTGGCTTCTTCCAACGCGCGGTTGAGCGATGCAATCGTTTTCGCCTGTCCCTCGCGGGCGGCCTCCTTTTCTTGCTCGATACGGACTAAATGCCAGTTGTGCTGTTTATCGAAGCGATCAGACCATTCTTTTGTTTGAGCGTCATGAGCCGATTTTAAGGCGGTCAAGCTACCTTCCGCGCGGGACAATTCTTCGCGGGTGGTCACCCACTGAGCGTCAGTGTCCTTTAACGTGCGTTCGGTATCGGCGAGCGTGCGCACCAGTTCGGCATTTTGATCGACTTGTTCGTCCAACTGGTGTTCTATTTCAGCCAGGGTGGCTTCCCACCGGCTTTGCTCTTCCTGTAATTGCTGCCGCAATTGGGCGATGAGCGTTTGATCCTCGGCCGCACGTTGCTCTAAAGCTTGTCGCTGCTCGCTGAAGGATTGATTCGCCTCTTTCAAGGCCAGTTGCCACAACCCGGTCGCGGCATCCAGCATCACGACCGGCAAATCCGGACGTTCAAAGGATTGCCGGTGCTTTTCGACAAAATGCAGCGTCCAATCCTTGATTGCCCGGCTGATGACCGTTGGACTGTTGACCCCGATCCGATCGCGAATCGCCTCAATGGTTGGAAAGCGGCCGTCTTCCATCAAAACGGTATCGCAGCATTCGTACGCCAGGGTATAAGTGTCGGATTGTTTGCGCATCACTAAAAATTTCCAGAGGAAAGACGCCATCATTGCATGAAATGCAGCGCATGCAAGGCAGGTTGGCTACTGTACCGAGCGGTTGGCGATGCGACCCGCTGGCAAAGTGCATTTTAAAAGCATTTAGCCAACGGGTTGGGCTCGGCAAATGCGATAGCATGGAAACCTTTCCAATGACATTAGAAGGGTGATCATCGTGGCAGAATCGCAAATTGCAATAGAAATCTATAGCCGACCGAGTTTAACTCAGCAAATTAAACTCAATAGCGAATATACCAAGCGTGTTTACCAACGCTATTTTAAGTCCGTCGTGTCGGCGCTGTATATGATCGACACCATTCTCTATATCATCGGCGAAAAAGCGCATATCGAATTGGTTCAGGCTGCCGTTTCAAAACTCATCGAAAGCTGTAGTGAAGATCTCGCCAATGAAATTCAACGCTTGGAGAGACTCCGCGAAGACAATGGCATTGACATATTTCCCAAATACAGTAATCCAGGCCACTACGATATCGATATTGTATCACCTCAAGTCTCGCAATTCGTCGCACTGATGATGCAAATGGACAACGTTATCCAATTAATCGATTCCTTATGGCTGAGCAACTTACTTCCAAACGAAAAGCGGGCGGATGCCGAATATCAATGGCAACGACGTATTCAAAAATTGGCTCGCCGGATTATCAGCATCCGCAAGAACGCCTACAGTGAGGCCCAAAAGCGCGGCATATCGAACGAGGTTGAAATCGCCGAGCAGGTTCTGAAGGAGAAAGGTGTCGAAATTACGACCGAGACGGAGGAGGTCGACGAGGCGGAAGCGGAAACCGAGGATGCGTAATTCAGATTGAGCAACGAAAGATGAAATCACTAATACACGCATTTTCTGAAGTGGCCGAAACCGTTTTTCCGCCCGAGGCAATTGCAACTGTGCATTACTGGTTTGTCCCCATCATTTGGGGTGGCTTTTTGTTTGCCTTGGCCTTGTCGGCCGTTAATCGGAGAGACTAACGCGAAGATCCGAGAGGTGAGCAGCCAAACCGACATCACCGCCAAACGCATCGCCTAACAATCCATCCAGTTTATGACCCGTTGGCAAAGTGCATTTTAAATGCATTTAGCCAACGGGTTTTATTTTGGATTTTTGGTATAACTCACCGCGCTAACGTTCCACGAGGTAGCTGGCCTCCCAAAATAAACAGTTTTTTATTCGACTCCCGGTCACGGGCAGTCTTTTTAAACCCTAAACGGGGGAATCCTCCGTTTAGGGGCGTTCCTCCGTCGAATTTAGGAGGAGCCTATGAAAGTGCAGAAAGCCCCTGTGAGGCGGGTGTATCCCAACCCGGACCAGTTCGATATTTTTGTCATCGATTGGGACGCATTACCGCAATTCACGGAAGAAGAGTTCAGCGAGTTGCGATATCGCTTGTTACTGGCGATGTTGGGCTCGCTGAAGGATAACCGGGTCTCGGACAAAGAAAAGTCGGAGTCCTGGCTTTGGTTAATGAGTGATGACAAAACACCTTTTTCGTTTCGGACCTGTTGCGAATCGGAAGGGGTCGATTACCTGGAAATGCGTGATCTGATTGTGGATCACTTAAAGCGTTAATTACCCACCGCATCCCATGTTTCATGGGATGCACCTTGAGTTTTCCCGGTGCTATTCATGGACCAAACAATGGACGACGAAGCGGATCCCTTGAGCGTCGCCGCGGCGCCAACCCATCCGGATTCAATGGGCGAATTCTCGATCATTCACGTCAATCCGCGCCGTTGCGATCCCGCTACTCACCATCCGGACGTATCGTGCCAGGCGTGCGGGACTGGGCGTTATGCCGAAACCGATCTCGACATTTCCGCTATTCCGGGGGGCATCATGACACGTTACTCGCTGGGGGAACTGGCGTTTGCCGCCGACAGCCCCGACTTCCAAGCGATCTTGCGGCGGGCGTATGCGGACAAGCAGCGCCCCCTCTGTCTATGCACGACCGGTGGCGTTGAGCTGTATATCGCCTTCGCTCACGAGCGCTATTGGCTCAAACGCATGCCTAATTCCGGCGAGCGGCATCATCCAGGGTGCGAATCTTACGAGCCGCCGGCGGAGTTGTCCGGCTTGGGCCAGGTGTACGGTTCGGCCATTCGGGAGAACCTGGATTCCGGTATTACCCAATTGAAGTTCGAATTTCGGCTGGCGCCCGGAAAAAGCCGGACTTCACCCGCACCGCCCGAGACGGATCAGTCACCCAAGCCAACCGCGATTGTAGCGTCCGAACCAAAACTCGGCTTGCGCGGATTGCTGCATTACTTGTGGGAACAAAGCGGTTGGCACCGGTGGACGCCGGCCACGGCAGCGCGGCGTCATTGGTATGGGTTGCGCAAAGCCTTGCTGGAAGCGTGTGCCGGAAAAGTCGCCAAATCCAGTCCGCTAGACACCTGGGTGTTCATTCCGGAAACCTTTGTGCTCGATAAAAAAGACGAAATCAACGACCGGCTCGCGAAAGCCTTGTCGTATGCGGACAACTTGCATCGGTTTCGGTTGTTGATCGGCGAGCTGAAGGAAATCAAGGAAGCACGATTCGGGCACAAACTCATCGTGAAACATTTGCCGGAATTCCCGTTTTTTATTAACGAACAGACCTACAAGCGATTTATCAAGCAATTCGATAGCGAATTATTGTTATGGCGTGGTATCGAATCCAGTCATTTGATGATTATCGGTACGTTTGCCATCAATCAAGCCGGCCATGCGGAACTCGATAGCGTCAGTTTGATGAATGTCTCTTCACAGTGGATCCCTTTCGAAACGGCCGACGAACTGAGCTTACTCGACTATTTGGTGATGCACGGCCGTTCGTTTGCCAAGTGTTTGCGTTACAACCTCGCCGGAACAAAACCGTTAGCATCAGTCGTGTTGGTCGACACCGAAGCACCCACGGCCGTATATAGCATCCAGGCGGATGCCAACGACGAACGCGCCGAGGCGATTCGGGCCTTAATGGCGCAAAGCCAGACCGCTTCGCTAATCTGGGATCCTCGGCATCCAGGGCTGCCCGACGCATGAAGGCCAACGCCTTCATCGGGATCGTCCGCATCCAATGCGTAGTCGGCAACGGAGAGTGGTTTTACCAGAGCGCGCTGGGTCCGCTACGCATCACCGCAGGAGTCAAGGCGTTGACCGAAAAATCGGGACGAAACAGGCTATTGGATTGGGTCGCGTCCGACCTGGTGCCGCTCTCGTTTCGACACCCTTGGCTCCGCATCGAGTGGCGATGCCTCGGTGGCCAATCTCGGTTATCGGTTTGCGATGGCGACGGCCGTTCGATCATCGAGACATCAATGACCTTGTCCGAACCCACGCAAGGACGTTGGGTTTTCTATTGGACGGACTGGATTTTGATGTTGAGTAACGAACACTAAAAAGATTGGGGATTTGAAGGAAACACGATGGCACATTTTTTCAAAATTAGAAACGTGCTGATTGTCGAAACCCAACGACTGATCGTTGGGTTACCTATCAGTTTAATCATTTGGCTACTACTTGGATCGTTTTTCGCGTTTTCGCCATTCATTGCCATTCTGACCGGCTTCAGCTCGTACTACATCGCTTACTGGCTTATCTCCACACCCTCTGCACGCAAGTAGTCATTAAGGGATGAGTTTCTTCGGCGAACACCGAGGATATCCGTCATGGAGTCGTGTCTATTGTTTTTCTTAATGACAGCGAAAACATCTGCCTTTGGGTGTTGCATATTCAAAATGCTATGGGAAGGTTTCTTTGTGATGTAGAGGTTTAGACATCTGCGTCATACATCCCCTTATTTCTACTCTAAATGGAGAGTATCGATGCCACCGAAGAAACTCAATCCACCGGATTTATCTTATTTGCCGATAAATTCCATTGCGGTTCAAGATGGATTTAATCCGAGAACCTATTTCGACACTAACAAAATGCAAGAATTGACCGATTCCGTTCGGGTCGAGGGTGTACTGCAACCCATCGTCGTCAGGCCGCAGGCTGGAGGTCGGCAATATTGGGTGGTTGCGGGTGAACGCCGTTATCGAGCCGCCGTGGCGGCTGGTTTGACGGAAATTCCCGCCGTGATTCGTGAACTGGACGATCGACAGGCCCGACTAGTGGCCACCGTGGAGAATACGCAACGGGATGACATGAGTCCGGCCGAAGAAGCGCAAGCCGCACGTGACATTTTGAGTGATTGCAATGGCGATCGGGCCGAAGCCATACGCTTGTTGGGTTGGTCCCACAAGAAATTCGAGGCCCGATTGTTGTTGTTGCATGCGTCTGAGGCGGTCTTACAGGCATTGGCCAGTCGGCAAATCAAACTAGGTCATGCGGAATTGCTTTCCCAGCTGCCCACCGAATTTCAAAACGCCACACTGCCTAAATTGCTGGAAGGCCAACATTCCGTCACAGAGTTAAAGACTCGGATTGGCCGATTTGCAAGACTGTTGGAAACGGCGATATTCGATACCGCCGACTGCGCGGCTTGCCATCACAATTCACAGCACCAAGCGACCTTGTTCGACGAGCACGTTGATTGCGGCAAGTGCGCCAATCCCGACTGTTTCATGCAAAAAACGCAGGATGCGGTAGAAGCCCAAAAGTACGATCTGCAAACGCAGTATGCGGCCGTCTTTTTAGACACCGAAAAACCACCGCGAGATTATGCGGTGGTCATGAAAATCGGCCGGGACGGCGTCGGCGGAAACCAATTCGAACAGGGCTGTAAGCAATGTGCTCACTTTGGCGTCGTACTTTCAACGTCGCCCGATTCAGCCGGGGCCATAACGGAAGATTGCTGCTTTGATTTGGCCTGTCACGCGGCGAAACGTATGGCTTACCAAACCAGCCATGCACAGAACCGGTCGACGCCGGCCAATGCCTCGGTTCCGGCGACTTCCACGGCGGCAACCGGCCCCATAAAAACGGTCACGCAACCCCATACCGCAACCGCTCAGGCCACGCCGGGTGCGGTTGCCGAGCATATCGAACGCTTTTACCGGACCGACGGCGGACAACGGATTGCCGAGAGCGAATCGGCTCAACGCATCGTGAACAGTTATGCGCTGTACCGGTTGGTGTCCTCTACCTTATCCCGAGAGGCCGTCCCGAACGGTATGAGTTATAGCAGCTTGTTGAACTTGGCGGATTTCGTGGCCATGATGGCACCGCTCTCTAGCGATGACGCCCAAGCCTTTCATCAACGCATGCTGACCCACCTATTACAGGATCACGAGGCAAAGGCGCCGGCGCAAAATCGGTCATGGGCGAAAGGTGTTGCCTTGCTCATGCGCTCGATCGGCGTGCAATCGGAACAGTCTTTTGTCGTCAATCGCGCGTTTTTGGAGGGGTTTACGAAATTCGGGGTGGAGGGGGTGCTGAGAGAAGCGGTCAATGGTATCGGCGTGACGTTTGTCGATTACTACGAAGGGCTGAGCGAAAAACATTCGATGGCGGGGTTAATGAAGCGAAAAAGCGCCGACATCCTCAATGAAGTATTCGGTTGCGGGTATGACTTTCAAGGCTTTGTCCCGGCTCGCGTTTTGGCCTTTCTACGAGACGATAAGAATCAGCCGGCGCCGATACACGCGGAACCGGCCAACCTAGACCAACCCGATCAATTCACGAACAAGGCGGCGTAATCATGTTTCAAACGTTTCAACAACTCCTCGGCGACAACGAGAAAATTCAATTTTCAGTGTCGCGCACGAGCGATGGCCAACTGGCCGTTTTAATTCAACCGGTCTTCAACGGCGCGGGGGCGAATCCCGATGATTCCGCGATTGCGGACCTCAGAGCCTCATTGTCGACGCCGCTGCACATCATTGCGACCGCGAATGAGCTGGACGCCGGATTTCCAAGGTGTTTGACGCAGTATGTACAAGGCATTGCCGCCGGCAAGGGCGCCCTGGACAACGCTCTGGAGCGGATAAAGGAAGGCGGCAAGCAGGTCAAGGCGGCGGCGGATCGGTTGGCCGATGCCTCGGTTAGCGACAGCGACGCCGAAAGCGCCGCGTCGGACTCAAAACGCAGTAGCGCTAAAAGCGATTCGGCTGACGTAGAGACCGATCGGTCAATCAGCGATTCGCAACAGCCGCACTCGTTACTTTAGGGGGACACATGGCAATCTCAGTCACATTAACCCGCGTATTCAAAATGGGCAGCGTGCGCTTGGAAGACCCAGCGCCGAATTTGCCGGCGGAAGAGGCGATTGCATTCTACGCCGCCGCGTATCCCCATCTGCAACAAGCCACGTTGAGCGAACCCGAAGTGGTTGGCGAGGAATTGCACTATGCCGTCCATACCCAAGCCGTTAAAACCAAGGGATGAGCCACCCCTGGATGGGGTGGCGCTGTTGACTCGATGGGCGAGTTTCCCCTGTTCCGCCGACAACGGGCCATTGGAAATGGCCGACGACGTGACCGAACCGACATGGCTTAGATTTCGTTTGAATTCAGCCCGGTTGCCGAAACGAACGCTCACCGGAATCGACCCAAGCACGCTGCCTCTGTTATGAACCCCTTGTTCTTTCCCATTAGAATCAACGGCTCGCTTGAGCCGTTGCTGGCAGGAGTGACGCAACACTTTAAAACCCGATTTGTGATGCAACATCGTGGCAGTGTCGCGAATCTGATTTTGCTGGCAAGAACCATGAATCTTGTGACCGATACGGCTATCGATCAGGCGGTAGGCGCCGGCTGGATAGGGTTGTACGACTGCTATTCGCAAACGGCGTCGACACTCGCCGATCACTTGAATCAATGCGCGGCCAAGGTTGCGAACCAAGACGCCCACGACGATTTTTCAGGGCTTAACTTGGCATTGGAGCACAAAGCACATTCCGCCAAACTCGTGGTGGTGCTCGAACCGCGTTTCAGTCAGTTCGATCTGTTGGCGTTGCCGCCGGAGTTAGGCCGCGTCATTGCCGGGTGCTTGGACTATATCCTAGCGGTCTCCGGCCTGGGTATTTCCACCGACGAATTGTGCCGCAGCGGCTATTGCTATTGGCTGTACGAAGAACTGGAAGCCTTGCAGTCGGTCGATGAGACCGTACTCGCCCAAGAGCCACACCTTCTCGCCCAGCATCTGCTCGATAACGATACATCACCATTTTGCGATACTTACGAGGATGCGGATGACCTTGCCGACCAGCTGCAATATTTGTTGGAACTGAAGGCCAATAATGTGGAGAAACGATTTTTGACGATGCCGACGATCGCCGAGGTTACCGATACGATGACCGAATGGCAACGCGAGCAAAATGCCTTGTTGCACTCGCCCTGGTTGACCTTCATCGAACAGACCCTGCTATTTCGCGATTATGTGGCGGGCTGCGACATCGATACCGCTACCGCCTTGTTCGAGTCGGATGAAACGTTTGGCGATGAATCGGCCTGTTCCCTGCGCTTTGGCCACCTGATTGGTTACGGATTCGATTGGGAAAACCGTTTGGTCGATGATTTTTACGAGGATTTAATGAATACCGGTGAGCAACCGAAAGCCGTTATTCGCATGACACCCGTTGCACTTTCCGGAATCGGTGAGACATTGACGATGCTTGCCAAAGCCCGTGGGCTAATTTTTCTAGCCGAATGTCTAAACGAACCGTGATCGCTTATGCCGTATGTGAATTTCTTTCAACAACAACCCCCCGACTTTCAGCCCTTGCACGCTATTTTAGTTCACCAAGCGCGAAAGGCCTCCGGTTACGCCGGCGCCGCCGTATTAGCTTCGCTACATGATTTGACGTACAACGACAACCAGGCATGCGTGGTCGGCGCCGGCCGACTGTTGGACAAAGCCGATATCGAACAGGTGTTGCGTTCGATGGCGGACTTAACCCCAACGTCGGTTGAACTGCTACCGAAATCGGTTGTGTCGATAAGCGATCGGCATATCGCTTGGACGGTCGCCGCGGGGGTGCGACCCATGTTGTTTAAGCCCGCCGGCAGCCCGCTTGTGAATTTGATGGTGCCTTGGCCGGGCTTGCTACTGGTGGCCAATAGGCACCAGCGGTTGGCGGTTGCCGCATTCGGTACTCGCGGCCGCGTGCACGAGAAGACAAAGCTATACGCGGCACCCTTAATGAACGTGTCCAGTCAAGGCGCGGTGTGCAGTGGGTCGGCGACATTGCCGAACGGATGCGACATCGGCGATCTGCCAGCCTGGGAAGCGGTGATGTTCAGCACGGCATTCACGCATATCGGCAATCCGAATACCTTACTAATCGGCTCGGCCATCAATCCCGTTGACAACCAAGCCCATTTGGCATTTTGGCGGAATTTGGCTAACCGGAACGCTGCCGCCTTCCCGAAAGCCTCACTGGTGGAGGCTGGCATTGGCGTTAAACAGTTCATCCAACAACACGCCTAAGTTCACGGATAGTGTAGCCACCCCGCGTGTGGCAGAATAAAAATGCCAATGCGCACGAATTTCAATGACTCGTGCGCGTGCCGGTTTGTTGGGCGTCTCGTCTCACCCCGGCGACTTCTTCGATGAAGAAGCGCCATTTTTCAATCTTAATTTAACCGATAACCATGTCCGATTTTTTAAGTCAACTGTTAGAATGCGAAAATTTTCAGGTACTCGCTAGACAAGACGGTATTCCAGCCCTGAATCGACTCTACAACGTCGCGCATAATGATACGGGTCAAGCCTTGCGAATTAGACGGTTCTTGCTCGGTTTATATAACGGTCAGGCCTTGCCATTCAATTTAAACGAGTTTCGAGGGCTGGATTCGTCGCCTGAAAAAGAAATGCACCTCTATTTCGAGAATGGAAAACAAGTGTTTCGTTCATGGGCCGAGGAGCAACAAGCCATTCAATAAGGATAAGTGGGGTAACCCCGCGATTGCATATCTAACATAATGGGTTACAACGAGATAACCATCATTTATGTTATTTCGATATGCAAAACACATTCAAATTTATTACCCCGAGTTCTTGGCTCACTAGAAAAGTAAATATCGAATTAATCGGTGTCGGCGGTACCGGTTCTGAAGTATTAACCAGCTTGGCTAGAATCGATTATTCCATGCGACATCTGGGTCACCCCGGATTTCAGGTTGTTGCTTGGGATGGCGATCGAGTAGAACCGCCCAATATTGGCCGCCAAGCATTTTATCCGGCCGATATCGGTTACAACAAAGCCGTGGTTAGTGTTCAGCGGATTAATATGCTATTTGGGCAAGATTGGCGAGCAGAACCTCGCATGCTTGAAGTTGCTGAAATTAATTCACACCGCTTTGACCTCATCATCACCTGCGTCGATATTGCGCAATTTCGCGCCGATATCGCTAAACACCCGCATAAGTCTAGTGATGCGCTTTGGATTGATACCGGCAACGGCGCTCAGACTGGGCAGGTTGTGATGGGCCGGTTGAATCACGACGATCAGGGGCCTATCGCGTTGCCGTCCGTATTCGATTTTCACCCGGAACTGGATGGGATGCAAGATCGTAATACCCCGTCTTGCAGCATGGAAGAGGCATTAGCTAACCAGGACTTGCCCATTAATCGCGCGATCGCGAATGTTGTCATGCAATTACTCTGGGGTTTGCTTCGGTATGGCGGGACGAATTGGCAAGGAGCCTATATTAATATTGCAAAAGGCTCGCAATTGCCGATCAATATCGCTTAATGCATCTTGAATAACTGTCGGTTTATGAATAAACCGACTTTTTGTATATTGCGTTATAATATGCGTCCATTCATTATTGGTTGGACTTCTGATGTGCGATATCTATTTAGAGCGACATGATCCTTCAAATAATCTTCATCGATTCTATGCGTTGACGGTATCGCCCGGCATATTTAGCGATTGGGCACTGGTTCGCGAATGGGGAAGGGTTGGTTCGCCTGGGACAGTGCGTTCTCATTCGTATCATTCTAAAGAAGAAGCCATTGATGAAAAGAATAAAGTGTTTTTAAAAAAACAGAAAAAGGGATATTCGATTAAATTCATGCTGGATTTGGATGACGAAGCAGTCGGTGCATAAAGATCATCGGAACCGAACATGAGTATACAGAATCAAGATGACGATCAGAAAAGACAGCAACAGGCCGCTAAAGACGGCGGCCCTGATATTGTCCGTAATCGAACGCATCAGCGCCGTTGCGACGCATCCAGTTACAGCGGTATTTGTTATCTGATGTTCCCCGTCGCCGCTCTTACGGCACTTTGGTACTGCGCCGATATCTTTTTGAAACGGCAAGAGACCGAAATAGGGGATGTGGTACCGGCGCCGATGGGGTCGCTACACAAACTCGCACTCAGCCGAATCGGATAGCGCCCATCACCGGTAGCATCGTTTTAATAGCCGACCCCCTTGGGCATTTTAGAGGTACGGTCTTGATCAATAACGTCCCCATGCCGTTTCTGCTCGATACTGGGGCGACCAGGACCGTGATTCCAATTGCTATGGCCATCAAGGCCAGTTTGCCGTTCGGCGATATCGTGTTATCGAATACCGCCGGCGGCAAGGTGGCTGATCGTAGCACCCAGATAGCGAGTCTTGCCCTTGGCAATGCCGTGCTCCGGAACCTGGATGCGCAAATCAACGAGCATCTGGACGAAGTGTTAATTGGCATGAATACTTTGAAATATTTCCAGATGACCCAGACCGGCAATACCCTCACTTTAGTGGTCAACAACCCTGCGGACCCTGGAATAGAGACTCCACCCTAGCCAGTTTGAACACTGCGTCTGCAGCCGATAAGATTTCCGCTTATCTAAAATGCCAGGCCGAACGGAAGGCCGGAACCTTGCGCGGTTGCTATTCGCATGGACCGTAGATACAATGTTGCTACATCCTGTTTAGCGAGGAATTCCACATGTATTTAGTTAGTTACTTTTTTCCGGCCGACACCCCTCTGTCTGAACTTGAGCTACTCAGTGCTCATCCCCATAGGATATTAAATGGCGGAGGCTCCGGTGGTGCAAACGATTATCCAGACGAATTGTGGGCACGTGCGCATCAACGTCATGCCGAATTTCTAGCCTTTGCCGATCAATGCAAAATTAAGCCGACAGTTCGGTTTGAATGGGTAAAAGGTTGGCCAGCGGGGTATGCGGTTTACGAAGGCTCATACTGCTCACTCGACGGACAACCGGAGACACTATTACCAGAAGTAATCCCTAGCGACAAAGCACCGCGAACTCCGCGAATTGTTTCCGTCCTACCAAGAGATTCCTATGCAAACTAAAATTAATAAATGGGGGAATAGTGCTGTGATTCGATTGCCGGCGGCGATGCTTGCACGGTTAAAGCTGGAAGTGGGTTCGCCGGTCGAGCTGACCGCTGACGACGGCGGGTTTCGCATTGTGCCGACTACGACTAAGCCTGTTTTTAAGCTGGACGACTTGCTGGCGGGCATTACTGACGAGAACCGGCATGAGTGTATCGAGTGGGGGCCGGACGTGGGACGCGAGGGAGATTTTTAATGGCTGTGTCGTATGTGCCTGAGCGTGGGGATTTGGTGTGGATCGCGCTCGATCCGCAAGCAGGGCATGAGCAGGCGGGGCGTCGCCCCGGCCTAGTCATTACACCTCGCGTGTATAACGCAAAAGTGGGGCTGGCGTTGGTTTGCCCGGTGACGAGCCAGGTTAAGGGCTATCCGTTCGAAGTCGCTTTGCCGGCCGGTGACCGTGTCAGCGGGGTGGTGTTGGCGGATCAGGTTCGCAGCGTGGATTATGCGGCACGTCAGGTTGAGAAGGCGTCTCGCGTGGATAGCAATGTTCTAGCCGAAGTGTTGGCGAAGATCGAGGCATTAATTCAGTGACTTAAGGAACTTCTGAAAAACTGCCGTTTTGAGTAACAGTCATTTCGAAAGCAGCTCAAAAAATTCAATAATCGCCCGTTTTTTCCATCAAAACAGTCGTTATTTGTCGAAAACAAGCCCTTTTCCGGGCCTATTTTCAAATTCCAGACGCAATCAGGCTGCGCCGCTCATACGCATCGCCGCGCAGTACATTGGCAATCGCGGTCAACAAGGTCAAACGGGCCGCGTTTTTGGCCAAGCCGCGGTAGCGGTTCTTGGCATAACCAAACCGAATTTTAATATCCCGAAAGACGTGTTCGACCTTGGCGCGGCGACTGGCCAGTTCCCGCGCGGCTTGGCGAAGGCGCTGGGCCTGTTCGCTCTCGT
>NZ_LUUK01000041.1 GCF_001644025.1 Methylomonas koyamae
CTGAATGTCTAAAGTTGAGTCTTATGAGGTGAATCGTGCATATCAATTTATCCCCTGAAATCGAGCTTTATCTTCAAACCAAGGTAGGCACTGGCTTTTACAGCAACGCTTCCGAAGTCGTCCGCGATGCGATCAGACGTATGTGGGAAGAAGATGAAAAACTTGAAAAACTCAGGGCTGCCGTGCAACTAGGCGATGAACAGTTGGACCGTGGCGAAGGAATTGCTTATTCAACCAGTCGGTTGGAAAAGATCACAGAAAAAGCTTTTAGCAATTCTCGTAACGGCAAGAAAGTCAGTACAGATGTCGCAGGATGAATTATCGTTAATCCTTTCCCGCATGCTCCACGAGCGTATGGATTATGGGCGAAATTTATAACGACAACATGATGATCCAGAGTTGGTGCCAATGTCGGTGCGATACGCTGTAATCACAAGAAGCAGTTATTTCGGCTTGAGATTGTCCGAAGTTTTGACTACCACACAAGTAGATGTCGATGAGGTCTTCATCGGCAAGAACAGTTTTTTTAATTTGCATTCAGAGCAGCCAGTCTCGCTTGGGCTTCTCTTAATACATCATCCATAGAGCGGTTGCTGATACCGCTTTTTAAGCCTTCGGTGATGGCGGCTTGTAGGACTTGCTGTTGTTGGCGTGTCTCTTGGTCGCGGCGTATCAGGTCTCGCACATAATCACTGCTGCTAGAGTATTTGCCGTCTTGAATCTGAGTTTGAACCCAATCACGCATAGGGTCGGGGAGTGAAATGTTCATAGTTGCCATGACGTGGTCTCAATAAAAATCTGACAGGACATCATGACAATATTTGCCAATTATTGTCAACGCCATGAATTTGATCAGGCATTTTTGGCAGTATGACCGGGATTTCTTGCGTGAATTTTGCGTGTTTCGGTTGTGACTCGTTATGCTCTGTTGCAGTGCGGTGATTTTTCACTGATGGCAATATTTGAAAGTCTGGTTTTGCATTGCGATAATTCACTACGAGTTGGTTGTTGGACAAACAGCTGAACGCTTTGCAAAATGCCAAATCCAGACCGCCTGTCGTCTCTTCGGTTACACTGGTTGGAACAACGCTTTCAGGAGAAATGATCATGTCCCACTCAATGTATGCAGTGACTGTTCCGCCCATTATTCACAGCTTGACCAATTTACGGGCCATTCTCGAAAAGGCGGCAAGCCATGCAGAAGCCAAGAAAATTGATCCGTCCGTGTTGGTCCATGCCAGGCTTTACCCGGATATGTTTCCATTATCACGACAGGTGCAAATTGCTACCGATGTTGCCAAGGGGGCTGTATCGCGTCTGGCCGGTTTAGAACCGCCCAAGTACGACGATAATGAAGCAACCTTTGCTGAGTTGTTGGCCCGAATCGATAAGACAATTACCCTGCTTAAATCCTTTAAAGCCGAGCAAATTGACGAGACTGAAGAGAAGACCATTCTTTTGCCGATGCACGACAAAACGGTGGAGTTTAAAGGCCTAGCTTATCTGACAGATTTTGTTTTACCCAATGTCTATTTCCATGTCACTACCACTTATGCGATTTTGCGGCATAACGGTGTTGAGATTGGCAAGAATGATTTCCTGGGTACAATTTACTGACGCAATTTTGGTCCAGGAGACGAGTCACGAATTTTGTCAAACGTCTTGGTTTCATTGCAATATTTGTTACCGTTTTTAACGCAACACCTGCCAATAACGCTATTGCAGATCAGAGGATGCCGCCTATGTCGATGAGCCTGAAGTCAGCCGATTTTGTCCATCAGGGTGAAATTCCCCAACAATTCACTTGCCAAGGCGATGACAGTTCACCGGCGTTGAGTTGGTCGGGTGCGCCCGCACCAACCAAAAGCTTGGTGTTGATCGTCGATGATCCCGATGCACCTGATCCTGAAAACCCTAAAATGACTTGGGTACATTGGGTGCTATATAACATTCCACCGACAGTCAGCGAGTTACCGCAAGCCGTTGCCGCCAGCAAGCTACCGGGATCGACTCGGCAAGGAAAAAACGACTGGAAGCGTACCGGTTACGGTGGCCCCTGTCCGCCTATTGGCCGGCACCGTTACTTTCATAAACTGTACGCACTAGACATCGAATTGCCCGATCTGAATCAACCTACCAAAGCACAACTCGAAGTGGCAATGAAAGGCCATATTCTTGAACAAGCCGAAGTTATTGGAACGTATCAGAAACAGTGAAGGCACTGGTTGGAAGCCGTTTTGCCTTGCTTGGAGCGGATGGCAACATATTGAACAGTTGGTTAAGACGAAATCCACCAACACCAATAGCAGTAAATGCTCGACTATATTGACGGCATGTACATCCGGAGTCTGGCTATGAAACAAGCTACCTTTACCGAAGTCCGTACCACGCCAAACAGTACTTCGATATTGTTGAGGCAGGTGAGTCCGTTAGGGTTATTCGCTATGGCAAACCTATCGCTGATATCGTTCGGGTGATGGCGGATGTGCCTTCATGGAAACGACGGAAGGCTCAACCTTCAGTGCTGGAAGGGGTTGCAGTCTAAAGTGGACCCCATTGTCCAGACAAATTATTGCTGGGTTTAAGATAGAGCCCTGTTCATACTCCAGCTGAATGGCGCTGTCCCAATTCTTCTATACAAGAGCTGACGCTTCCTGTACCTCGTTAAATTTATCCACGATCTTGGCGCCGCCGCCCGTCGCCGTTCGATACACCACCTCTGGCGTTTCGTAACCCAAGGATTGATGCAGCCGCTCCTCGTTGTAAAACATGAAGTAGCGAGTCAAGCCCATCAACAAGTCCTGCAGGCTACCGTGCTGTTTCAAATACACCTCTTCGTATTTCACCGTTCGCCATAGCCGTTCGACAAAAATATTGTCCAGAGCCCGACCTCGTCCGTCCATGCTGATCGTGATGCCGTGCTCGATCAATACGCCGGTGAAAGCGTCGCTGGTAAATTGCGATCCCTGGTCGCTATTAAAGATCTCGGGCGCTCCATAGGCCTTGATGGCTTCGTCCAAACAGTCCACGCAAAACCCGGCGTCCAGGGTATTCGACAATCGCCATGCCAGTACCTTGCGGCTGTACCAATCGATGATCGCCACCAGATAGACAAAGCCGCGCGGTAGCCGAATATAGGTGATGTCGGTACTCCACACCTGGTTGGGCCGGATGATGTCGACGCCCCTCAACAGATACGGATAAGTCTTATGCTGCGGATGCGACTTGCTGGTATTGGGACCCGGCGGCATGCCCGCCAATCCGAGGGTTTGCATCAAGCGCTGAACTCGCTTGCGATTAACCGCATAGCCACAGCCATGCAGATACTTCGTCATCCGCCGAGAACCATAAAAAGGGTGCCGCGTATATTCCTCATCAAGTAAGCGCAGCAACAGACATTCATCTTCATCTACGGCTTTCAGCAAACGCTTTTTCTGCTCGTACACCACGGAACGCGTGACCTTGAGCAAGGCGCATTGCCTGGATAACGGCAACTCATCATCGGGCCTTATCCAGGTTTGGCGCGCCTCTACAGGCTGATCCCAGACTTTTTTTAAGCCAGTCCAGCTCCATATTCAGTTGCCCGATCTTGGCGTAAAGCCGGTCTGGATCATTCTGCGCATTAACCGATTTGGGGCCGCGCTTGCCTTCAAACAGACTGCCGGCATTATCCAGCAATTCCTTCTTCCATTGACTGACCTGGGTGGGATGCACGCCGTGCTCTTGGGCGATCTCATTGATCGTCTTTGTGCCTTTCACCGCTTCCAACGCAACCTTGGCCTTTTGCGCACCTGTAAATATCTTCCGTTTGCTTTCGCTCATTTCCCGCCTATTATTTTCAGTCAGGGCATAGCTTAAACTACTGTCCGGATTTCGGGGTCCACTTTAGTCAGCCTCCCGCAGACACCTCGGTCATCACCCACTGAAGGTGCAAAAAACACTTTTGACTATTCAGCAAACGGTTACCGTAGCTTCGGTAATTCACCTCGTCCGACATAAATAGTGGGATAATCGGCGCTCCGTTCGCATGAACATACGCCAGCAATGGTTTTTTGAGCAAGAGAGATTTATGGCAGCACTAGTAGAAGGTAAGGTAAAGTGGTTCAACGATGATAAAGGCTTCGGCTTCATCGAACAGGACGGCGGCAAAGATGTGTTTGTGCATTTCAGCGTTATTCAAGGTAGTGGTCGCAAAACGCTGACTGAAGGCCAACGTGTCACCATGGAAGTGACCAGCGGCGCCAAGGGCTCACAAGCCGAGAACGTCACGCCCTTGTAATTGCTTATATTTGCAAAACAGCTTCAAAGCGTAGGTATTTAGTCACTAGTTTTTCTGAGTAATCTTGATTAGGACAATTAGGATTCCGGTGGATGCTTTTTGTTTCGCCGATTTAGCTGTCTTGCGTAATTGTTTTCAAAGCATTCAGCGTACAAGCTTAGATGGGTCAAAATGAAACGAGTTGTTAAATTTTTTGATCGTACCTTTGTATCCATTTACCGTGGCTTTGGTCTTGCTGAAGATGAAGTAATCGTCGATTTCAATAATATAGCGTGGACCCACAATCACATCGGCATTGGCTTGTGAGACAGCATCGTAGGCTGCGGCAGATTTGACGGCGAAAAATGGATCGAATCGGAATACCTGACTGATTGGGTCAGTGCCATTAGCGGTGAAATTGACCCCATCCGCGAACTTATTGGGTCCCAAGGTAATGAACCAGAGAATTTGCGTTGAATGCGCCTCACCTTGAATTTTGCTTCCGACATCAAGGTTAGCTGTCACGCTGGCATCAGCGTGATAATCAATCGGTGCGCTCGGCTGGAGCGTGTGGGTGGAACTACAGCCAATCAAGGTCAACACCAGCAGGGTATGTAAAGCGTGTACTAATTTCATTTTTCTCTCTGATGTTGGCTGTAAAGGAATGAAAGCGATATAGTCGTTGTTAGCGGCTGATCGATTAAAAGACTGAATGCTTTTTTTGCAGTTACTCGCAATTTGATGCGTTTTTGGTGATTCTAGGTGACTCGACCACTATCAGGCTTAAGAAAGCCCCTGATTTTCAGCCCTTGAGCCTAATGACCGTATTGGGCCGGTGATAGTGGATTAGGAATCTTTGGTTAGTGTCAGTTTGGACTCTGACGCCTCAGATTTAGCAAAAACGAACCTAAGCTTTATAATCGTTCCAGGTGATACTCAGGAGAATTACATGCAGCTCGCTATCGATTTACCAGACGAACTTGGTAAGCAAGTGCTAAAACACCCCAACGTTCAAGAATTTGTGAAAACCGCTATTGAACGGTTGCTTCTTGAAGAAAAGGCTCTGACGCAGAGCATTCCACCCAAGACAAAATCATTGATAGGCCTAATGAGCGGTTCGGCTATCGATGAAGCTGACTACAAGCAGCATCTTGAGAATAAGTACCTTTGAGCATGAAAATCTTGTTTGATACGAACATCATTCTCGACGTATTGCTAGATCGAAAGCCACATTCATTAGCCGCAATTGAACTGTTAAGCGCGGTTGAGAACAAAATAATCGACGGTACTTTGTGTGCAACCACCATCACAACAATCGATTATCTGATCACCAAGTCCAAAGGCAGAGCTGCGTCAAAGGATGCGATCAGCTGTTTGTTAGATTTATTCGAAATTGCGGAAGTAAACACTGCAACGCTCAGGTCTGCCCTTGAGTCGGACTTTACTGACTTTGAAGATGCTGTGCTTTATTTTTCTGGCGTTGCAATAGGTCTGGATGGCGTTGTCACAAGAAACTCGAATGATTTTAAGCTGGCAATGCTGCCAATTTATTCACCTTCTGATCTGATCAGCAAAATCAGCTCATAAAACTTGCTACATCTATTGAGTGAGTCAAAGCTATGAGAATAAGCGCGATGGCTGCAGCAAAAAACAACTTGTCGTAGTTGATTCATCAACTCGAAACTGGGGAAGCAATCCATCTGAGTCGCTATGGAAAACCTTTTGTGGTCTTAATTTCTGAGGATCCGTATAAATGTTCTATCGGAACACATAAGAGCCTCAATTCAGCCATTTTGAATTGGCGCAGTCGGTTTAATCAGACCGACAACATCGGATTTAACGACAATGAACTCCAATCCTTACGTAAAGAATCAAACACAGATCGTGAGTTTACATGGGAAGACTATTGTGTCGGTTAGACAATAGAAAATTGGTTTGAACATTCATAATTTTTATTGCATTCAACTCGCTAGATCAAAATCGGTGAGGCCAACTCCCTAAATAGATTCATTCACCGCGAATAGAGTTTTAGGATAGGCTTTTCTGATCAGTTTTCGTTGGACTGATAATGATCAAGCAACAAGCCAGTGATTTGCGAGAAGTGCTTAATGTTGCCGGTGCATAACAATTCATTGTGTGCCATAGCAGTGGCGGCAATTAAAGCATCGCCCATCTCCATGCTATGGCTTAGTGCAAATTGTCGAACCAATTGCCGTGCATGGTAAGAAATTC
This sequence comes from Methylomonas koyamae, assembly GCF_001644025.1. Taxonomy (GTDB): domain Bacteria; phylum Pseudomonadota; class Gammaproteobacteria; order Methylococcales; family Methylomonadaceae; genus Methylomonas; species Methylomonas koyamae_A. The sequence continues at coordinate 6,491 of NZ_LUUK01000041.1, forward strand.
CATGATCAATTTCATGGATGGTGAACTGTAGAACCTGAAGCATTTTTTCAAACGTTGCCAATTCCTTTTTGTTGCGGCAAAAAGGTACGTATTCCATGTAGGTGACAGCGGAAATTGATCGATGCTGTGTGCTCATGATAAGCTCTTTGGCTGATGCTACGCCTCGGTCTGCATAAATCAAAATGTTGGTATCAAAGATCACTCAAAAGGCTCCGCCGACCTTTGCGAATAAGGCGTAATTCATCTTCCACATCGGCAATACCTAAATCTTGGTGCATACCAAAAAACTCATTCATTGCCGCTTCTTGCTCTTGTGAATTGACAGTAGGAGTAGCGGGATGAACGATACCCAGGGTTTGGCCGTGGTAAGTAATCTCAACGGTTTCACCACGTTTGAGCGCATCAATGAGCACTTTATGCTTCGACTGAAGTTGTGAGGCTGTGAGTTGCATGTCGACAAAATATATATTTTAAAATTGATATTATATAACGATTTTCACGATGAGAACGAACACTACAGGCTGGGCCGCTGTAATTTTGGTAGAGAAATATGCAAAAATCTTACGCGAGATTTACGCGACTTGGTTCTGATTCGTTGTGATCTGTACGGATAATACGCGACATTCGATAATTGAAATTACAATAAAATCAATTGGTTATGATTCCATAATTGCACTTTTAATGCAATGGTCGTGCGTTCGAATCGCACACGACCCACCATCGAATAAGCAATAAAAACAAGCTGTTAGGCGAAAGCCTCACGGCTTTTTTTATGCCTGTTGTCCACCACTGTCAACAGACTGTCAACGCCGGGTTGATTTGCAAAATCTCCCTTAGGTAGTCAGGCGCAAGGTGAGCGTACTTCATGGTCATGTTTAAAGTGGAATGGCCGAGAATCTTCTGTAGCGCAAGAATATTTCCACCGTTCATCATGTAATGACTAGCAAAGGTATGGCGCAAGACATGCGTTCTCTGACCTTCCGGCAGGTTTATAGCACATAGCCACTTCGGAACCTTGATACTCGAACGTGGATAAGCCAGAGTGACGCATCACGCGCTTGGCCCTGGCCGTCATACGATAATCAAGGTCGTCCGGACACTCCCAGCCTTGCACGTCGGCGCAGAAATGCACCGCGCAACCGGTATGAAGCCTTTGAGTCAGAAACACATTAGCGAGACTATCCAGCTCAGACTGAACCCCTTTTTTAGATCGCGCTGAACTGGGATTCAACGCCAAAACCTCACAATTCGGCCAAACTTCAGAGCCGCGAGAACAACCGAAATGCAACACCAATTCCGGACGATGGACAGCCAGGAAAGCTTCCGCGCATCGTTGCCAATCGTCTTCTACCTGTGAACCTTTTGTAGGGCACCTGACCGCGACCACGTCGCACCATTGCAGGCCCTGGAAGTAGTCCTTCAGGTTTACGTCTTTGGAGTGCGTCCATTGAAGCACTGGCACCACATACACGCCGTGCTCCGCCCAAAATGCCGCTACGAGCCGTGAACGCCATATTTGATACATCGCCAGGTGGTAGGGATAGTCGGCGAAGACTGAAAAGTCCGGAGCAGTAACAACGCCGGCGAGCGCCGCCCTATCTACATGCTTGATGGGGTTACGCCAGATCGCTTCTATTCGCCAGTCATCAACAAAGCAATGGAAGGGACCATGAGGCCAAGACGCAAAACGGCTAAATACCGTTGGTTGATACTGGTCTACGGAATTTTGAAGAACCGGCAATTCACCGGAATAAGGAACGCGTGGAAAGGTAAGCTGGTGTCGGGACATATGGCGGGACTCATTTTGTACAGCTAATCACAGGCAACAACCATCAAACTATCAATCCTGGTCCCGTTTAAGTATGCCGGCAATACAAACAGCTCGATCGCCGTGTAGCTCTTTCCTGATCGAGGGAGCCCCGATAATCCCGTGATGCCGGCCATGACTAGCCGCGAACAATCCAACCCTCAATCACTCCCAGAGAAAATCCGGTCATGTCGGCAAATTTCGTTTGAGCCATAAACGGGACGGCCGGCGATTGCAGGAAGGGCGGGGTCTGTTCCATGTTTTTTCCTGTTGGAGTACTATTGGTGGTTGTTGGGGTACATTTACAACACGATGAAATTATTTCATCTTATGTTGTATCTTGTCAAGATATTTTGAAACTATTTCATCAAAACATGAGCGAAATCCGCGAAAGGCTAATCATCGCGTTAAAAGCAATTGACCTAACTAATCCAGCGCTTGAAAGAAAAACCGGCGTAAAGGACAAAGACTGGGTTAGCGTAAGAAACCGGAGAGTTCGGGTAAACGAAGACCACATGGAAGGCTTAAAGACAGTTGGGCCTCAGTACGTCTACTGGGTAATGACCGGAGAGACAATTCCCGAAGCAGGACAGATCAGCCCAGAATTGGAGGAAACCCGGCAAAAACTAGAAAAGGCTGGATAACGGCAAGTAAAGCTTTACTAAAATGGAAGGCTGTTGTTCAGCCTAAGGAATGACGGGCGAACACACAAAGCAAAACACCAACAGGAAACGTCCGAGAAACGTTTAAAAGCAACTGAAGGCAGGAGTAGAGCAATGGGACTTTTGGACCGCGACTGGTACCACGAAGCATTAGCTGAACGGGACAGAAAAATCAAGAACGGGCACAGCGACGGGACACCAACGGGCAAGACCTACGATGTTCTAGACAATATGAACCTGACGAACATCCCATTACCAGCCGGCCAGAACAGCAAAGCAATCAAAGCCAAAACGCTGTTACGACAAATCAAATTCGCGTACGAAAAACTGCTCGAAAAGATTGCGATACCCGTTTTGATAGGATTAATACTTTGGTCTTTATACCTAATCGCACACACAGCAATCAGGGTAATCAACGCGGGACATTAGAGATAACGAACATGAAAGAAATCGAATACACATGGTGGAAAACCGAACAATTCTATCTGGGATACCTAAACGCATTCCCGGACTACATGACCCAAGGCGAAACCAAGGAAGACCTAATAGACCACCTGAAAGACTTACTGGCAGACCTGGAAAGCGATGCAGTGCCTTACATACGACACACCGAAAAGCTACAGGTTGCTTGATGAAGCGACGCGATCTAATCCGCAAGCTAGAAGAATTTGGCTGTCAGCTAACCCGCCACGGGGGCAAACACGACTGGTACACCAACCCCTCAACGCAACATTCCCAAGCCGTTCCACGGCATACCGAAATCGACGAGCATCTTGCCAAAGCCATCATCAAGAAACTAAGCTGATACTGTCAACAAATCGTCAACACCAGTGACGCTTTAAGCCGTTTATAGTCGAGCTATGATTTTACAAGGCTTTGATTCAGTTACTTTTTAGGCTTGTTGCGCCACGTTTCAAGTAACTTTTAATGCGATGGTCGTGCGTTCGAATCGCACACGACCCACCATCGAATAACTAGGAAAATCAAGCAGTTATCGTTAATTCGATACCTGCTTTTTTTATGCCTGAAATTTGGCTTGCGTGAATTTTGCGTGACTTGATTTCACGCATCACCGGCTCAATTAGTCCGCATGACACACTAGCCGTATTGATTAGCTCCTGCTTATAACGCCAGATTGGATTGAGGGCGTTAGCCAAAAAACACGTGGCAGCATTGTGTGCTCACGGTTATCATGACAATATTTGCCAATTATTGTCAACGCCATGAATTTGACCAGGCATTTTTGGCAGTATGACCGGGAGTTCTTGCGTGAATTTTGCGTGTTTCGGTTGTGACTCGTTATGCTCTGTCGTGCAAAGTCACGCAATTGCGCATTATTATGTTATTGATTTATATAGATTAATTCGCTGTTGGGTGCACTTTTAACGCGATGATCGTGCGTTCGAATCGCACACGACCCACCATCTTTAAGTCTTTGAACCGGAAAGACAAAGTCAACTGGATTGCCGTCGAGTTGAAGCAACATAACCGCAGCAAGGCGCAAATTTAGGCGCACTCTGCATTATTTGCTCAATGAGGTGGCGTAATGAACCAGTTAAATCAATCCCTCCCAAGCTCAAAGGACAACCGTCCTTCTGAGCAGTCGTTGCTAATCCCTATTCGTTCCAAGAGCCCCGATAAGCTTTCCGCTTGCGCGGAGTCTAAGCTGCATGCTGTCGAAGTATTTGCCGTAGGCACGGAAAACAAAATTCTTGGCGAGCGCTACGCCGTAAGGCAACATGCCGAGCAATCTGCCAGGCATCTCGACGCCGATCAACTGTTTCTTCACCGCGAAATTCGTTTTTTTCCTCGGAGCTTTCCAAAGCTCGACAGGAGTTACTCAGCGAAGTGATCGGCGCGACCCGAGGAACATTTTTTGTCGTTCAGGGTGGCGATGGTCACCCACTCCAATATCATCTGATCGGTCCGCGATTCCAATCCCTAGAACAGGCCGAAGCTTGGCGATACCTCAGGTTGCCGTATTACCCAGAATGCCAAGTCGTGCAGGACGAGTCCGGGGGCTTCGAGTTTAGCGCGACTAATCAGTCGGCGATCAATCATGTCTCGGCTTTCAGCGTGGTGGCATTTGATGCCGAGCAAGGCCAGTCGGTTTCAATTGCCGATCGCTACTTCACGACCGAGGCCGACGCACGCCGCTATCAGCTTGAATTGCTAACAGATTACCCGGACTGCAACATCGCTCAGAGCCACTTCCGTTTTAATGGCGTTCGCCATCGCCAAGACATTCTGGAAGTTATTTTCGGCGAAGATTCCGCCTTAGCTCGCGCGGAGGCCTAATCATGGCTTACATTCCACCATTATCGAACGGTAAGTTTCGCGCTGATGTCCGCATGAAAGGTATCGTCAAAAACAAAACCTTTACCTCCAAAAAACTCGCGCAGGCCTGATCTGATGACATCGAAAACAACATCAAGGCCATTCCATTATTGGACCTGAGCCAATTGGCGGCCTTGAGCGAATCGGATGTCGAACGGATGGGCGGCGCTACGCTTTTTGCTCACCTTGGTATTGATCTATTCGCGATTCGTAACGCCTCGAAATTGGAAGCCATCAATGCGTTATCCAAGAAAGAGTTGTTGCAATTGTCGCCGCAAGACATCGAGCGCATGGGCGGCGCCGAACTATTTATCAAGGCCGGCAAGCGTATCCGTTACAAGACGTTCCGCGAAGTCTGCGACGAATACCTGTCGCGGTGGAATAAAAAGGACTACAAAGGCCAGATGCAACGGGTTGATTACTGGTGCAGGTTATTCGGGGATCGCATCATGCTTTACAACTGCATTCAAACCTTATTTGTCGTTTGGTGCCGTATATTTTTCGATCAAACACGAATTTTTTTCGGATTTGAGTGAAAAACAAAGTGACCACGCAATAAAAAAGGGCTTAGACATTTCTGTCTAAGCCCTTGATTTATTTGGCTCCCCCGGACGGGCTCGAACCGCCGACCTAGTGATTAACAGTCACAACAATAAACGATTTATTACTGTTGATCGGCATTCATGAATCACAGTATTTTACTGTTTTTATTCATAATATTTGCTTTTCAGTATTCCTGACTGTTGATCTATGCTCACTTAAATACCTATAATCTGCCTACAAATTGCCTACATGAATTTTTATGTAGGACTAAGTGATGAGGTAGACACTGTATGGCAACAACCAAGCTAACCGGAGCAAAAATCGATAAAGCCCAACCGGAACCCGGCAAGGCCCAAACCTTTCTTTGGGACGCATCAACTCCCGGTCTGGCTCTTCGCATCACCGCAGCAGGTGGAAAGGCTTACATTTTTGAGGGCCGCTTCAGCGGAAAAACTTTGAGGATGACAATCGGTGATGTTAAATCCTGGAATCTTGCGGAGGCGCAATCGGAAGCCCGCCGCCTGCAAACACTGATTGATGCCGGCACCGACCCACGCCAAGCAAAGGCCGAAAAAATCGCCAAGGCCGAAGTCGCCAAGGAACAAGCAAAGACCGAGGCGATTCGCAACAGCATTTTGGTTCAACAGGCATGGGATGAGTACGTAGCGAAGAAGTCGCCGCGCTGGAGTCATCACCATATTATCGACCATGCCAAAGTTTCGGCGCCTGGTGGACAGCCCAAAAAACGCGGTGGCGGCGTCACCGTACAGGGCGTGCTTTATCCGTTGTTGCAAATGCGCATGATCGACATTGCCGCCGAGGTGCTGGAGCAATGGCAAACCCAGGAAGCTGAAACCCGCGCTACTGCGGCCCGCCACGGCTTTGTATTGTTCCGGAGTTTCTGGAACTGGTGCGCGGAGCAGAGAGCCTATCAATCCATCATCGACCCGCAGTCCATCACCAAGGAAGTGCGGGCGGTCGTACCCAAGGCCGGCACAAAAAAATCCGACGTGCTACAACGCGCGCATTTGAAAGACTGGTTTGAGTCAGTCCGCGCATTGAGTAATCCGGTTATTGCCGCCTACCTGCAAGGGCTGTTGCTGACTGGCGCACGGCGCGAAGAGTTGGCCGAATTGAAATGGTCGGACATCGATTTCAAGCTGGGCGCGATGTGGCTTAAGGACAAGGTGGACGACGAAGGTCGGATGATCCCCTTGCCCCCTTATCTGGCATCTCTGGTTGCGGCACTGCCGCGCCGGAACGAATGGGTATTCAGCAGCCCGACCGCCGCCGACGGCAAGCTAGCCGAGCCCAGGATTGCCCACAATCGCGCCCTCGATACCGCTGGTCTGGAACACGTGACCCTGCACGGCCTGCGCCGCACCTTTGCCAGCTTGGCCGAATGGGTTGAAATGCCGGTTGGCGTCGTCGCGCAAATCATGGGGCACAAACCCAACGCCACCGCCGAAAAGCACTATAAAACCCGCCCGCTGGAGCTGCTGGCTATCTGGCACGGCAAGTATGAGGCCTGGATATTGGAACAGGCCGGCATTGAATTTGAGCATTCAGAGGGGTTGCAAGGTTTGCGAGTAGTCAAATAACCGGCTTGCAGTTATCAGCCTGTAACTTATAATTCACAACAATGTACCGAATCGAAGATTACCGGACAGCGGACGGACGATTACCATTGAAGGAATGGCTATCCACTTTGGCGGATCGGCAAGCCAAAGCCAGGGTTTTAACGCGTCTACAGCGCATGGCCACCGGTAATCTTGGCGACTGCAAGCCCGTGCAGGATGGAGTCTGGGAGTTGCGCATCGATTACGGCCCTGGCTACCGCGTCTATTACGGCCAAGCCGGCGACAAATTGCTATTGCTGCTGATCGGTGGCGACAAGCGAAAACAACAGGCCGACATTGCCAAGGCCGTTGACTATTGGCATGACTGGAAGCGGAGAACGCGGTATGAATGAAGCATCAAGACCACACGACCAAACGGTTATCGAACTATTAAGGGAAGACCCAACCTTTGCCGACGAATACTTAGCAGCCGCCTTGGAAGAAGTAGACCAGCCCGGCGGGCGAGAAGCTTTGCTTGCAGCCTTACGACACATTGCAGAGGCGCAAGGCATGGCTGCAGTAGCGGAGCGCGCCGGCATTAAACGCGAAAGCCTGTACCGCGCATTGTCGCCCAAAGGCAACCCAACCATGAAAACCCTATTGGCGGTAACTAACGCTGCAGGTTTAAAGCTTTCTGTACATCGGAATGTTACGGCATAAAATCGCGGGAGCTGAGCAGGCGTACGGTTTAAAATTGGTGAAATAGATTATGAAAGATAATGTTGCACCGATGCATCCAGGCAAATATTTGAAAGACGATATTTTGCCAAAGTTTGATATTAGTATAAATGATGCTGCCTTGAAATTAGGTGTTGCAAGGGAAACATTATCGCGGTTATTGAACTGTCGCGCCTCAGTTAGCCCAGAAATGGCGATTCGCCTGGGGCTTTGGCTTTTTAATGTCACCGGCGCCACTGCTGAGGATTGGTTAAATATGCAAGCACGGTTTGATATTCAAATTTTAAAAGGAAAGGATTTTGATATTGAGGGCCTTGATGGAGATTTTGTCGGATTTCATTCTGATTATAATGAAGATATGAGGATGGAAAGGAAGGATGCCAAAGTATTGAGGGTAATAGGAAATAGACTGATGAAGTTAAGAACTGATTCGGCTAAAATGAGTAGAAAAGAGGTTGCTAATTTATTAGGAGTTTCTTCGAGGTTTTTGAGGAATCTTGAAAAAAGTATGGACCCAAAAATTTCAATTTCATTCTTGATCTCGGCTTCTGAATTTTATGATGTGAGTATTGAGCATATACTGGGAATAAAAGATGAATTAGAACTAAGAAGCCCGGACGTAATTGATCGGAGTGAGTTGCAGGCTATAAAGGAGGTCGCAAATCGCGTTGCAGCCATTAATAACGATGCCTACAGAAAGGTACAATCAAAAATTGATAATATTTCGAAAAAATTTCTCGGGCTTTCTGGCGAAGTTAGAGAATTGGCTATAGTTTTCGATCGGTTCTATAAGAGAAATAAAACATTTAAAGATTTACAGGGTGCATCCTCTGTTTTAATTGCTTTGAATAGAGCGGTGGATAGTGCTGATGCTTATAAAGCAATTTTAGGTAGGTATAAAATAATTTAAAAATTAGAGCATCTAAACGAACCGCCATCCCGCAGGGGCTGGCGGTTTTTTTATGCCCTAAATTTTTGAAACTCCGGGAGTCAAGGCGATCGGATCGCTATTTTTGTGACGTTATACGTCACGTTTTTACATCAATGCGCGACAATAAAATCATTAAAAAACATTGACTTATATTTTTTGAGATTCAAAACCGGAAAACGAAAAAGATGTGTACGAATTCGCATGATTGACTATGCCCAACAATCAACACGGAGCAAAAAAAAATGAAAAAAAATAATGTATATCCACCGCTGGGTGATTTGGGTTTGCCGAACGTGACCACCGACCAAGCGGCTTATTATTTAAATAGAAAACCCCAGACGTTGCGGAAATGGGCCATGTTGGAATCCGGGCCGATCCGCCCGATTAGGATTAACGGACGGCTGGCGTGGCCCGTTAGCGTTTTGCAGCGCGTCGCAGCCGGCGAAAATGTAGTGGGGTGAGCAGTATGAGTTGCCTTGCTACGAGTTATATAAATAAATACTGCCGTTGCTGTTGGACGCCGTTGATACGCGGCGAGCGCCACTACTGCGCGCAGTGCGCGGCCTACGGGAAGCTCGCGGCCAACCTGGCCGCGTTTCGGTCGGCGATCTGTACGACATTGGTACGGCCCCAAAAGACGCGCTAAAAAGGTTAAATATGTCTAACCAGTGGTTTCGTTTGTACGGTGAAATTCTAAGCAACACCAAGGTTATTGCGTTACCAGAAGCGTTACGGTGGCGTTACGTTGCGTTACTCTGTTTGCACTGTAACGGCGATTACGAAAATACTCCGGACGACGAAATTAGCTTGGCTTTGCGAATTTCAAACGACGAATGGCAAGAAACAAGATCGGCTCTAATAAAACGCAGACTGCTAGCGGATGATGGGAAAATTTTAGGATGGGAAAAACGCCAATATATCAGCGACTTGAAAGACCCTACAGCACCTGAAAGAATGAAGCGATACAGGAATAAAAAGCGTAACGAGCGTAACGAACCCGTAACGTTACGCCCACCAGAAGCAGAACCAGAAGCAGATAAGAAAAAAGATAAATCTTTTTTACCGAGAGAACCGAAAAAAACAGAAATATGCATTTTGCTTTCTGAGTTTGGCATCGATGAGAATCTTGCCAATGACTTCCAAATACATCGAAAAAAATGCGGAAAGGACGGAAAAGAAGCGCCTATCACTCGAACCGCGATGGAAGGTTACAAAAGGGAAGCAGAGGCGGCCGGAATTACCACCGCCGACGCCGTCAGAGAAAGCATCGAGAACGGCTGGCGAGGATTTAAGGCTGACTGGCATTTCAACTTGAAAGCAAAATCACCATCGCCGGCGGCAAACAATACTCCACCATCTGGCTACAAAGTCGTGGGAGCTCCAGCATGACAAAGCAAAAAAAATACGAAGAAACCATCGTGGGAATTTTGCTTCGCAATCCCGAGGCAATGACCAAGCATGAAATCGATGAGCGCTATTTCCACGAATGGCGAAGCGTAATTATTGCCTGTAAGGAAATTTCCGCGAAAGGCGATGAAGTCGATATTTTATCAATTGCTGAGCACATGAATCGGCGCGATTTGTTGGCGACACTGAACGCCATTCGCCAGGAGTCCAGCGGGGCATTGGCGAACTTGCAGCGCTACCTGGACGGATTGCGCGACATTTGGCGCGCGGAGCAAATGGGGGCCGTGCTCACCGCCTCACTTGCTGAATTGCGTAACGGCGGCGAAGTTGACGCGATTATTAGCCAGCTTATGCAGTCAACGATGGCGGCAGCGACGGCAGAGGCAAAATCCCATAATCACGGGATCAAGAAGGCGCTTGGCAAATTCCTTGACAGGTTGGACTTGATGCTTGAGTCGAAAGACGCTGGCGGCATGGGGCTGAAAACCGGAATAAGCGACCTCGACAAGGTTTTGGGTGGATTGCACCCCAGCGACATGGTGATTGTTGGCGCAAGGCCCGGAGTTGGGAAAACCAGCTTTGGCGTGTCGGTGATGATGAACCTGGCAAAACAAGGGAAACGGGTCGCCATGATCTCAAGCGAAATGTCGGTCGATCAAGTCATGTTAAGGATTACCAGTCTTGAAGCCGGCATTGCTGGAAACAAGCTGCGCGATGCGGATTTAGACGATTCCGAATGGACAAGAATCACGGCAATGACAAATCGGCTAGTGAACATGAGCATCCGTATTTACGACAAGCCGGTGGTCAATGTTTCAGACGTGATGCTGAGAAGCAAGGCGTGGATGGTCGACGGTGGCGTTGATTTTATCGTTGTCGATTATCTGACTCGCATCAGGCCGGTTAAGTCGATCGGAAACCAGAACTTGGATGTTGGCGAAGTCGTTACCGGCATGAAGAACGTGGCCAGATCGCTAAATATCCCGGTAATGGTTCTAGCGCAGTTAAATCGTGATGCGGCCAATCGCCGGCCAATAATGTCCGACCTTCGGGATTCGGGGATTATTGAGCAAGAAGCCGATCAAATTTTGATGCTGTATCGAGACAATGAAAACCCGCTGAACCCATCAGAAATAATCGTCGAAAAAAACCGGCATGGCGAAAGCAAATTGATTATCCCATGCTACTTCAACAAGCCGACTATGCAATGGACCAATCTTTCGAACCAATACGCCGACGCCGCTTAATCCAACCGCGAGAACAACAGTGCTTACCGATATGTTTTTACCACAACTTCAAACGCTCGCCGCCGAGCAGTCGCCTACGATGCTTGAGCTGATCCGGCGCAAAATCGAAGGCGGCAGCGAAGAGGACGCGACCGATCCGCAATACCTGCGGAACGCCTTTGCGGTAATTTCCGCCCACTACATCACCGCGATCGATGCCGGCGACATCAAATTCGCGGACGAAAGCGAAAAAAGCCAATTCTTGTGGCTGCTGCAGCTTCTGATCGATTACACCACAGCCGGGAAAATGGCCGATTTGTTGCCCGCATCGGCCGAAGCCGAAAGCGCCAAATAAAACCGGAAAAAGCGGTCAAATCGGCGAAAACCGGTCTGTAACCTACACCCTATCTTTAAATTTCCGCCAATAAGGAGCGAAAATGTCACCAAACATTAAAATTGCAAAAGCCGAATTTTTTAAAGCGCAAACGCTGAAAAATGCAGTCGGCCCGGCCGCAGAGGCGCTGGCGAAAATCGACGGCGCTGCCCTGGGCCTCAGCGATAAAGACGCCAAAACCGTCGCAGACGCCGCCGAAATCATCGGAAAAATCGACTCTTCGGCGCAAGCGATAATCGATCAAGCAAACAGCCAATACCTCAACCGGGACCAAAATTTAATCAATCTCGCATCTACCAGGATGTTCCGGATCGACTCCGAAATCCAAGAGGCGCAAGCGCACAAGCGCCACGCCGAGCAGGCCCACCTCGAAAAAACGACTGAGCTTAAGAAGCAGGGCTTCAACCAGGTCGAAATCGATGAAATTCTGGATGATCCCACGCCGGCGATCGAGGCCTTCCAGCAGAAAATCGCCGACCTCGGCGCGGAAAAGATCAAGATTGAAACCTTCCTTGGTGACGCGCCCCGTTTCGATACCGATCTTTTGATCGGCACCACCATCAAAGTCGCCGCCGACCAGCCCGCAGAAGCGGCTTAAGGGGGAAGCGTGAACCTTCAACAAGTAAGCGGCGCCACCCTCTTGGCCGCCAAAACCCGAATGACCGCACTCGGGCAAACCTTTCGCGCCGCCAGCCTGGCCATCGAGCAGCGCAACGCCGAACACGACCGCCACCGGCAAGCGGCTTTGCGCGAAAACATGCGGCCAGCCGAGTTCCTGGCCCTGTTTCCAAATCCACCCGGATCGGTTGAATTCGCCGCCGAAGACGCCGAAATCGCGACCAAGCAGGCACAAATCGCGTCGCTGAACGCCGGTGGTGGAACCAACACAGCTGTATCAGCGCGGCTGCAAAATGACATCGACATGTTAAATGTTCAAAAAGGCCTAAAAACCCAGGCATACACCCGCCAGCTCACGAAGCCAGAGCGGTCGCTAACCGATGCCGAATTTGCAACTCTGTACCCGGCGCCAACGCACACCGCCGATCAAGCAACAATCTCAGCGGGCCAAACGGAAGCGAACAAACTGGACGCCTTCCTAAAATCCGGTCCTTATCCTAATTCCGGCACGTTCGATGTTGACCTGCTCGCTGAAACAGCCGTGGCGTATCCGTAATGTCATTACAAAGCGACAGCCAAGGATTTCTCGTCGGCGAGCCGGTTGATCTGGGGCGCATGCCGACCGACGTTTCTCGCATCCGCGATGATGTTTCGGCGATTCGCCAAGCAATAGCCGGCCGCTGGCGCGAACACCGCCGGCCGGCGCCGTCGGCCAGTCCCGCCCGAGATTCGGCCGGCCGATTCGTCAGCGCATCGCCAGCCAAGGTGGTCGTGGCCGAACCAAGCGCCACCAGAACGAGCGCCGCCGCCATCGCGGAAGCGGCCGGGAAGGCAGCGATTGCCGAACGGATCAAGAGGTCATCAAGCCAACCCGTTGCTGTGCCGGGCCGCGACTCGGCAGGCAGATTTGCCTCGGGTGGTGGATCGGCCAGTAACCGATCGGCAACGGCTTCGGCCATTGCGTCGATCAGTGACCGGTTATCCCGCCTAACTGCCGCCGCGTCTGGCATCGACGACGCCGACCCGGCCGTGAAGGCGGCGCGCGAAGTGGCCGAGCCGCTACGCCGAGGATTCGAATTCTTTCGCGGCGACAAGCAAACGTCGTTGCTGAAAAAGATTTTCGCTAAGCTGGCGGTTTTTCAGAAAGAGGAATCGGTTTATAACCGCGCCACAAAAGAAACCCTTGAAAAGATCGAAAGAAAGCCCGTATCCGTCAGCACGCAGAGTAATGGTTCGTCGTGGTTAAACAAGCTCCCGTTTGTCGGATCAATGCTCAGCACCTTGGGCAAAACCGCTATCGGCGGCGGCTTCCTTGGAATGCTCGCCAAAGGCGGGCGCGGCGCGTACGGCCTACTCAAGCGTGTCCCGGTATTGGGCGCCTTGCTGGCGGCCGGCGGCGCGGCATTCGACATTTTCGGTAGCGAGAGCGACAGTAGCCTTTCTCGCCGAGAAAAAGACAAAGCCGCCGGAACGTCCGTCGGCGGCTGGGTTGGCAGCCTCGGCGGCGTTGGTGCCGGCGCCCTGGCTGGATCGATGCTCGGCCCTGTCGGGACAATCGTTGGTGGCATAGTTGGCGGGTTCCTCGGCGACCAAGCCGGCCAGATCATTGGCGATAAGTTCGGAGGGTGGGTATCGGACCTCCGCGAAGCGGATATTCCCGGCAAGATCGCGGGCTCCTGGGATAGAGCGGTTGCGTCCATGTCCACCACGTTTAACGAGTCATGGGCCAAGATCAAAGACATTGGCGGCTTGGTGGCGAATGTCGTCGGCGAGCAACTTGATGGCCTCAATAACTACATCAAAGCCAATACCGGCATCGACCTAAAACAACAAGGCTCCGCGTGGCTGGACCGCACCAAGTCTAACGCCGGTGACGCTTGGGATTTTGCCAAGAAGGCGGCGGCATCATTGGTCGACAAAACCATGCAGGGCGTCGATTGGGCTTCAAAAAACACAACAATAGGTCGGGCCATAGAGCACGCATCCAGTGCAAAATCAGAAGTTGGAACGCCCGAACGGGCCATGCAGCTATTGATGCAAAAAGGCTGGTCAAAAGAAGATTCGGCCGCAATTGCGGCCAACATCAGTCGAGAAAGTGGTTTCGATACGCAAGCATCTGGCGACAATGGCACAGCTACCGGCATCGCCCAGTGGCACAAGCCACGGCAAAACCAGTTCAAACAACTGTTCGGCAAAAACCTAAGCGACTCAACCTTTGAAGAGCAGGTCGCCTTCATCGACTGGGAGCTCAAAAACTCCCACCGTCGAGCCGGCCAGGCCATCAAGTCGGCGTCCGGCGTTGACGCCAAAACGGCTGCGGTCGAGCAAACCTACGAAATATCAGCCCTTGGCAAGCGCGGCGGCGTTCAGCCTGAGCGAATCTCCGACGCAAGAAAGTTTGCCACCATTGATGTAGCTCCGCCCATATCGATGGCTATGCCTAAAATTCCGACGATACCGGCTATCGCCGAAGCGCCAAAAGTCATCGAGCCGCTTGGATCGCCGGCCGCGCCGGCCTTCACCGTCAACCTGCCATCGCAGGATGTAGGGCAAAACTTATCGGATCGCCGCATCGCTCACATTGCGAGCGGCGGCATTGGAGGGAAATAAAAAATGAATGAAACTCAAACGCTCACGTCGGACTGGGGCGCGCTGTCGCCCCATCTGATCGCCTCGTTCTGGGAAGTTGACCGCGAAGGCAACAAAAAAAAGGATTCCGATACCGTCGTTAAGGCGGCGGTCACGGACGACGCTAATCTGGAAATAACGCTCAATTGGCAATCGCCCTTCGAACAAGCCGGCCCTGAGACCAAGGCGCCGACGCTGTTCGCCCTGATGCAAAACGGCCTCGCAACCGAATTCCTAGACTCCCTGGGACTCGATAAATCCCAGGACTCCAATTCGAAAGCGCTCAAAATCTTACAGCAATTCGAAGGCCGCACCGGCATCACCAAGCTCAATTCTGTCCAGGTTTTCAACGGCATGCCACCGGCCAAGATTCCCATGACCCTTCTTTTCCGGGCGTGGCGCGATCCGGTTTCGGAGGTTGAAAACCCTGTCGATCAACTCATGGAATGGGCGCTGCCGATCGAACTTGCCAAGGACAGCACCCTACTTACCAGAGCGGCTGAGGCAGTAAAAAATAGAGAAAAAGACTGGATCGAGGCGGTTCTTCCGTCCAAGTCGCCAACCCTGCTGGCGTTCAATTACAAAGGCCGCACGTTCGCGCCGATGGTTATCGAATCCATCAGCCAGCCATTAACGGCACCGATCGATAGCAGCGGCCGCTTTGTCGAAATGTCGATTCAAATCACGTTGGCGACATTGACCGCCATCGACCGCAAAGACTGGCAGTCAATTTATAAGCCTAAGTAGCCATGACGAAGCCGCCCAAGTTTGACATCGCCGGCCAAAAAAAAGAACTCAAGTCACTCCGCGAGTTCGATCAGAATCGCCGCGACAATGCCAACAACATTCTTCGGCCCGAGCAAATTCACGGCAAGGATTGGCGATCGGCGAAGGTTCTCACAACCACGCTCGGGCTGGCCAACGGCCAGATGCGCAAGATCACCAAGCAAGACCTGATCGAGTTCAACAAAAACATCGCGAGACTGGAGTCCAGAGTCGAGAAAGGGGTAACGGCGAACGAAGTCATCACCCTGTCAATGCCGGAAGACAAAAACCGGAGCAAGGAGCAAATTCATTTCGCAGTGCCGGTAACCATGAAGTACGGCGACATCAAATTCCTAACCAATGCCGGCCCCGACTCAAAAGTGACGCGACATAGCGTTCACATTGTTTTGGCGGACTACGATCATGGCCTTGCCAAGGGCACCCCGCTCCAGGCGGCAAAGGAAATTGCAAAAGGTAATTTGCTATTCGATTGCGATTGCGACCACCACACGTTCGTTTTTCGTTATATCACGACGATCATGAAAGCCAATGCAGGCCGTCCAGAGCATGGGTTCCCAAAGCTCAAAAACCCCCAACTGAACGGCATCGCCTGCAAACACGTCTTGCGGGTCATGACCGAGCTCAACAGCTCGATTTTCATCTGGAAAAAAATCGCGGTAATGATTGAGTCGGATCGCGCCAACAACGCCAGCAAGGAACTCAAGCGCCGGCAAAAAACGGTAACCCTGACGCAGCGCGAGGCATCCGAATTAGCAGCAAAACAAAAGCTAAGCCCCCGAAAAATCGAGGTCATCACCAAAACGGCAAAAGCTGCTCAGAAGGTTGCCAGAACGGCGCCACCGCTGAAACGACCCAAGCGCACATCCGAGGAAGGCGCTGCCGCTGCCGCTGCCGCTTTGGCAAACTCCGGCAAGACGATGGAAGAGATCATGGCGCTTATCGCCGCCAATATGGAGTGACTCGCAGTCCCGCCCCGAACCCACTTTTTAACCAACCAACGAGGTAAAACCATGCAAATGCCTAATTTTTCGCACCGCCTGCTCCCTTCTGGCGGCGAGCCGTCGGAATTTAACAACCTCGATTTGTACTCCGCGATAATCGGTAAAATCGAAGACATCCACGCCCTCCACGACATCGTTCGTAGCCAATTTGAACACGAAAGCGGCGTGGTCATCAGCCCGGAAACCAACCTAAATCTTCTAAACCAAATCCAAAACCACCTAGCCGACCTCGAAACCGTCGCCGAATGGCTCGTAAACAACTTCCACATTCAGCCGATTGCCGATGAAATCGATGAACCCATTGCCACCGATTTAGAAACAATGCCCGAGGTCACTCACTAGGCTCATGAATGGGCGGCCCGCCGCCCTCAATCCAACTAGCCCGCGCCGGCAATAATGACCAACCCCAAAATCATTTACACCAACAAAACTGAAATCGCGATTTTGAAAGTGGTAGGCGCACGCCTCAAAGAAGCGCGAGAATCCCTAAAAGTAACGCAAATGCATGCCGCTCCCTTCCTGGGAACGTCGGTTCAAGCACTGATCGACGCCGAAAGCGGTCGGCTTAATCCCCTACCAATCAAATTCCTCAAAGCCGCCGCCGAGACGTATTCCGTCTCGACAGACTGGCTACTGGGGCTCGTTGAGTGGGAAAAAGAAGACGCCGGCCGCGACCTGTTGGCCGGCCTGCAGCGCATCCACCTAAAACACTACGCCGAGCTCGTCGCCCGCCAAGCTGAGGCGGACGAAATCAACGGCCACGCGCAAGCGGCGCTCTCCGAAATCGTAATGGCCTTCGAGGCTTTCCAAAAGGCGAACGCGGGCTTCATCGACATGCCGGCCGGGGCGCGGCTTCTGCGGGCTGTTTCTGCGGCAAGAAAAATCAATGTAGCTCATCCGATCAGCAAAAAGCAGGCTTCAACCGTTTGATTTTTCCCTACTTAAAGCTAAATTAAATTCGGCTGCTCCTATGATATGTTCGACCTTGCATCAGCCCCAAAATACCCACTCATTCCTAACGAGCTGAGCAATGACAAAATCGACCCCATCAATTATGCTGCTTGGCCGCATTTGCCTTGCATTACTTTGCCAGATACCGGTCTACGCCTACGCCAAACACGATAAACCCGCCGCATCCTGGCATATTCCGCACGGCTGCAATAAAGGATGAGGGATTTTCGCCGCAATCCAAAATCAGAACCAACGGGGACTGCGGGCACCGGCGCCAGTGAAACCGCGCGCCATTACGGTAATATGCGGTTCGCCATGTTCACAGTGTTTACCGCCATTCTCGGAGCGTTGGTCGGCTTTGTCTTCTCGAAAGCCGGGTCGGCTTTCGTTCATCTGTGCCATCAAAAGCTCTTAGTCACTATCGCCGGCATCGCACTTTCCGTCATGTTCGGTTTGGCGGAAATCCGAATCTCGCAACTGGTCACCCATTATCAAGAGGCGTCCTTCAGCGCAGGCGTCTTGCAGCCCCCCAAATACCGACTTTTTTGGGGATGGGTGGTGCTGATCACTATGCTACTCCCGTACGCCTTGAGCCTGACGTTCTGGATCATGCTTGCAATGGAATACATCACGATCCCGATCGTCTCTGGCGATTAATCCCATCCAGCACTAGCTGCTCGAACTAACAATTCAACCGCGATTAAACCTGGAAATCGCCGCGAATTTAGCAAAAAACCCATGATTAAATGCCTAAAAACCACCGATTTTAGGCATAAATGCTTATTTCTTATACCAATTTAAAACCCGAAGAATTCAAACACGCGATGTCGCTGAATTTCGGCGCGCGGATGCTCCAGGCCCGCGAACTGTGCGGCCTGGAGCAAATTGAAGCCGCTCCACTATTCGGATTTGCCAATTCGTCCCGTCTGAGCAAGATCGAATCGCCAACGTGCGAAAGCCTCGCCTACATCCAGCCCAAGGTTCTCGTCCCGGCCGTTTTAAATTACGGGGTCAGCGCAGACTTCCTATTTGGCTTCTCGAACTATCCGCAACGCGACGTCAAGCAATCCCGCGAAAACCAGGTTGCGGACCTTTTGACCGACCTGATCGCCAACGAAATCGCCGACATCCGCCGCCTGGTGGATACCGTTAACCAGATCGCCAAACAGACCCAGCGCTTTGCGGAAAAAACTCAGGAAATCCAGCAGGCCCTCGACCGGTTTCGCCAACTGAACCCCGACTTCGACGACATGTCCGGCGGCGCCAAGCTCGATCGCTTAGTTTGCCAACTGCGCCAAGACGCAAAGCACAACGCCAACGAACTGGCCGAACTGCGCCAGTCCCTCCAATAACCCTTTTGACTTCACCACCATGACCGAAAACACCAAAAAAGGCGGACGCCCGAGAGGCTACAGGCCGGAATACGTTCAGCTCGCCCACAATTACACCCTGTTGGGCGCGACAGAGGACCAACTCGCCGAATTTTTCAACGTCCCGGCGGCCACTGTCAAAAGCTGGACTAAACATCGGCCGGAATTTGCCGACGCGATCAAACGCGGAAAAATCCTGGCCGACGCGGAAGTCGCTAACAGCCTGTTTCGGCGCGGCACCGGTTACCCCTGCACCGAAGTCACCACGCGGGAAATCAAGAACCCAGCCGGCGAAGTCACGTCTTACGAAACGGTCACCGTCACCAGCGAAATGCCGCCCGATACCGATGCCTGCATTTTCTGGCTGACAAACCGCCAGCCTGACAAATGGCGCAACAGAATCGAGATTGAGCACGCCGACAAGCGCGAATCCAGCACGCCGGACCAAGATACCCCGGCCACACCCAACCAGAACGACGCCGCATGAACGCGGACGCCTTTGCAAAAATCGAAAACGCCGCCCAAGACGGCGCGTTCGGCCACAACCAGCGGCCAACGCCGACCGATCGGCAATGCCTGGCCGGCAATTACAAGATCGGCCGGGTCTCGATCTACGGCATGCCGGTTGCGATCGAGCAGCCGCGAAACAGTTATCGAACCGGTATCGATCCGAAAACCGGTCAGCGCTGGTCTTCCAGGCTGGCGGCGCATTACGGCTACTTCTCCGGCACCAAAGGCGCCGACGGCGATCCCGTCGATTGCTTCATCGGTCCCTACCCGCAATCGGAAACCGTCTGGGTTATCAACCAGCACGTCGG